>JASLXP010001085.1 GCA_030740295.1 Planctomycetota bacterium
GAAAACCTGCCGAATCTGGTCGAGGTCTCCGTTGTGGTTGCCGCAGAGCTCGGCCCATCCGTTAACGCCTTCGTCGAAATCGTCAAAGGAGAGGATGACCGGGAGTGGTTTGAATCGGCTGAGTCTGAGGTCGGTAGGCATGATGAAGTGTTAGGTAATGCGTAATGAGCAATGAGTAAGTTTGGGTTCTAAGTTACTCATTACTCATCACTCATTACGTTTTCTCATAGAGGAATGGCCTCCTGAACATCCCGCCCAGATGGTGCTCACAGTTGCAGCGCAGGGCGATGGTGTTCTTGCCGGGCTTCAGTTTCCCGGTCAGGTCGGCATCCCACTCATAGCGGTAGTCGTTGAGCCACCATAGTTTCCCCTGTTTACGGTAGGCCGTCTCTTTGCCGTTGATGTAGAGCCAGCACTCATTGAACAGGCCGGGGAAGCGGAGGTGTGTTTTGCCCTTCACCTGCTCGGCGGTCAGTTGCACGTCCGTGCGATACCACATGTGGCCGACAAAGCTCTGGCGATCCGGATGACGGATGCCGAGTCCCTGAGCGTAGAGATCGGTGCGCAGCAATTCCCACTCGTCGGGGTAGTCCTTGCGATTGTCGAGAGTGAGGGTTGCCTTGTTCGCATTCCAATAGGTCAGGTCGATCGGGCCGGCGACGAAGTTCTTTTCAACACCCTTGTTCTCCTTATCGCGGCGGAACGCCCACTCGAGGGGTAGCTTCGTGATGAGTTTGCCTTTCGTGCCATCGACGAACGGGATCAGTTCTCGATACTGCTTTACCTCGCCCGGCCACCACGCGTACCCGCGATGCTCGACCTTGTACTTGCGATACGTCGTGAAGATGCCGCTCATGTCCGTGAGCTTTTCACGCACGGCGAGAGCCTTTTCGCCGAAGGGGACGGCTTTCGCATATTCACATTCGGTGGCCGCGGCGCGCACCATGTTCATGTAGCCGGAGATGATATCGTAGCTGTACCGGGTGAACGTCATGCGTTGAACGAAGAGCTTCTCGTTGCAGGACATCTTGTCACCCTTTGCCTTGATGCCGGCGATGATTTTCTCCGCTTTCTCGATGTTGATTTTCAAGAGGGACATCACCTCTGGCGTGTAAACGGCAGGGGCGACGAAGTATTCGTGCTCCGTGCAGATGGTCTTCTCCCAGGAGTCGTAGATGGCTGTCCAGTAGGCTCGCATGGGCTCGGCCGCGGGGCCGTAGAATTTTGGATAGAACTCATCGAGGATGGCATCGACGTCCTCATCCGGATTCCACATCAGGCGACCGCGAATGTGGAGGTTGAGGAAGGTGGTTGCGATGGCGTTGCGACTCTCGGTATTGATGCCGAGGATGCCGGCATCGCGGTAATGCTTGACATCCTGCCTGAAGGCCATGTGCGACGGATTAGGGAGGTCACGCCAGACGAGCATGCCCTGGTCGTAATCGTAGATGGCCAGGCGGCCATCCATGATCTTTGCCCAGGCGTGCAGAAAGTCACGGTATTCCTGGCGCGGGGACGAATTCGGGTCGTCCATGCCGTGGATTGGATCGATATCGATGGGGGCCAGCTCGCAATAGAGAGAACGTTCCGCCTTCATCTCTCGAACAGGCGGGATGGTCATGTTGGCGTAAGCGAGAAAACCCATCTTGCCCCCACTGTCGGGATACTTCTTTTGAAGGATTTGAGCGACGTTGTTGTAGAGCTCGAGCATCGGGTCGGTGACCGACCAGCGCATGAAGTATTTGTCCCATTGCAGCTTCATCAGTTTCTGGTCGGGCGGATATTCCGAATCGTAAGAGCCATCCTCCATGCCGAGGGAGAAAGGCTTTCCTTCCGCATACATCCTCTCGACTTTGCTGGCGACTTGTTCGGCTGTTTTGGGATCGGTGATCGGAAAATTGAATCTGCCCTTTCCGAGCCCCTTGGTGTACTTGCCCAGGGCGTGTCCGGTCGGCGGCATCGCCACGCGGCCGGTCATCATGTTGCGCCGCTGAAATTCTGCCCGCCCGGAGTTATCCCCAATCCACGATATCCAGTAACTCCGTATTTCGAACGGCGACGAGTATGCGTAATCCAGATTTCCAATCTTCAGTATTCTGATTTCCGGAATACACTCACCGAAGTCGGTCGGGATATACCAGCGGCATCCCCATCGGCGAAGCAACTCCGCGGCGGCAAAGTAGTGGCTCATATCGTTGTTGCCGGCCAGGTAGACTCGATTGCCCTGTCGTTTGAGGACGATGCCATCGGTGCGCAGATGCGGTTTCTTCTTAACGATACTCTTCAACCTTGCTTCGAGTTTCGGCTGTGCCTTCAGTGCCTCCTGACCGATCACGAGGAGTGGCGCGTCACCGGCCAACGCGGCTGCAATGGCCTCGGCAGTGCTCGCGATGCTCGGTTTGGCGCCGCACATCACCCCGATATATTTCGCCAGATCGTCTACTGCCAGTTTTTCAAACTTGCCGGCCTCCGGTGACACGACAATGATGGTCGCGGTATGGCCGGTAGTTGCGATGACCAGTTCGTCTCCTCCGGAACGAATGCCTGAGACGCTGATACAGCCGGCAGTAAAGAGGGCCAAACCAGCCATGCAGTTTAAGAACGCTTTCATCTGTTGTTTCATTTAGGAATACTGACCAATTGGAGAATCAGACACGGCTGAAGCCGTTGCTGCAACGAATACGCCTACAGCCCGAACTGCTCGCTCAAGAATCCTTCCATCCTCGCAATCGACAGCTTCTGCGCATCGGTTACCACCCCGTATCCGAAACCGTGTTCTACGCCGGGCAATACCTCGACCTCCGCGTGACCGCCCGCATTTCTGAGTCGCTCTGCCATCTCGGTGGACTGGACGAGCGGCACAGTTTTATCCGCGTCACCATGGATGAAAAGGAATGGCGGTTCTCCGCCTTTGATGCGAAGCACGGGAGAGGCTTCCCGATAATCGTTTTCCGCTTCCGGCTCAGGTCTGCCCATCAGCTTCAGGTACGCTTCCTTCAGCGTGCCGATTTGCAGCAGGTCGCCGCAAACAGAAGTGACCGGGCAATAGCAAACCACGGCCTGCGGAGCGTTTTCGCTGTCTGTCCCCAGCATGGCCGCGAGGTGTCCGCCCGCGGAAGAACCCATTGCTGCGGTCCTGGCCACCTCGATGTTCCGTGATTTCAGTTCTGCCTGAAAGAATGCGTAAGCCTGGCGGACATCATCGATTTGCGCAGGATGATGAGCATGGCCGGACAGGCGGTAGTTCGTGGATGCTGCGCAGTATCCGAGATCGCAGAAATGCTGGGCAACAGAGTGCCACTGTTCTTTGTTGCCGCCGCCCCATCCACCGCCGTGAATGCAGAAGAGGCCAAGTCCGTTGGGCGAATCGGGCAGGAAAATATCAACGAGGTTGCGTTCGTGATTATCTGAGTAAGCTGAGTTCAGGATGGTTTCCATGTTGGTATTGGCCTCGGTTTCAAAGTGGTCTTCTACCAATGGCAGGCAACATTCCGCAAGTTAGGATTCCGCAGATATGGGCGCAACCCTTTCAGGGAAGCTCCCCAAACCTCGCAGCCCTGGGCTGTAAGACGTAATGCCTTCGGCATAAAGAAAGACCTGCCATGGCTACCGAATTCATTTATCGACGCCGGGTCCAATTTGCCGAAACTGACATGGCCGGCATTGCTCACTTTGCAGACTTCATGAAGTGGATGGAGGAGGCCGAGCACGCTTTCTTCCGGTCCCATGGCATGAGTATTCATGAAGAGCGAGACGGCGAAATTCTGGGCTGGCCGCGGCTGAGTGCGCAATGTGATTACAGGAAACCGGTGCGGTTCGAAGACGAGTTCGAGGTACGTATGTCGATCGAAAAAATGGGCGAAAAAACACTGACCCATGTCTTCACGTTTGTTAAGGACAATGAAGAGCTTGCAAAGGGCCGGCTTGTGACCATCTGCTGCAAACGCGGTGAGGAGAACAGTCTGGAATCGGTGCCCATTCCTGACGAGATCCGCACACGCTTCGCTCCGCACGTGATGGATGGGGAAGGCACACCAGGCTGATGTCATATCTTCTGCATCTGAATCAGCGCCTTGCTGCAGCCTTGGCGCAGTTCCCTGAGAACTTTCGGAACAGGCATGGCCGGTACCTGCACAATCTCCAATGCGAGGACGGCGGCTTTCCCGACCGTGAAGGCGGCTCTGACCTTTATTACACCGGCTTCGCGCTTCGCGGTCTGGAATGCCTCGGAAGCGTGAAGGGATCGTTGGCGCTTCGGGCAGGTGCCTACCTGCGAAGCTGTCTGCATCATCAGGCCACGATTATCGATTTTCTTTCGTTGCTCTACGCATCGATGGTGGTGAAGGATGCAGGTGGCCCGGCCCTGGTCGAAGAGGCAGGAGAAGCATTTCCGGATCGCGTGGCTGCCGAGCTTGAAAATTACCGCAAAGATGACGGCGGATATGCCCGCGCCATCGAGAGCGCGAGCGGCAGTACGTATCATTCGTTTCTCGTGGCGCTGTGTTACGAGATGATCGAGCGCGAGCTTCCTGAACAGGGTCGTCTTGCCGAGTTCATACTCGAACGCCAGCGCGAGGACGGCGGTTTCGTGGAAGTGAAGCCGGCACGGAAAGGCGGCACGAATCCAACAGCCGCGGCTCTCGCCTTACTGGTATTGCTGGGTGAAGTGGAGGAGGGAGTAATCTCGTCGGCTGTCGAGTTTCTCGTCGGCATGCAAAGCCCGGAAGGCGGCCTGAAGGCGAACGGCCGGATTCCTGCCGCGGATGTGCTGTCCACATTCACAGGACTTCTCACTCTCACCGATCTGGGTTTTGATGATGAACTCGAACTCGATGCGCTACGCGATTACGTAGAACGCTGCGAGGTAGGCACGGGCGGCTTCCGCGGCGGCATCTGGGATGAAGGCCGTGACGCTGAATACACTTTTTATGGGTTGGGCTCACTGGCATTGGTGAGCGGAGCGGAGTGAGGACGGTGAATGGGGAATAATGAATGGTGAATGGTGAAATGCTGGATGCTCGATTCTTGATACTGGATGGTCTGTCGCAGCCTGAATCGAGAATCGAGAATCGAGAATCGAGAATCGAGAATCCAGAATCCAGAATCCAGAATCCAGAATCCAGAATCCAGAATCCAGAATCCAGAATCCAGAATCCAGAATCCAGAATCCAGAATCCAGAATCCAGAATCCAGAATCCAGGCCTACACACTCGCTTCCGTGAGCTTCTTTGAAAACCACGCGCTCTTTTTCAGCATGTCGAGGAGCACCGCTCCCAGGATGACCAATCCCAATACAACTTTCTGTGTGTAGCTTTCCACACCAGTCAGGTTCATGCCGTTCTGTATCACTGCGATGATGAAGGCGCCGATCAGTGTGCCGAGGACCTTGCCCTCGCCCCCTGCGAGGGAGGTGCCGCCGACCACTACTGCTGCGATGACGTAGAGCTCGTACATCAGCCCGTAAGTCGGCGTACCACTTTTGAGCTGTGATGCCATGACGACACCGCCCAGTCCGGCGAGAGCGCCACAGACGGTGTAGACAAAGAGAAGAACCCTTCTGACCGGGACGCCGGACAGACGTGCCGCCTCCACGTTTCCACCAACTGCGTAAATATATCTGCCCAGGGTCATGCGCGTCATGACGATGTGGGCAATTCCATACAGAAAGAGCATCAGAACGACGGCATTCGGAATCTTCCACAGGCTCGTTCCTCTGCCCAGCCAGATGAAGGTGTCCGGCACGTGATAGATTGACTGGCCTTCTGCAAGGATAAAGGCCAATCCGCTCGCGACGAGCATCATGGCAAGGGTGACGATAAAAGGCGGTATTCTGAAGAGGGTCACCATCGTTCCCGAGAATGCGCCCATCACGCTGCACATGACGATGGCGCCGATACAGCTCAGGACCATCGCCGGCGGCGAGGCTTCAAGCGCGCCGCCGTAATCACGAATCAGCAAGGCCGCGAAAACGGCAGAAAGCGCAATCAGGCTGCCGACCGAAAGATCGATGCCGCCGGTGATGATGACCATGGTCATTCCAATGGCGATGATAGCGATCACCACAATCTGATTGGCGACGTTAAGGATGTTGTCGCCCTTGAGAAAGTCGGGCCACCAGTAGCTGCTGGGGATGACGAGCTCTGTCCTGGTGAGCGTTGGAAATTTCGAGCTCAGATTGTCGAACACGCCCCAGACGCCGGTTACCTGGTTGCACGCGATCACGTCAATCGTGCCGCCGCCTTCCACCAGTTTCCTGATCGCCTTTCGAGCATCCACCGGTTGGCCGTTCACCGGATCGAGAACCGTGAATCCATGCGACTCGAGATCCTGCGCTACGGTCTGCGCGAAGAGGATGTCTTCCTGGTTGCTCCTTGCGACAACCAATATCGTCGAGCTTGATTCAAAATCCTTGGCAATCTGACCCGCGAGAATCCTTGCGCCGCTCTCACCAGTCGGGTGCTGTTCGTCCCATGTAGCGTAGCTGTAAAACGCGCACAGTATCAGCAGCACGACGAGCATGCCGTAATCAGAAAGAAATCGTGCAACCATTTGCAGATGATGATTGGACTGAGTCGCCGCGGGTATCGTAGGGCGTCCTCAGTGCTTCGAAAGCGGCTTTAAAATGCTTATCGAGAATGCCATTCCTCGATTGTGTGACATTCTTTAGGTAAGGTCTGTTCGATGGATTCAGATACGCATTGAAATTCAGGGTTGATTGGAGTTTTCTATCTCCACTCAACGACAGCAAATCCCAACAGGAGCCATATATGCATCGCATCTTTCTTTTTCTGGCGGTTTTTATCAGTTCCACGCTCCATGCGGAACAGGCGCCCGACCTGCCGCCGGATCAGCCCCCCGAAAAGATCGGCCCGGAGAAGCCAGCGAACGGCATGGGCAAGATTATCGATGTGACTATCAAGGGCGTGGTGAAGGAACGCATGAATATGCCGCCCATGTTCGGCAGCGATGATTCCACTACGGATTTATTCGAACTGTTCCGCCTGTTCCAGCGCGTGAAGCAGGATGATTCAGTAAAGGGCGTTCTGGTGCGCCTCAGTCCGGTCGGTGCGGGATGGGGAAAGTGCCAGGAAATTCGCGATCTGATCAAAGGTGTCAGGCAGGCAGGAAAAAAAGTTTGGGTCTGGCTGCCCCTGGGAACGAACAAAGAGTATTTCCTGGCAAGCGCGGCGGACGAGATCATCATGCCTCCGGCCGGTTTCTTGTTGACGATGGGGTTGCGCGCGGAAATCACATTTATGAAGGGGCTGTTCGACAAGATCGGGGTGGAGGCGGAAATCATTCACGTCGGCGATTACAAGGCCGCAGGCGAACCCTACACCCGTAACGAAATGTCCCCGGAATTTCGTGAGGCCATGGAGCAACTGATCGACGATATACTCGATGCTTACGTGGATGGCGTGTGCAGTGCAACGAAGCTGAAGCCGGCACAGTTCCGCAAACTCCTCGACGGAGGGCCGTACCACGCGGATACAGCGAAGAAGGCAGGACTGGTCGACAGAGTTTCCTATCTGGATGATTTCCTCGCCGGCATCAAAAAGAAAAATAAGGTGAAAGTCGTATCGAGAAAAAAATATATGGGCGACTCTTTTGAGCGCCCCGACTTCTCGACCATCGGCGGAATGATGCGGTTTATGACCCAAATCTCGCAGCCGCCTGGAATGAGCTCTTCACCGCATCCGAAGCTGGGACTTGTCTACGCGGTCGGGCCAATTGTGTCGAGCGCGGCCGGGGGGCTATTTGGTGGTGACGAGGTCATCACAGCCGAACCGGTGGCGAAAGCCCTCAAAAGGTTGCGCGCAGACAAGACTGTCAAAGCAGTGGTCTTGCGAGTGGACAGCCCCGGCGGTGACGTGGTGACATCCGACCTCATCTGGCGCGAGGTGCAGAAGACGGACAAAGTGAAGCCGGTGATTGTGTCCATGTCCGATGTAGCCGCGTCGGGCGGCTACTACATCTCGATGCCGGCCCGGGCCATCGTCGCGCACCGTGCATCAATCACAGGTTCGATCGGTGTTGTTGGTGGCAAGTTTAATCTCACCAAACTCTACGAACTGGTCGGTGCGAACGTGGAAGTCATCGAGCGCGGGAAGGGGTCGGGGCTGTTCTCGGCCCACCACAAACTCACGGATGAAGAAAGAACCCGAATGTATGCACTGCTGAGGCAGACGTACGACCTTTTCATCGGCAAGGTATCCAAGGGACGCAAGAAGCCGGTGGGGGACGTTGACAAGGTAGCCCAGGGCCGGGTCTGGACCGGCATGCGTGCACAGAAACTTGGACTGATCGATGAAGTGGGCGGCCTCATGAGCGCACTCAACCTGGCCAAGAAGCACGCAGGCTT
>JASLXP010001086.1 GCA_030740295.1 Planctomycetota bacterium
TCGGAATACTCGGCATCCTGAACGCCAATCCGGACAAGCGGCACATCGTCACCAGCGCGGTCGAACATCTCTCAGTAAAAAGCCTGTGCGAAAAGCTCCAGGAAGAGGATTACGAAGTCACCCGCCTTGGTGTCAATGAAAACGGTGCGCTCAATCTGGATGAGCTTTCATCTTCGATCCGGGAGGACACCGCTCTTATCAGCCTGCTGGCCGCGAATCATGAAACGGGCGTCGTCTGGCCCATGAAGGAGATCGGTGAGATTGTTACCTCAACATCGGCACGCCTTCATGTGGATGCAGCGATTGCCATGGGATGGATGAAAGTAAACCCGGCCGAGTGGCATGCCGATGCCGTCTCGATCTCGGGACACAAATTTCACGGTCCAAAAGGCAGCGGGATTCTGTATCTGAGGAAAGGTGTCCGCCTCTCACCGCTTTTCCACGGAGGAACGCAGGAAAGAGCACGCCGTCCGGGTACGGAAAACACCGCGGCCATCGCCGGCCTGGGTAAAGCCATGGAGATTCTGAACGGCAGACGAGACCAGGATGCAGAGAGAATCAAATCGCTGCGTGATCGATTTGAATGTGAGCTACTCAGTAGCGTGCCCGAATGTGTCATCCATGGCACGCAATCGGAACGGGTCGCGAACACCTCGAACATTAGCTTCGCCTACATCGATGGCGAGGCCATTCTGCTCTCGCTATCGAAGGCCGGCATCTGCGTGTCCTCGGGATCTGCATGCAGCACTGGTATGGTAGAACCGTCGTACGTCCTTCGCGCCATGGGCCAGCCTGACAGCCTGGCCCACGGTGCCATTCGTTTCTCCTTTTCACGCGACAACACCGAAGCGGATGTCGATCAACTCCTTCAACAGCTACCGCCGGTCGTCGAACAATTGAGAGCCATGTCCCCGTTCTGGAAAAAGCAAGCGAACTGATCCATGGAGAATCCGGAGGGAAGGCGGCAGCGAGTTTCTTTGTCTTTCACCAAACGATTCATCCATGCCCTTCACCAAAATGACGCTCGAGGGTGAGGTGGTCTGGAACAAAGATCGCAAAGCCATCGAGGCCGATCATCGGCAACCTGATAGGAGTGAATGCACATGCAAAGGCAAAACAGCCCGGCGACATCATGGGCGGTTATCGAGGACCTGATCCGCAATCGTTCTGCCCCACGCATGGGGCTTCGGGAGAATATCTGGGGCCAGACTCTCGCTAAATGGGTTGGCGAGGGCTACCCGACCGACTCCGAAGGGAAGCCCGTGGATCCGTGCGTGCACTTCGATCACGATTGGGCCGGGGTCGGCGGCGGGTTCGATCTGTGGCCACTCAGGGGGTATCGCGAGGTGGTGGAGGAGACGGACCAGTGGCAGATCGTTCGTAACGGCAGCGGCGCGGAGCTCAGGCACTGGAAGCATCGGGCCGGGACGCCCGAGCACATCCGTTTTCACATGAGCTCGCGCCAGGTCTGGGAGGAGGAGTATCGACCATACCTGCTGGAGCTGGATCGCGACCGACTCCGACTCGAAGCTGCCCGCCGGGGCCTGGCCTTGCGCCGGGAGCAGGGCAAGTGGGCCATCTTCGGGAGCATGTTCATCTTCGAACACATGCGGCAGAGCCTGGGGGACTTCTGCATGTACGAGAGTTTCCTCGCCGATCCCGAATGGATCCGGGATTACTGCAACGTGGTCACCGACTTCTACATCGCCCACGCTAGAGTGACGCTCGAGGAGGCCGGACGGCCGGACGGCATACGCATCTGCGAGGATCTGGGGTACAAAGAGAGGCTGCTGGTGTCCCCCAAGTGCCTCGAGGAGTTCGTCTTTCCGTGCTACCGGAAACTGGTTGATTTCTTTCACTCCTACAACGTGCCCGTGCTCCTGCACAGTTGCGGCTGCGTCACGGAAGCCCTGCCGATGATCCTCGAAGCCGGCTTCGACGCGTTGGACCCCATGGAACGGGCCGCGGGCTGTGACCCAAGGGAATTCGCAGAGCGGGCCGACGGGAACCTGGTGCTCATTGGTGGGTTCGACAAACGCATCCTCGAGTCCGGTGACCGGAAAGCCATCCGCCATGGAGTAACGGAGCTCCTCGGGTTCATGCGCCAGAACCGTGTGCCCTATATCTTCAGTACCGATCACTCCATCTCCACCAACGTGGCCTACCGCGACTACCAGTACATGGTGGATGTCTACCGGGACAACGCAGCTTACTGAACTTCCCCAAGAGATAACGCTCCTAATGAAGAAAGTCATCGCCATCTTGCTGCCTGCGGCACTGTTTGCTGGTTCTGAACTGCATGCCCAAGACACTCGCAAACCAGAACCTGCACGGCAATCTGACTTCAGGCGGCCGATAGCCAAACACCGAAACAGCAAGCCTGTGCCAACGCCCTGGCTTGGATATGGGCATGATGATCATCCGGCAATTCGCGGGGCAACCTACCTGAAGACGGCCGAGGAGATCCGCGCTATGCCCCTCAAGGGGGGAAGTGGTGCCAGGAAGCTTAGCTATCCCAAAGGAAGTGGACTTCGGATCGTTGCCACGGGGCACAGTTGGATGCGTCCCGGCTTTAGCACGCTTCCGCAGATCGCCCAGGCGGCCGGGCTCCAGCAGCAACTGCGTGTCAACAGCCGCGGCGGCGAAATGGGCGCGGCACGCATGATGTGGGAATTCGAGAACGGAGTCCTTTCATCCCGCAGGGCCAATCCCGTATGCATGGCTGCCATCACCACCGGTCGATGGGATGCCATGATGTGGGGTTCCTACACCAACGACCGGCCCGAGTACTACTTCGCCTGGATCGACTTCTGTCTGAAGTACAACCCCAAAATGGAGTTCTACCGTTTCAACGGCTGGCCCCAGTGGGCGCACGGATTTGGCAAGGGCGACAAAGAGCCGAAGATCGAGAACTATCGTGCCCAAGCCAGGAAAACAGCCAGGTCGGTCACAAAGCTGATGGCTGAAATCGACAGACGCTTCCCCGGCAAAGTCCATATCCTGCCTACCAATGAAGCAATGCTGGGGGCATTAGAACTCTACTTCGAAGGGAAGCTGCCGGGCGTGAAGGGGCTCAATCGCAAGGTCGACGGCAAAAGCCCATCCATCTGGAGCGACGGCGGACACCTTGGCGCGGGGATGGCTTGGCTCGAGGGTTACGTCTTCTATGCGACGCTCTACAAGAAGTCGCCCGAAATGATCAGGAAAAAGCCCAGGCAGAAATTCGTTAATGACGAGTTGGATGCAGTCTTCCGAAAAATCGCGTGGCAGGCTGTCATCAACAATCCGCTTTCAGACGTAACGGACAAGAACAGCAATGGAATCGGGGACGAGACCGAACGAGACACCGACGAGTAAATCACCATGGCCATCAAACTCGGCATCTGCGGGCTCGGTAGGTTCGGACAACGCTTCATCGAACTCTTCAAAGCACACCCTCTCTGCCGTGAGGTCGTATTGTGCGAACTTCGATCGGATGTCCTGAACGCGCAGGCCCGCGAGAATCAGATTGCCCGCACCTTTGCCTCCTACGAAGAACTGCTGCGCTCAGATGTCGACGCGGTCGCAATCTTCACACAGAGGTGGACGCACGCGCCTCTTGCTATCCAGGCCCTGAAGGCGGGAAAACATGTCTACTCGGCGGTGCCTGCCGGAGTGACCGTCGATGAATTGGATGAACTGGTGAAGACCGTCGAAGAGACCGGGCTGACCTATGCACTGGGCGAGACCAGTTTCTATCGTCCGCAGACGATCTGGTGCAGGCGAAGGTTTGCGGAAGACGCTTTCGGAAGCTTCGTCTACGGAGAAGGGCAGTACCACCACAACATGGCGCATGGCTTTTACGCGCCCTTCTACAATGCGAACGGACCCGACTGGCAGCGGGTCGCGAGCGTCCCGCCCATGTGGTACATCACCCACTCGGCCTCTCATGTACTCAGCGTGACGTTCTCCAGGTTTGCCAAGGTGAGTTGCTTCGGATGGCAGGACGACCACTTTGAAGAGGACGGTATATTCAACGAAGAGCTCAGCGCGTTTGATAACGCTTTCAGTAATCAGACTGCGCTCTTCCGCTCGGCCGATGGCGGAATGGCGCGCATCAACGAATTCAGACGCACCGCGGCCGGCGAGTGCCGTCAGTCAATCATCGGCACCCATGGCGCGTATGTGGAGCAGGTGAATCCGATGGCCGGAACGATTAGCGTCCAGCAGCAGATGGACGGAACGGAAGGCGACGTTAAGGAATCAGCTCAGAGCCAGGCAGTGTGGACGGACCACGAGTGGGAGCGCGAACCGAAGCATCCGGACGGGAGCTTCGATCATGAAAGCGCCAACAGGCTGCTCAAGAGAAGCAGAAAGGACATGACCTACATTCACCGTCTGGACGGAGTCGAAATCACCGAAGAAAACCTTGGAGACTTGCCCCGCGACTATCTGGGTAAACGTCACCATGGGGTCTCATGCGTTCATGAAGTCGAGCGCTTGCCCAGAGAGTTCGTTGGCCTGCCGAATGGTCACTGTGGATCGCACCAGTTCCTGGTCCAGGATTTCATGGAAGCCATCGATACCGGAAAACTGCCACCAAACCACGTCTGGATCGGGGCCCGATACAGCGTGGGAGGTGCCGTGGCCCATGAATCCTCCAAACGCGAGGGCGAATCGCTTTCTGTCCCGGATTTTGGTCTGCCACCGGCTGACCTTGAATGCCTTGATCCGCTCGTGAGACTGAAAGCATAGCCTTCTCTTCTCCTGGCTTTCAAGGAGCAATGCTTCTGCCTTTATGTCGGTTCGGTCGACGACGGCGGAGTGAGGATTTCGGGGGCAATGCCTGCAGGCAGACGACCGGCCGCTTCCCTGATCCGTGCGTTCGATATGCTGGTATGAGCTACCTGAAACTTCACTGGATAGAAGGTTGCGCTTCCCCAAACGCCGCCTATGTTCGACGAGCATGTCTGACGGGCGGAGCCCAAGCTCCAGGATTCAAGCAAACAGAAGGGGAGAACAGCATGGTCAAAGTCGCAATCGTCCTCGCATCGCTGTTTCTGGCGGGCGTCCGTATCGGCTCGGCAGAGGACAGGCAGCCTGTTCACACGCTTAACCGGCGTTGCCTTATCGCGGACTATGGCGGTAACAAGATCTGCATCATGGAGAAGGACGGCACCGTCAGTTGGCAAGTGAAGGCTGCCAGGCCCCAGGACGTGTGGATGCTGGCAAACGGGAATGTCATGTTCACCCACAGGCTGGGCGTCAAGGAGGTGAAGGTCGCGGACAAGACAGTGGTCTGGGAGTTTAAGACAGAAGGCCGTAACGAGGTCCATGCCTGCCAGCCCCTGGAAAATGGCATCGTCATGGTCGCCGAATCGGGCCCCATGCAGATCGTCGAAGTGGATCGTGACATGAAGATCGTCAAGCAGGTCAAGCTGCAGACGAAGGTCAAGAACCCGCACGCCCGGATGCGCAAGGCCCGCAAGACGAAGAACGGCACCTACATCGTCGGCCAGTATGCGGAAGCCGTTGTCCGTGAATACGACGGTGACGGCAAGATTATCAGGGAATACAAACAGAAGAACGCGTTTGGCGCGTCCCGCCTGCCGAACGGCAACCTGCTGCTCTCGACAGGCGATGCCCACACGATCAAGGAAATCGACGCTAACGATAAGGTTGTCTGGCAGATAAAGGAGAACGAGCTTCCAGGTAACCCGCTGAGGTTCGTGGCGGGTCTGCAAAGACTCCCCAACGGCAACACGCTGGTGTGCAACTGGGGAGGGCATGGACACGTTGGCAAGCAGCCTCAGATCTTCGAAGTGACGAAGGACAAGAAGGTCGTCGGTGAACTCTTCGACTACAAGCGGTTCAAGACGATCAGCGGCGTCTGCGTACTCGACGTCAAGGGCGACCCCGCCAAGCATGAGATCGTACGCTAGTCCTCGGGGTCTGAGTCCACGGTGTAGCTTCTCAGAATGAAATCGTAGGTGGGAAGGACCGTTCCATCAGCGAAGGTGACTCCACGGGGGCAGTGAGCGACGATCTCACTATTCCCGCTCCGCACTTCCGCGTCGAATCCCAGGCTGGCGATGCCGTAATGGGACAGTGAACGGACCTCGCCCTCATCACTGACTGCGTTCGAGTTGGCGTCGCGCCAGATCGCCAGGCCGGTCAGTTCGGAACCGCTGAGGTTGCCGTCCTGGTCGTCGTCCAGGGCTTTCAGGGCCTGGTAGCCGTTTTCCCAATACAACCAGAAGCTCACTGTGCCGAACATCTGAAGGCCGGACGTGATCCTGCCGTTTCCCCGGCGATCGAAGACCAGCCACCCGGCCTCAGGAGAAATCCAGTTCCAGGTCTTCTTACCTGTCCCGTCGAGGTCGAACTCTACCCTCGCGTCCGGCGCCATCAGTTCCTTAACACTGAGCCCCTCTCGCAGGGGAACGACGATCGGCGTGATGGGTCGCGGCAGGGAGGCCAGACGCTTCTTCCGCTTGTTGAGCTCAGCAATCTCGGCTCGATCCTTCTTCGCGTCCAGCAACGGGGTCAGGTAGCCCGCGGTTTCTATCGTGACGAAGCTCCCCAGGCCGCCGAGGCTGGACGCACCTTCCTTCTTCCATGCGTTCTCGATCACCTTGCGGTAAGCGGCAATGGCCTTCTCCTTATCACCGGTCTGCTCGATGCACCAGGCCCTCCCCAGTTGTGCAGTCAGGTTCTTTGGTTGGAGCTTCAGACATTCGTCAAAGCGCTGAATGGCCTTCGCGAGATGAGCCTTTGCGGCCTCAAGTTTCTTCGGATCAGTGGCGGGTTGGTTTCGGAATGGTACATGTCTGGGCTGGTGGCCAAACCACGCTCCCAAATTCTCTCTCCCGCGCTGCACCTTGCATTTATCCGACTTCAGGGCATAGGCCATCCCGTGGACACGTGCCAGGGCGAAGAGGGCCCGGTGATCTTTGGCGTTGGCCTTAACCTGCTTCTCCAGGTTCTTCACCAACCGATCAACCGGGATGTTAACCAGGTCCGGCATCATGTATTGCGCGGATAATGGAGCCAGCGAATGCGTGGCATTAGCGATGACCAGAACGATGATCAAAAAGGGTCGAGAGGATTGATCGGGGCAGCGGTTCATGTGTTCTCCTTTCGCCATACCAGGAACTTGGTTCTAAAGCCGAATATTTCTTTGGTGCAACGGACGCGGGCTCTGTCCGATCTGCACTCCTAAAACGCGCACTACGATGTGCGAAAACATGATCTTCCAGAAGGCAGGACAACGCCAACAAGTCTGAAGGGATCTTGGGGATCGATAAGCACTGTCCCGTCCTCCGGCCGCTTGTAGATGGCGTTGCGGGGGCAGGCGGGGTGGTCGAAATCCACGTGCTTCCTGTTTCAGTACTCAAGGAGGTGAGGTCGGCGTCCCAGGGCGATGGCTCAACGAGCGATCATATGTTGATTCCCTTCGGGCTGAAGATGCCCGAAATCGAGAGAATCGCTTACGAAAAGACACTGAATCATCTCGGTGGCGACAAGTTGAGGGCCGCGCGGTCCCTGGGTGTCAGCGAACGGACCCTCTATCGAAAGCTGGCCAGGGAAGATTCGGAAGCCTGAGTCGCCATGCTGAATGGTCAGCCTCCCATCCCATCCGGTGCCTCTGGCCTTGTTGCCGACTGTAAAGTATGGCTTTGCAGTCAGTTATGTGGTAATGGTCAATATATGCCCGGCTACCGACTTTAGACAACTCACTCGGCGTCAGTGGAGCGGAGGCGCGCCTTCAGCGTGTTTCTGGCTACTCCCAGGATCCTTGCCGCCTGAGTGAGATTCCCGTCCGCGGTTTCAAGGACATGATTTACATAGCGGTATTCGATATCGGCGAGGGTTGGTATCTTTTCCACGGCCGCGGATGCGTGCTGCCGTACAAAGGCAGATGCCTGCAGCTCGGTTGGCAAGTGTTCGATTCCTACTTCATCGCCATCGCAAACGATGACCGCTCGCTCGACGACGTTCAATAGCTCTCTCACATTGCCGGGCCAATCGTAGCTCATGAGCATCTCTTCGGCGGCTTTGCTCAGCTCGAGTGGGCCTTTGCGCAGAGCCACGGATGACCTGTGGAGCCCAAAGCGTGCCAAGAGGATGATGTCTGCGCCGCGCTCACGCAGTAAGGGCACTTCGATGCGGAAGACATTCAGACGGAAGAAAAGGTCTTCTCTGAACAGCCCTGAACGTATCCTGCCTTGAAGGTCTCGATTCGTTGATGCCAGGATCCGGACATCCGTTTTGATTTCCCGCTCACCGCCGAGGCGCCGGAAAGGATGCCCCTCCACCACCCGCAGCAACTTGGCCTGAAGCTCGGGCCTCATTTCCGAAATCTCATCCAGAACCAGGGTGCCGCCATCTGCCATCTCAAAGAGACCGGCCCTCGGCTGTCTGGCGTCCGTGAAGGCCCCCCTCTCGTGGCCGAACAGTTCGCTTTCCAGCAACTGCTCCGAAAACGAGCTGCAATTCACCTTGACCAGGGCCCCTTCCGAACGAGAGGAAAGGCGATGAATGCAATCCGCGACAAGCTCTTTGCCCGTCCCGGTGGTACCGGTGATCAGGACCGGTGTATCTGCTATGGCCACTCTGCGGATCTGGTCTCGTACTTTCTCCACGGCCGGGCTCTCTCCGAGAATCTCTGTCACCCGCTGGCGGCTTTCCCGTTCGTGCTCCAGATGCCGGACCTTTTCCCGCAGGCTCCTGGCCTCAACGGCCCGCTCCACGGCCAGGTGAAGCTCTTCCAGCTCGAAGGGCTTGATAATGAAGTCATGCGCGCCTTCCTTCATGGCTTTCACCGCGGTCTTCACCTCTGGAAAAGCTGTGAACATGATGACCAGGATGTCCGGGTCCAATTCTCGAGCCTCAGACAGAACTTTCATCCCCGTGCCGTCGGGAAGCCGGTGGTCAAGAAGGATGAGATCTATTTTGCGCTCCCGCAGGAGTTGTTGCGCTTCTGACACCGCTGTTGCGGCCAGCACTTCCCATCCTTTCCGGGAAAAGGATTTTTCCAGGGACGTCCTCAGCCCGTTATCATCCTCAACGATCATCATTGTCAGCTTCATAAATCTACCTGGCGACTACTTCTTCGAGCTCAGCCCCTGGTTCTGTCTGCACCGCTGGAAACTCCACCGAGACGATGGTTCCTTTAGCGGGCTCGCTCCGGATTTCAATCGTTCCGCCATGGGCCTCGACGATACGCCGACAGATGGGAAGGCCCAGTCCAGTCCCTTCCGGCCTGGTTGTGTAAAAAGAGCTCCAGACCTTACTGAGCTCGCTCTCGCTTATGCCTTCCCCTTCATCCTTTGCCTCCATTCGGATCGTATGCTCCGTGGATGTGCCGGCCACTGTTTTCTCCAGGCCCTCGGCATGAATGATGATTTCATCGCCATCGCTGGAAGCTTCGGCAGCATTAAGGACCAGGTTGATCAGCAAGTGCCTGAGCTGCTCCATGTCACCCAACAGCCCCGGCAGTTCCTGGGACAGATCCAATCGGAGCGAAAGCCCTCTTTTTCGGATCTCCGGAGCCATTAACGTGACGACGCCCTGCATGAGCTCGGAGGGGTCAATCTCCACATGCTCCGATTCCTGCAGCCGCGACAGGCGGGAGAAAGACCTCAGGAATGTCGCCAGCCGATTTACCTCATCGAGAATTTCAGTTAACAACGGTCGGCAGGATTCCGGTATCTCATCGATTTCTTCAGCCACCTGGATCCGGGTCTTGATAGACGCCAGAGGATTGCCAATCTCGTGCATGACACTGGCCGTCATCTGCCCGATAGAGGCCAGTTTTTCGGCCCGGGCCATGTCGCTTTGGAGCCGGTGGAGATTCTCTGTCTGCCGGGCCACTTCGCGCTCCAACTCCTCGTTCCAGGAAGCCAGCCGCTGCTGTGCCTCCAGCAGCCGCTGTGACATCACGTTGAAATCGGCCCCCAAGCCCTCGATCTCGTCGCTGGTCGTGATCTGGACGCGCTTTGACAAATTGCCTTCCGCTATTTCTCGGGTGGCCTTTCGCAGCTCCACCACGGGCTGGACGAGATAGTGAGCCACCAGGATGCCGGTAAGGCCCGAAATGACGAGAATGAGTCCCATGACGACGGAGAGGAAAACAGTGAGCTGCCGAACCGGCGCGTCAATCGGCGCCCGGGGATAGGCGATCATGAGGCGCCACTGACCGGGCTGCACGCCTCGCCGGATAGTCATGGAGCCCCGAAAAAGGAAGGCGGATTTGGTCTCGAGCCTCCAGTCCGGTTCGGAAGCGGCGAGAATGGCCGCGGCTTCGTCGGTAGTAAAATCCTCGGTCAGCCTTCGGGTCCGATGGAGGTGATAAAGCCCTCGTTTTTCCTGAGAGGGCCCCGCATAGCCCAGGTAAGTGCCCCCTTCATCCAGAAGCCAGGCTTCCGATCCGGGCGTCAGCGGCTCGATCAATGAAAAGAGAAAATCGCCGTAGACGTTGATGACGAGGATCCCCTGGGCCACCCCCTCTTTGTCTCGTACTCCTATCGCGTACCGAAGGACGGAACGGTAAGGTCTCTCCAGCTTGCCTCCCTCAACATTGAGATCCATGGGGGAGACGTAGATTTGTCCCGGGGGGACGCTCATCGCCTGCTTGAAGTAGTAGCGCTCACCTTTGTCCTGCAGCTCTTCGGGAGGTACCACCACCGGGCGCCCCTCTTCCAGATTCAGACGGACCACTTCCCGGCCACCCCGATTGAGAAAGCGGACCTGATAGAAGGCCCGCTTGCCCTGGGAGAAGATCAGAAGCTCCCGTTCCACGGACTCACGCAGGGGGCGCAAGTTGCCACTGCCGGAAGCCTCTGCCGCTGCCAATTCACTCAGGGCCCTTATCTGAGAGAGGAATAACAGGTCCTGCTGCAGCCGGTCCAGGAATTCTTCCAACGCCTTCACTTTGGAAACGGTATCGAATTCCGCCCGGAGGATCGTGCTTTCCCTGAGATTCCCCCGCGCTTTGACGATCATGAACGTGCCAATGACCAGGGCCGGCAAAAGCGCCAGCGCCACGAGCGGAACCACGATCTTCGTGCGAAGGCTGACGTGCTGTAACTTGCGTCTCCAGGAATCGGCCGACGGTGGGATGGAGTCGGCCGCGGAAGGCTCATGCAGTTGTTTCAGGAGAATAATGGCCGCCAGGACAGAAGCGATGGCCGCCGAGGTCAGCCCCCGCAGGAGGTGAAGAAACTGGATGACGCCGGGCGAGACGTCTTGCAGCCAGGCCCTCTCGATGATTTCATACCCGCCAAAAAGAACCACCACCGCAGAGATGCAGATGACGAAGACGCGCAGCAGACCCGGCAGCCCAGTTTCTGTTGGTACTTGTTTCTGCGGTGCAATCTGCTGAGATTCTCCATAGCGCATGTCGGACTCGCATTCTGGATTCAGCGCAACTTATTCGTTTCGTAAGTTGCCACTCCCTCCGAATTCCAGCGAATCCGGCTACAGAATCCGGGTCGAGAAACCCGGTTTGGGCTGAGAGGATTTCGGATGGACGTGGAGGAGAGAAAAAGGGACAATGTTTTGCAAAGTTAGGGCCAAAGCGAATTTCAACGCAGAACTCCGCAGATATTTCATTGGACAGATTTATGATGCGAAGATTCTGCGGAATGAGGGCGCCGCAAGCAATCAGATTCACTTAATCAGGGAGGGAGATTTGATCACCAACAGATCCCAAAGTGCTACCTTGTACATTCTTTTTATATGCCTGACGCTGATCCGCTGCACGGCGGCCGAGGACAAGGGTTCGCCAAAGTACCTTTCTCCGATTGGTCTGGCGGCTGATACAGGGGGCAAGACACTCTACATCGCTGAGGCCACCGCCAACAGCGTAGCGGTGTTTGATACTGAAGCGGGAAAAGTGAACAAGACTTTCGCCGTGCCCGGGTCGCCTGCGAGCCTCGCTCTTTCCAAGGATGGTGCGCTGCTCTACATCGCAGACGCGTCTCCGCAGGGTGCCGTTCATGTCATGAATACGGGCAGCGGGAAGGTCACCCAATCCATCCCCACCGGCCATACATCCGTAGCCCTCCTGCTCTCCCCCGACGGCAAGACGCTCTACGTCTGTAACCAATTTACCAATGACCTCTCCGTCATCGATGTCGCAACCAACAAGGAAGTGGCAAGAGTTCCCATGGTGCGAGAGCCCTTCGCCGCAGCCATCACCCCTGACGGCAAAACGCTCTTTGTGGCGAATCTCCTGCCTGCCGGCGCTGCGGATCAGCCTTACGTTGCCGCGGTTGTTTCAGTGGTAGACACCGCCTCGCGGAAAGTCACCAGCAGTATCACGCTGCCGAACGGCTCCTCCAGTCTTCAGGGAATCTGCGTTTCTCCGGACGGAAAGCACGTCTACGTGACTCAGCTCCTCTCCCGTTACCAGGTGCCGACGACTCAACTGGAGCGCGGCTGGATCAACACCAACGCTTTGAGTGTCATCGACGCTTCCACCAAGAAGCTCATCAATACCGCCCTGCTGGACGACGTGGACCTGGGCGCGGCCAACCCCTGGGGTGTTGCCTGCACGGCTGACGGAAAATCCATTTGCGTCGCGCACGCGGGCACTCACGAAGTCAGCGTCATTGACCGCGCCGCTCTTCACCGGAAGCTCGACGATGTGGCGGCCGGCAAAGCCGTTTCTGAAGCCGCCCGAAAGCCGGAGGACGTGCCGAATGCGCTCTCCTTCCTCGTAGGCATCAGGTCCCGTCTCCGCCTTGCGGGGAACGGCCCGAGAGGTATCCAAATCATCGGATCGAAAATCTACACGGCCGAATATTACTCCGACAGCATTGGTGTGATCGATCTCGCTTCAGAAACATCGCATCGGCCGAAGTCCTTTGCCCTGGGGTCTGAAAAACCACTGACCATCGTGCGGCGCGGCGAGAGGTTCTTCAACGACGCGGCCCACTGCTTTCAGAAATGGCAGAGCTGCGCAAGCTGCCACACCTCTACCGCGCGCGTTGATGCTTTCAATTGGGACCTTCTGAACGATGGCATGGGCAATCCCAAAAATACGAAAAGCCTCCTGCTGTCTCATGTGACGCCTCCGGCCATGGTCACGGGCGTCCGTGCGCGGGCCGAAGTCGCGGTGCGCGCCGGCATCAAATACATACAGTTCGTCGTAAGGCCGGAGGAGGATGCAGTCTCTCTCGACGAGTTCCTCAAGTCCTTGAAGCCGGTGCCCAGTCCTTATCTCGTAAAAGGCAAACTCAGCAAAGCGGCGGAGAGAGGTCAGCAAGTCTTCAAGAAAGCGGATTGCAGCGCCTGTCATACCGGCCCTTACTTAACGAAGATGAAGTTGCACGACGTAGGTACGGGCCTGGGCTCCGAAGTTGGCAGGAAATATGACACACCAACCTTGATAGAGATCTGGCGTTCCGCCCCTTATCTCCATGACGGACGAGCCGCCACCATCAAGGATGTCCTCACCAAGCACAACCCGGATGACGAGCACGGCGAGACCAGCCAACTGACTGACAAGGAAATCAACGACCTTGTAGAATACGTCCTGTCTTTATAAAAGGGCACGGTCTTGTTCACAGGTCTGAGTTTTCACCGATAAGGAGGTTGATATGGGAAGAATCTTCAACAACATCACCGAGACGATAGGCAACACCCCTCTCGTGCGCCTGAATCGCATCACCGGCGGATGCCAGGCGGAGGTGCTCGCAAAACTCGAATCCTTCAATCCGGTCTGCAGTGTCAAGGACCGCATTGGGGTGAGCATGATTCTCGACGCTGAAGAACGGGGCGTCATCAATAAAGACACGGTCATCATCGAGCCCACCAGCGGCAACACCGGCGTGGCACTGGCCTTCGTGTGCGCGGCCAAGGGTTATCGGCTCATCCTGACGATGCCCGATACTATGAGCGTGGAGCGACGGCAACTGCTGGCCATCTTCGGCGCCGACCTCGTTCTTACTCCCGGCGCAGAAGGCATGAAGGGGGCCCTGAGGGCCGCGGATGAGCTGGCCGAGAAAACGCCCAATTCTTTCGTGCCCCAACAGTTTCAAAACCCCGCCAACCCCGCCATTCACAGGAAAACGACGGCCGAGGAAATCTGGAACGATACGGACGGCAACGTTGACATCCTCGTATCCGGAGTAGGCACGGGCGGAACGATTACCGGCGTGGCCGAAGTTCTCAAGCCACGAAAGCCTGAGTTCAAAGTCATCGCAGTCGAACCGGTCGAATCGCCGGTGATATCCGGAGGCGATCCCGGCCCGCATAAGATTCAAGGAATCGGCGCGGGTTTCATCCCCGACGTGCTGCGAACGGAACTGATCGATGAAATCGTAAAGGTGACCAGTGAACAGTCCGGCGAATACGCGCGGCGGCTGGGACTGGAAGAGGGAATCCTCGGTGGCATTTCATCAGGAGCGGCCGCCTGCGCCGCCATCGAGGTCGCAGGTCGACCCGAAAACGCCGGAAAACAGATCGTCGTCGTCCTTCCTGATACCGGAGAACGCTACCTGTCCACCTGGGCTTTCCAACCACAGGAGTAGAAAACTGTCTTCCGAATGATCCACCGACACTTCCAACTCGCATCGGACTTCCTTTTTCAGCCTTGTTCGATTGGGCAGTGAAACTCATGCCGTCCTACCACGACCTTACATCTATGGTTCGCGGAAACTCGCCCGGGCATCTTCCTGCCATCTGGGATTTCTTTCCCTGTCATGTTCGGGCCGTCGGCGGCGTCGCCAACTTTCTGGACTATTACTTTGATGTCGACACCAAACTGGATGCGCAACTGAAACTCCAGGAGTTGATACCCGAAGCGCTCATCCTGCCGGGCGTGTTCCCTGATCTGGGTGTGGTGGTCGAAGCGTCGGCCTTCGGCGGGCAGATTCTCTGGTTCGAGGATGGCGCACCGTTTATAGGAGAAGTCATTCATTCGCCCAGAGACATCGATACGCTCAAGCCGCCCAAGCCCGGCCTTGCAGGGCTCATGCCCCTGCAGCTCACCCAGCGCGAAACCATGAGGAAGCGACTGAAAGAGCAGGGGCGCGAGATGGAACACTGGGCCATGTCCATGGGGCCGGCCGAGGTCGCCGGACTGCTGATGGGCTACCAGAATTACTACGTGGCGATGTATGACGATCCCAAGCGGGTGACCTGCCTCATGTCCTTAGTGACCGAATTCATCATAGACTGGCTGCGCAAACAGGAGGAGGCCATCGGCGGTGCGGAGATCATCTGCATCGCTGACCATGTCTGTAACCAGGTGACTCCAGCCCAGTTGCGCGAATTCATCCTGCCACACATGAAGGCCATTTTCTCGTCCTTTCCGAATGCCGCGAAAATCTACCACAACGAAGGCCACCACTCCGAGGATCACATCGATCAGGTACTGGCCTTTGGCGCTGACCTGTGGCACTTCGGCAGCGACGTCCATGACCTGTCAGATCTCTACAGAAAAATCGAGGACCGAATCGTCCTGTTCGGGGGCCTCAACCCCCTCGGCGCCATGCGCTTGGGGACGCCCGACCAGGTCCGTGAGGAATCACGGCTAGCCATCGACGCGGCCAGGGGACGGCGAATCCTTTTTTCTACCGGCACCGGAACCACACCCGAAACGACTCTTGAGAATCTTCGGGCCATGGTCGAAGCCGCTGTCTTTAACTGATGCACTGAATCATGCGCTATTGTTTTTCACTTCTGCTCTTGCTTGTCCTGCCTCGCACTGGATTCAGTGAAGGCCTGCCCGCGAATCTTGAAGAGCAGCCAGCGGATCATGAGGTCCGTTTCGATTTCGAGTCGGGGGACTTGCAGGGCTGGATGGTCGTGGAGGGCAAGTTCGACAAGTTTGTCTGCGACCGCGCCACCTTCCACCACGGCAACAAACCCTACAACAAGCGGGGCAAGTACTTCCTATCCACATTGGAACAGAAGAACAGCCGGCCCAGCGACCGGTTCACCGGCGTGGCCGAGTCGCCGGTGTTTGTCCTGAAGGGGCCGGAAGTGTCCCTGCTCGTCGGCGGAGGGAAGCACGGCAATACATACGTTGCGCTATGCACCCTTGATGGGAAAGAGCGGCTGAAAGCTCGGGGCGCGAACGCCCAGTTTATGCAAAGCATCGCCTGGCTCGCCCCGCAGTTGGTGGGCAAAAAAGTCTTCCTGCGAATCGTAGATCGCCATACCGGCGGCTGGGGTCACGTGACGCTCGACCATTTCGTGGCCAAAGGCACGCTCGATCCGGAAGCGACGCGTCAGCGATTCGCCGGAATCGAAACGCGAAGGCTTAAACAGCAATTGCAGGACATGTTGAAACAGATGAACCTGAAAGCTCTGCGCCTCGCCATCGAAGACCTCGCGCGGACCTATCCAACAGAGTACTCCAACTCGAAGGAGCTACTGGCAAAGCTGGCCAGGTTCGAGAATCTCTCACCGGAGCTCAACCGAATCGCCTCCGGGGGCACCAACAAAACAAAGTTGGCCTCCGATCTAGTTGCGGAGTTCCGTTCCTTTCAGCGCGAAGCCCTTATCGCTAACCCACTCGTCAGCGGCCGGCCGATCGTTTACTGCGTTCGAGCCCAGTTCCGGCGCGGACATCACAACACGGAAACCATGTGCCACCTCGATAGCGTCAAAGGCGCCATCAAGACCGTCGACTTTGGCAAAGGCGCGGAGGTGAAGACACTGGTCTCTGCCGCAGATGGCGTGGCCCGCGATATGGATGTGCATTTCAGCGGCTCGAAGATCGTTTTTTCCATGAGGAAGAACCGCGCAGACAATCACTCCATCTACGAAATCAACGCGGACGGCTCAGGGCTCAAGCGGCTCACCACCGCCTCCGGCCCACAACTGCACGATATCGATCCCCTCTACCTGCCGGACGGCAGCATCGCCTTCTCGTCGACCCGGGAGCCGAAATTCTGCGGGTGCAATCAGCACATCATGTGCAACCTGTTCCGCATGTCCGCGGATGGATCGAACATCCATCAGATTTCAAAGAACGCTCTTCACGACGGGCACGGAACGCTCACGCCGGACGGACGAATCCTCTACGACCGCTGGGAATACGTGGACAGAAACTTCGGCGACGCACAGGCCCTCTGGACGGTCAACCCCGACGGCACTAATCAGTCCCTCTACTGGGGCAACAACACGGGCAGCCCCGGCGCCGTGCTCGACGGCCGCATCATCCCCGGCACCCAGCTCGTCCTCGCCACTTTCAGTTCGTGCCACGACCGGCCCTGGGGCGCGCTGGCCATCGTCGACCGCAGGCTCGGAATGGATGGCCGCAGCCCCGTCATTCGTACTTGGCCTGAGAGCGCTGTCAATCTCGTCAACGAGCGCGGCGGCTTTGACACGTTCACACGAGTGCGGCCGAAATACGAAGACCCCTATCCGCTCAGCGACAAGTATTTCCTCTGCTCACGCATGATCGGCAAGGGCGAGCAGATGGGCATCTATCTCATCGATGTTTTCGGCAACGAGATTCTGCTGCATACCGAAGAGCCGGGCTGCTTCGACCCCATACCCCTCGCGCCGAGGAAGCGTCCACCCGTTATCCCATCGCGCCGGAATTTCACGGACGAGGTCGGCACTTTTTACGTCGCTGATGTGTACAAAGGAACGTACATGGAAGGCGTGAAGCGCGGCCAGGTAAAGTACCTGCGAGTCGTCGAAGCGCCGGAGAAACGATTCTATACCGGGCCTGCCTGGGGCGGGCAGGGAGTCGAGAAGCCGGCCATGAACTGGCGCAATTTCGAAAACAAACGCATCCTCGGCACGGTGCCCGTCGAAAAAGACGGGTCGGCATACTTCGAGGTGCCGGCAAACAGGTTCGTCTTTTTCCAGCTCCTCGACGAAGACCGGATGATGGTTCAGTCAATGCGCAGCGGGACGGTCGTGCAGCCCGGCGAAACGACCGGCTGCATCGGGTGTCACGACAATCGCCGGTCCGCTCCTTCCTCGGTCAATCCCAAACCGCTTCTGGCGACTTCGCGCCCGCCCAGCAAGATGGACGGCTGGTACGGCGAGCCGCGCCTGTTCGGATACATGAAAGAGGTCCAGCCGGTTTTCGAGAAACACTGTGTGAGCTGCCACGATTTCAAGAAGCCCGGCGGCGACTTGATCCTCGCCGGCGATCGCAACCCCTTCTTCAATGCCTCGTATGTCGACCTCTGGCGCAGCCGAAAAAAGCGATTCATCCAGTGCGTGGGCGCCGGCCCTGCCGCAGTGCAGAAGCCTTACTCCTGGGGCTCGCACGCCAGCCGCCTGACCCAGGTCATTCGTAAAGGCCACGAAGACGTCAAACTGAGCCGGGAAGAATCGGACCGCATCAACACCTGGCTGGATCTCAACGCCCCCTACTATGGCTTGTACACCAGCGCCTACCCAAAAAACGCCGCGGGACGTTCCCCACTCGATGGGTCCCAGCTCGCACACCTTCAGAAGTTGACAGGCGTCAACTTTCGCAGCCTCGGAAAAAGCGGGCGGAGACTGGGTCCGCAGATAAGCTTCGAGAGGCCGGAGCTAAGTCCCTGCCTCAAGAAGCTGAAAGAATCCGATGAAAGGTACACCGAAGCCTTGGCCATCATCCGATCCGGCAAACAGAAGCTGGCCGAGAATCCTCGCGCCGACATGGACGGGCACCAGCCCTGCGCAACCGACCAGCAGAGACAGAAATACTACGACCAGCGATTAAGCGCCGAGATTAACTTTAGATCGGCCATAGGCGGTGGCCGAAAACTTTACGATTCACCGATGGCGCAGGCCGAAAACCAGAAGGAATAAACCATGAGCGAAGTCAAGGCTTTTAGTAGAGAGAACACGGGTACACTGGATGTCGTCAACCTGTCCTCCGGGGGCATCAAGACTCAGCAGATGAGTGTTCACCCCGCTAATGGCAGCCGATCGATTGATTTTCCGGAGTTCCCGCCCCCGGGCGCGGAAATCCTCTCTCAGTTCATTTTCGGCGGGTGCCGGCGCCAGGACGAAGTGCGGCCGATGGAAGACGAAGAGACCTGGCCGGTGACCTGGGTACACGGGGACGGCTGCGGCGGCAACTGCCTCAGCGGGATGCAGGCACAGGCTGTCTGCAATGTCCCGGTCACGAACATTGAAATGAAAGGACGCGTGGTTGGCCGGGCCTACGAAGACGATGACGCCGAATACTGCCACCTCGGCGGTGTGATGCCTGTGGACATCAGCCGCCCCAAGGCCGAGCAGGCACGTAGCCTCTTCGAGCAGATCGAATCCGCCCTGGCAAAGGCCGACATGGATTTCCTGAACGTGGTTCGTACCTGGTTCTATATACAGGACATGCTGGATTGGTATACTGAATTTAACACGGCGAGGACGACCTTCTTTAACGAGCGCAAGGTCTTCGATCATTATGTGCCGGCCAGTACAGGCATCGGAGGCAGTAACCTTGTCGGCGCGGCCATATCCGCCGCAGTATTTGCCATGCGGCCAAAGCATGATGGCGTCACCGTCCGGGAAGTTCCCTCTCCGCTACAGTGTCCCGCGACCGATTACAGGAGCTCGTTCAGCCGGGCTGCGGAAGTGCAGTATCCCGATCGCCGACATCTCTACATATCGGGGACGGCAAGCATCGACAGCGACGGAAACACAGTTTACGTGGACGACACCGCAAAACAGATAGAAAAGACCATGGATGTCTGCGAGGCCATCCTCGAGTCCCGTGGCATGGATTGGTCGGACACGACTCGAATGATCGCTTACTTCAAAAGCTTCAAAGAGGACCAGTCTCTGTTCACCGAGTACTGCCAGAAACATGGCCTGGCCGATCTCCCTGCCGCTTACGCTCACGCGACCGTCTGCCGGCCTGACCTGTTATTCGAGGTCGAACTGGATGCAGTCAAATAGCCGGATTCGCTGGAATTCGAGCAACGACCACGCAGCCCTATCCGCGGGAATCATGGCGACTTGCGGAATTCTACAACTCCGCAAGCAAGCCTCGCCTCCACCCAGACAAAAATGAGTATTACGAAACAGATGCTCTTCTCTTTCTTCGTCATCCTGCCCCTGCCGATCTCTGCTGCAGGTATCGATTTCCGGAAGCAGGTAGAGGCCGACTGGTTGCTGCAGGAAGGCTATCGCTCCCAGGCATCAGGTGCTGTGAATATTTCGCCCGAGATGGATGCAGCCGGCGCAGTCGACGGGATCAAGAACGGCAAATGGCCGTTTCATACCGGGATGGAAAAAGAACCGTGGTGGCAGGTGGACCTCGGCAGCAAACAGCCCATCGCACGAGTGCTCATCTGGAATCGCAGCGATAGCGCGGCCTCCCGCGCCAGCCGGCTGAGGCTCCGGCTCTCCGATGATGGCAAGACGTGGCGGACCGTTTACCAGCACAATGGCAAGACTTTCTATGGTTACACAGACAAGAAACCGCTTGTTGTCGAGCTGAAAGCCCAGCAAGCGAGGTTCGTCCGGGCTCAGTTGCCTGGCACCAGCTACTTCCACCTGGATGAGGTTGAAGTGTTCGGCCCGGGCGACCCGGAGAAAAATCTCGCACTCCGCAAGCCGGCCTTGCAGAGCAGTGTTTCCCAATGGTCCAGCAACAGCCTGCCGCAAAAGCCGCGGCCCGAGATTAAGATGGACACGGAAGCACAGTGGGCAAAGCGCAGGAAATTCCTTTCCGATCCGCTGCTGGACTTTGACGACATCCTCTTCACCAAGCGCGTGCCGGGCAGCTTCAGCCATATGTCCGATCAGTATTACGGCTGGTGGTCGCGGCCGGGCGGAGGCATTTTCATCCTGAAAAACTTCAAGAGTGATTCGCCGTCCACCGTATGCATCACGGAATCGTTCAACGAGCCGGGCAGCTTCCTGCGTCCCATGCTTTCCTACGACGCAAGAAAAGTGCTCTTTGCCTGGTGCAGGCACTATCCCAACCTCGCCCGTGAGCGGGACAAGATGAACAAGGCCAACGTGCCGGAAGACGCTTTCTATCACCTCTTTGAAATGAACATCGACGGCACTGATGTGAAGAAGCTCACGCACGGCAAGTACGACGACTTCGATGCACGCTACCTGCCTGACGGCAGCATCGCGTTTCTTTCGACCCGGCGGGGGCATTTCATCCAGACCGGGTTGGACAGCGCGGCGCGGACCTCATCGAAGGCCGACCTGCCAGACTGCTACGTGCGCTGCGGCGGCGGGCCAAGCCGGCCGGTCGCGGTCTACACCCTTCACTCCATGAAAGCCGATGGCTCACAGCTCTGTGCAATTTCGCCGTTCGAGATGTTCGAGTGGACACCCAGCGTGGCGCATGACGGGACGATTCTCTACTCGCGGTGGGACTACATCGACCGGCACAACATGCCCTACATGAGCCTTTGGGCCACCAACCCGGACGGCACCAACGCCCGCATCGTCTACGGCAACCACACCCGCAGCCCGCATTGCACCTTCGAGCCGCGCTCGATCCCCAATTCTCACAAGATCGTCTTTACGGCGTCCGCGCACCACGCCCAGACCATGGGAAGTCTCGTGCTCCTCGACCCGACCGCGGGGAACGAGGGACGAGATCCGCTTACTCGCCTGACGCCTGAAGTGAAGTTTCCGGAAGCTGAAGGCTGGTCGAAAACGTTCTACGCGAACCCATGGCCCTTGTCGGAGCAGCTCTACCTCGTCTCGTGGGGGCCGGAGGAGAACGTGAGACAGGGCAGAATCCGTCCGGCCAACGGCATGGGGATTTATCTTTTCGATCCCAAAGGAGGCAAGGAGCTGCTCTATCGGGACAAGGACATCTCCAGCATGTATCCCATTCCAGTTCGGCCTCGCAGCAAGCCAGCCGCACTTCCGAATTCCGTTGACTGGGACGGTCCGCAGGAGGGGACATTTCTGCTGACTGATGTGTACCGGGGTCTGAAGACGACGAAACGCGGAGACATCAAACATCTGAGAATCGTCGCAGTTCCCCCCAAGACCCATCCGTCCATGAACCGCCCCAGCCTCGGCGTCACCCGTGATGACCCCGGCAAATGCGTGCTGGGTACCGTGCCGGTGGAGGAAGACGGCTCCGCACATTTCCGAGTGCCTTCAGGCGTCATTGTCTTCTTCCAGGCACTCGATAAACGGGGCATGGCCGTCCAGACGATGCGCACGACGACGCACGTGCAGCCGGGCCAGAAACTGAGCTGCATCGGCTGCCATGAATCGCGCTTCGAGTCGCCACCGGTCAAAACTGCCCTCGCCTCTCTTCGCGAGCCATCGAAAATCAGCGCAGGCCCGGAAGGCTCATGGCCCTTGCGTTTCGATAAGCTCGTTCAGCCCGTTCTCGAACAGAACTGCGTTCGCTGCCACAACCCGAAGGCCGATGATGCAAAGGCAGCAAAGTTCGACCTGACCCCGCGCCGGGCTTACCAATCCATCATCCATTACGGAAAGCCCAGCCTGAACGATCACGTACGTGCCCGATACGGACAGGGCCGTTCGCTGGAAGGCGCCTGCGCAGCAAGCCAGAGCCGCTTCCTCAAGACCATCACCGGCCCAAAAGGCCACTACGACGTAAAGCTGAGTGCCGCCGACCTGGAACGTCTCATCATCTGGATGGACACCAGCGCACAGAAGCTCGGCTCATTCAGCGAAGACCAGGAGCGCCGCCTCATCGCACTGCGACAACGGGTCGCTGGCCTGCTGATAGAGAGGGAGAAGAAGGAGTGATATTCCGATCCTGGGCGCGCCGGCCCCCCAGCCGA
>JASLXP010001087.1 GCA_030740295.1 Planctomycetota bacterium
ATCTTGCCAATGATCTCGCTCAGATACCGGGACGTATTCTCTGCTTCGAGGACTTTTAAATTAGGCGAGAGGCCAAACTGGATGGCATAGCGGGACAGCAGTTGATGGCCGACGCTGTGCACGGTCCCAATGGCGGCAAGCTCCAGCCGCTGTGCCATTTCAAGGCGTTCGAGGGGCGGAACAGCATCATTCTTCAGTAGCCTTGATTGAATACGTCCCTTGATTTCCGCCGCGGCCTTGCGGGTGAAGGTCGTAGCCAGAATGCGGGCAGGGTCGAGTGTCTTGTTGCTGACCTTTTCCGCAATCGTCTCACAGAGCTGATAAGTCTTGCCCGAGCCTGCGCCCGCGCTGATCACATGAAGCGTCGCCATTATTCCATCATCTCCAGTCCACAGAGTTTCTTGTAATTGCAGTATTTGCAGACTTCCTGCTGTTCGTTGTTTTTAAGTTTCTCCTTCAAGACCATGTCCACACCGTCAGGCCAGTCGCATGTGAACTGGTGTGGCCGGACGGGTATCTCGCCACTCGCCAGCCAGCCCTCAGCGTTGTGCAGCGCATCGAGAAAATCCTGCCAGACACCGTCGATGCCCGGGCCGGTCAGGACCTCGGCTTTTCCCGCGCCGGCGAGTGAGCTACCCTTTGGTGTATAGAGATAGCCTTCGATCAGAATCAGGTAGGCGACGGCAGGGATGTTGCCGGTTTCCTGACGGCGGCATTCCGAATAAGTGGCAAGTTGAACAGCCCTGCCTTCTGTAAGCAGGTCACGATATTTCTTATAGCCGCTGTATTTGAAATCGATGATCGCCTCGCCAGCCACATCGGATTCCACCAGGCAATCAATGGAGCCGCCAAGTTTGCGGCTGTCTATCTTGCCTTCAGGTTTCAGTTCGCAGCCACGCACTTCGTAACCGCCCTTCTTCAATGCACCGATAAGAACTTTCGTGGCGTTCAGGAGCTGCTGCTTGACGGCTTCACGTTCATCCATGCAGTGCGGCTGGGCGAGCGGAGCTGCGTCGAGGGGCAGGCGTTCTTCGAAAACCTTTTCCACCTGCTTCGCGGCCGCAGATTCTGACGGCAGTTTTCCGCCGCCACCGAAAACCGTCTCAAGCACGCTGTGACAGAAATTGCCTTTGAGCAGGAAACTGGACGGGAGCTGGGCTATCGGCCCGGGGCTCAATCTGGCCTGATAGTTGAATACCCACTTCAGTGGGCACGCCAGCCGGGACTCCAGGCTGCTGTACGAACTGGAATCTCTTTCGGCGAGCAGGGCGGGGTCAACCGTCCATACATCACGAGTCGGTTGCTCGCGTTTGATGCGGAAGCTCTTTGATTTCGCTTCCCAGGGAAAGATATCTGAATAGGTCTTGTTCTTGAGGACGTCGTCGAGCAGGATGGGAGCATGGACATTCGCAGGATTGGCGGTCAGCGCTGCCTCTACCTGCAGCCATAATGGATGCGGACGCTTCTCAACATCGCCCTGAAGTTCAATGGCCAACATTCCCGTTTGCACTCGGTTGAATCCTCGGCGTTCTGCATGGCGAAGCGCCACCACCTCACGATGCCCGTCATCGATGTCTAGACCAGCTTTCTGGAGAGCTCTCAACTCGGCGGTTGTCCAGCGATTGAGCAGCCGCTGCTCCGTGCCCGTGCCCAGCCAGACCAGGAAGCTGCAGGGATGCATCATTTCGGAGAGATTCCTGATACGCCGCGGCCCACCCTCCTCGGGAACATATGGTTCAATCACGCCACTGTCCGCAAGAGCCGCATCACGCAGACGAATTAACTGGGCCTCAGAAATATCGCCCACCTGTGCATCCATCATTTCTTCCAGATTCGTCGATTGTCTCGCTGCAATTCTGAGTGAACGGGCAAGTTCCGGTTCTTCCTCATTCTGTTCCAAACGAGATGCGTAAGCCGATGCCCAGTTGGCAACGAGACGGCAGCGCTCGGCAATCAGTTGAGGGGCGATCTTCTGGCCGAGTTCCGTCTTTGGGTGATCGAGCCATTTATCGAGTCTTTCTTTGATCTTCTGTGATTCGTCATCTCCAGGCTTAAGGAGCTTTGCGACAGCCTCGTCCCACGCCGCGCTGCCGTAACCGGGCTGTTCGCGCATGGCCTCTGAAAGTGCTGAGGAAACTTTCTTCCTGATGGGAGAGACCGGCAGTGTGAGGAAGTCGAGCAACAGGTATGGATCGACCGGCTCCCAGCTCAGGCTCAAAGCCAATGGAAGAATCTGCAGCACCGGATGCGAACGGCTATGCAACACCGTACCCATCGTGGGCATTCCAGCTCGGCTCAGACAGCCATCAAGACACAGCGCCTGCGCGTCATCCTCACAACAGACGACCATCTCATATGCAAGGTCAGGATTCTTCTTCACCACAGAGGCAATGAACTCACACGCGGTCATCGTGCTGGTGCTCTTCACCCACCGAAGCGAATCGTCAGGGGATATTGGGGTGGTCAGGCCACTGACGCATTGGCCTTGTGCAGAGGCAAGAGCACTCCCGGCGAATCCGTCTGGAACAGGTTCACCGTCGACCTTCACATTCAGACGCTGAAACACCTCGCGCCACACCCCAGGCCAGAGCGCTACGTCCTCGCCCAGATGAACGACGTGAGAAGAAAGCTCCTGTCCAGCGGCCAGGGCCGCAAGGATGCTGTGCAGCCGTGTGGCGACATTTGGGCTTTCAATCTCGCTCGCCAATTCCACCTCCGCCAGGTCCTGAACCAACCGAGGAAAGTCAGAATTCCTCTTGCCGTCCCAACCCTCGAGCATCAACTGATCCCGCCGTAACATCAGTTCAGAAGCAGTCGCCCACCGATCCGTCTCAAGACTCTTCTCATAGCACGCACCGGATACCGTGCTCAC
>JASLXP010001088.1 GCA_030740295.1 Planctomycetota bacterium
CCGCCTGAAAATAACAGAGGGAAGCCGAACGCGACTACAAGCGCTATCAGCATCATGACAGGTGTGTATGTACGGGCGAACCGCTCTACCCATTGCTCGCTCTCCGCCCGGCGGGACTGGGCTTCCTCTACCATGTGAATGATTCGAGCGAGAGTGCTGTCATCTGCTTTCTTGGTGGATCGGAATTCGAACGCGCCCTGGTTGTTGATCGTGCCGGCGAAGACTTCATCACCGGCGACCTTTTCTACCGGTATGGATTCACCAGTGATGGGCGCCTGGTTTATCGTGGACGCTCCCTTCGTCACAATGCCATCCAACGGAATCTTTTCGCCCGGCTGCACCAGCACGGTGACGCCTTCCGGCACCTCTTCTACGAACTTCTCCAGGACCTCGCCCCCACTGGGGCAGAGGAAACGTGCGGTGGTCGGAGCAAGGTCGAGGAGAGATTCGATGGCCCGGCGTGCGCGGCCGACGCTCCAGGATTCAAGCAACAGCGCGAAGGCAAATAGAAAGCTGACCGTTCCCGCTTCGAACCACTCGCCCAGAGCCATGGCTCCGATGACCGCGACGACCATGAGCAGATTCATGTCAGGCCTGAGCTGCCTCGCCGCGAAGAATGCTTTCGGCAATACAAACCATGCGCCGGTGATGGATGCACAGATGTAACAGACAAGGGAAATGGCCGGGAACAGTTGCCCATCGCCCAAAGCAGCCGCCAGCCCGCTGTGGGATGCATGACTGATAAAACCCAGGAAAAGGCAAGCGCCGCTGCAAGCGCACATGAAGGCCCTTCCACGGCTCTGCCAGAAGCTCTGATCTGCCGGCATCTCCTCCGACCAGGGCACGGCCTGCATTCCAGTCTGAGTCACAGCATCAAGAATTGAATCTTCATCCGGCCCGTCATCGCCAACCTTCAACGTCAGTTTGCGATTCAACAGATCGAATCCGAGTGCCTCCTCATCGCCAATCAACGGAACGAGCACTTTCTTCAGAATGGCCACCTCCTCAGCACAGTCCATATCCTGAATTCTAAGGACGAGATTTTTGCTCATAGCGCTCTGATGCCTGATGTCAGAGGTGATTCTTGGTGGATGGGGCGGAAGCCCTGACTTTCTGACTCTACCAAACTTCAAGCGTCAATTCCCGCGTGGCAACAGGATGCTGGTATCAGCCATGGATGCGCAGACATCCTGTGGCTACGACTGCGGATGTGCAGTTCGTCCCGAAGTTTGTGAGGCGATAAGACAGCCGATTTGATATATCGAGTCTGTTGAACAAGACTTGATACCTGCCGAAGCGGAGAAGGTGCTGTTGTGCCACTCGTTTCTCCATCTGATTCAGCGTTTGAAGACCAGGGCACTTAACATGATGGATTCTCCCGGTCGTACTGATCGACTTTCAGGACCGATTCGTAGTGCAGGCTTTCAGTCTCGTGGTGCCATCCAATGCATACCAATCCTTCTCGTCTGTACGTCATTCTTTACGCAGACGGTCGCAGGTGAAACCAGCGTGTTGAGGTTGGCGACGACTACTAGCGTTGAGCATTCCGGTTTGCTGCCTTATCTGCTGCCGGAGTTTGAAAAGAAGAACGGCATCAAAGTCCATGTCATCGCCGTCGGAACCGGTAAAGCCCTGAAGATGGGTGAAAATGGTGATGTGGATGCCCTTCTCGTTCACGCGCCGGATGCAGAGCGTGTATTCATGTCGAAAGGCTTCGGAGAAAAGCGGGAAGAAATCATGTTTAACCACTTCCTCATCGCCGGCCCGGATCGCGACCCGGGAGGCATTAAGAAATGCAAGTCGGCAGCGCAGGCCATGAAGCGGCTGGCCGATGGCCTCGCGGCAGTCATCTCGAGGGGGGACGATTCGGGTACACATAAGAAAGAGCAGGCCTTATGGAAATCGGCCGGCATCAAACCGCAGGGCGAATGGTACCTGGAAGTTGGCCGCGGCATGGGGCCGGCGCTCTTGATGGCCAGCGAGAAGGGGGCCTACGTCCTCTGTGACAAAGGGACATTCCTGTCCATGAAAAAAAGGCTTGAGCTGTCCATCTGTTTCGAGGGTGGTGACTCGCTCCTGAATGTCTATTCCATCATCTCGGTGAATCCAAAGCGGCATCCCAGGATTCGTCACGGGCTGGCAAGGAAAATCGTGCAATGGATGGTCTCAAAAGAGGCTCAGCGGAGCATCGGCGCGTTCACTGTTGAAGGAGGAACCCTCTTCCGACCTCTACGCATTCAGGGGAAGGTGAAATGAGCAGCTTTGCCGAGGCATGGAATCTACTGATCAGTGGAGACGCTGATACATGGAGTGCCATTTTCACTTCCCTTCATGTATCTCTGCTGGCGACGGGCATCGGGGCTCTGATCGGTGTGCCCATTGGTCTTTTGATCGGCGCACGATCTTTTAAGGGCAAATCAGTGTTGACCGTGTTTCTGCACACGCTGCTGTCCGTCCCTACGGTCGTCGTAGGACTTCTCCTTTATCTGATGTTTACTCGAAGTGGTCTGCTGGGCGGCCTGGACTTGCTGTTCACGCCGGCTCTGATGGTCATTGGCGAGACCATCCTGATTCTGCCGATGATGATTGTTTTTACGGCCAGCGCCGTGAGCCCCCTGGCCGCGGAAGTCCTGGAGACAACGGCCAGCCTTGGCGCGGGACGGTTGCGGTCCGGATGGACTCTCCTGGACGAAGCGCGACTGGGCGTCCTTGCTGCGATCGTGGCCGGCTTTGGGAGGGCCATTTCGGAGGTGGGAGCTGCGTTCATGCTGGGTGGCAACATACGCGGGCATACCCGAACCATGACCACCTCCATCGCGCTGGAGACCTCAAAAGGCGAATTCGGTCTGGGCCTCGCCCTGGCCTTTATTCTGATGCTGATTGCTTTCAGCATTAACCTGGTTTTCTACTCCCTTCAGCAACAGTCAAGGACCATCTGATGACGAAACCCGCATTCCAGGTTGAAGGTGTTCGGAAGCGCCATGGCGATGATTTCGACTTGAGCATCGATGAGCTTTTCATCGAGAGAGGAACTGTCTGCAGCATCCTCGGCGACAACGGCGCCGGCAAGACAACGCTCTTGAAAATCCTGGCGGGGCTGACATTACCGGATCAGGGAGAGATCCGTTTTCACGGCCGGCCGATGCTCCCGGGTGGTGCCGGGCTATCAACCCGCCGGCGGATGGTCTTTCTCAGCCAGAGGCCGCGACTGTTACGCGGCACAGTGCTTCGAAACGTTCTCTTTGGGCTGAGCGCGCGCGGCATCTGCGGAACCGCAGCCATAAAGCTGGCGGAGGAAGCTCTCGATGATGTTGGGATGGCGAGTTATTCGAACCGGAAAGCAAATGCCCTTTCCGGTGGGGAAGCTCAGCGAGTCGCTCTGGCTCGCGCATTGTGTCTCGACGTCGACGCCTTGCTGCTGGACGAGCCGACCTCCCATGTCGACGAGGATTTCACTCAGGGGTTTGAGGCCTGCCTGAAGAAGCTCCAGGACGATCGAGGCACTACCATCCTGATCGCGACCCACGATTCGGATCTGGCGGACAGGCTGGCTCAGCAGAAGGTCTACCTGGCACGGGGACGCCTGATCCAGGTCTTGCCAACGCCGGAAGAGAGACGTGCGCGCATGGCGGGCGAGCCAAGCGCCTGAGCGTCGCGGAAGATTGGCGGCCGATCCGAACTCATTCAGTCATCCCAGACCGTCTCGCCTGGCACCCGATTCTTCTGCGCGTTGCCGCAGGTGTGAAGCATCGTTCCAACTGTGAATCAGGCGTTTGCCCTCGTCATTAATCTCTAATTGTGACAAAGCAGTGTTCTCTGTCAGAGTCACAGTATTTGAGCTTGTCCTCAGCCCGACGAAGGCGTGAAACAGTTCATTGAATATCCCCCAATGCCCGATGAGCACATAGCGTTCATGTTCAGAATGAATGATTGAATCGATCAATGAACAGGCCCGCTCTCGAGCATTGATATGGCGGCCGACCTGAGCAGCAATTCCTTCCCCATCCTCCAGATAACTACAATCCAGACCATCATAAAATCCGTCGATGCCCCAATCTGATTCTACCAATCGCGGATCGACTTGAATCGACGGCGCTGACAGACCAGATAACTGATAGGTCCTGTAAGCGCGCAACAACGGGCTCACCAATATCACATCTGGCGACAGCTCATGCGTTCTGCCTTTCAAATGTATTGCCTGCTGTTCTCCATTTGGAGAAAGATCCGGATTAACTCCTGATTCCTCCTGATTGATCTGAGCAAGACTTTCGCCATGTCGAATGAGAGTAATGTGTCGCATGTATGTCCCCAATGCCCTGCCGTCACTGCCAGCTTGTAGCCCCAAAGCAAGCGCGATTCTTCGCATACTTTTCGTGGACAAGAGCTTCGACATAGGTCGAGCAATTTAAGTGAAACAACTCTTTACGCCGAAGGCGTTAAACAGCGTAGCCCGGGGCAAAGTGAGCGAAGCGAACGACGCCCT
>JASLXP010001089.1 GCA_030740295.1 Planctomycetota bacterium
GACTTCTTGCCTTTCGGCGGCATCCAGACCTGGGCCTGGGGTGATGAGCCTCCGATCATCCACCCAACAATTCTGAACCCGTCAACAACGCAGGCATGGGGCATGGACACGGCCCGAAACTGCGCGAGCTACAACTGGGGACTTTTCGGCGCGGGAGCAATGGTGCCGGATTTCAAATTCAGGACCGGGCTTGACGCGGGTGGGGCCTCGTTCATGTTTGCTCGCTACGACCAGCTCTGGCGATTCATCGTGTTGACGGATGCGAGCACGTTCATCCTCGAGTTCGGCAATCAGGGCGAAAGAGTCACCACCTGGACACTCAACTGGTTCGAGCCCACCGAGGTCCGGATCGGCGAAGGGGAAGTCTCGTTTCAGAATCGAACTGCTCGCATCTATTCGACGGCGACCGCTCCGGAACTGAAGACTGTTCCCGATAAGTATGAGGAAGCCGACGTGCAAATCCTCGAATACAAATGCGGTGATGGACCTGTCGCGTTTGTTTTCTCTGATGGGTCATTCGAGTTTCTCGATGATCTCGATTTGCAGAATGGCCAGTTCAGATTCAGTGATTCGTCGGGCACATACCGGGCCGAGATCGATGGGAGATTCTTCGGCGAGAATCAAGGCTCGATATCTCTGAGCCGTGGGGAACTGTTCGAGGCTTCAAGAGTGGTGCGGGAATGAGGTTGGTAGCGGCCATGCTGTTCCCCAAAGAGATGAGGCATCGCACAGCACTTGCGTCACCGGACGCTCAAGACCCAAAGGTTGCTGAAAGAGCTTGCAGTTCGGCGCAAGATCACCATTGACGCCTTCACGGAACATACACTTCCACCAGACACCCTTTCGGTGGATCGGTACCCCTGAAATCTATCAGCAGGATCAGATGCGAGATCCCTTTTGGAAGGGCCAGATCCGCCCTGGCTTTCTTATCGTCCTCCAGGACCTCTACCGGAAAACCGTTGAGCAGGACGGTTGTCTTGCCTTCGGTACGGCACTCCATCTGAACAACTCGGCCGGTCCTTGATTCGAGCAGGGTTCCGGCCATGCCGATCTTTGTCTGGGGTAACCAGATCAGTGAGCCTTCGGATGCCACCTGCTTACGCCAGCCATGCTTGGATTTCAGGCGGTCGTCGATCTGGGTCGTCGATTCTGCGGTGGAGGTGAGCCATTCGGCAGGGATGACTCTCTTGCGCCGCCGGCGATATTCCTCAACGCGACCACGAATCTCCATGAGGTCGATGTTGCGGATCACCCTGGTAATGTGATCGTCATCCATCAGATTCTTGATTGCCGGTTCCTCGCCGAGCTTATAGACCGCCGATATCGATCCCTCTGCCACTTCTTCGATGAGACCTAATACTCGGTCGTTATCCATGATGGCAACCATGGAAGGGTGATTCAAGAGCTGCATCAGTTCGGGGGAAGTGCTGATGACCCAGTGCTTCTCTGAATCAGAAAGATGGATGAGCTCGCGCACAGCCTTGAAACGACGGATGGCTTCCTTCGTGCCTGTTTTTTCTGCGATGTAATCCCGTGATTTCCTGAGCGCTCCCTCCAGATTTCGGAAGAGCCTGCTCTGGTTCTCAATCGCCTCGTCGACACTTTCGGGGCCATCGAGATCGGGAGGCAGCTCGCCGAAATCGGCCAACTCCTGCTCACTGATTGTGGGCGTTGCCTGTTCAGGATCGGTGGGCCCTTGTTCGCCAATCGGCGACAGCATGTGTTTGAACAAGAACGAGTGTTGCTTAAGCCCTTCCTGGCCAGCGGAGATCCCAGCCAGGTTCACCAGCAGGTCTGACAGCACGAATATCAGCCCATAAACGAGCAGCAGCGTTGCCGTGGAAAGGCTGCGATCGAGCCAGCCGGGCAGCCGGAGCCTGGCGTCCAGTCTTTCAACGAGCTCTGCTTCGTCGCGCTGGATGCGCCTGTTGAGCAGCCGCATTGACACAAAGTAACTTCCGATGCTAAGCACAGCATTCAGGCCGAGTACCAGGACCAGGTTGTCAAAAAGTAGAGGCAGGATAGCCGCCAGCAGAAGGAACAGCAGCGTGCTTGAAAGAACCGCAACGATGATGGCAACGACAGCGAGGATGTTGCGGGCGAGGTTCGCCTTTAGAATCCTCCAGGCCAACCATCCGAGGTAGAAAATGAAAAGCCCCTCAAACAGATACATCATGGCACGGCCTTGCCAGCAGTTGGGTTGTGCACCCATTCACGTGATGCACAATGAATTCTGATTCTAACCACCATTAATCATTCTCATGGCAAAAAAGAAAATCAAACTCGCCCTTATCGGCTGCGGCGGGAACATGCGCAACGCGCACGTCCCCCGCATACAGGCAGATGGTAAAGTTGATCTCGTCGGCGTTGCCGATCCGGTCGAAGGCCAGGCACGTCTGTTGATGGAAAAATGGGGAAGTGAAATTCCCTGGTTCACCGATTTCAGAAAAATGATACGTGAGGCCGCGCCGGATGCGATTGCGATCAGTTCACCGCACTCCATGCATTACGAACAGGCGAGCCATTGCCTCAGAAAGGGACTGCACGTCTTGATAGAAAAACCACTGACGACGACATCAAGGCATGCCCGCTCGCTCATCAGCCTTTCAGAAAAACACAAACGACTGCTGGTCGTCAGCTATCAGCGGCACTTCCTCGCGCCGCACATGTTCGCAAGGGAACTCGTTCGTAAGGGAGAACTGGGCGAAATCCGCGGCATCGTTTCGTATGTCACCCAGAACTGGGAAGGGGTCAAAGGCTGGCGGCTCGTACCTGAGCTGTCTGGCGGAGGGATGTTCATGGATACCGGCAGCCACCTGGTCGCTGCCACGCTCTGGATCACCGGCCTGCAGCCGTCGGAAGTTTCAGCGCTCCTGGACAATGCAGGTCAAGACGTCGACATCAACACCGTGGTCAGCATCCGTTTCAAGAACGGCGCGGTCGGCACCCTCAACACTTTCGGCAATGCCAGCCGGCACGACGAGCGCGTCGCTATCCACGGCAATAAAGGCTGCCTGGTCTTCCACCTGCACCAGTGGGGGATCAGATCAGTCCTCCTCAACGATGAACCGATCGAGATCCCCAAACGCATCAGGGAATCGAGTCCGGATGCCGAATTCTTCAAGTGGATTCGCAACGGAGGCAAAGGCTACGAGCCGCCCGACTTTGCTCTGCAGGTCTCTCGTCTGACCGAGGCGGTCTACAAATCTGTTGCGGGGAAGAGGCCGGTGAAGGTGAGGTAGCAGGAGACGGATGGTAATGGCAGTGTGATGGTGGGCTGCAGGAGTGGCACCACAGAGGATTACGCACCCGGTATAGCCCGAACCGGGATTCTGGTACGACCCATCCAGCGTACGCCATTCCGCAACTGAAGAGCGATGAGATTCCACAAAAAAAGGCTGCGACGAAGCGCAGCCTTTTCTTATCTCATGCGTTTCTTCTCAAGTGCCGGGCGGAATCATCACTTCAAAGCCTTCCGGGGTCTCAGGCTCTTGCCAGAGGCCAGGAAGCTCCACGGCTGTCTCGCCGGCTTCAATCTTGGTTCGGACCCCATTCGAGTCGATTACGGTAATCTGGCCAGTGACAACCGTGACTGTGGTGCCCATTGCAGACTGAACAAAATCCACTCCATCGCCCTTCTCCATAAGGACTTGTGTACCGCGAGTGGTTCGGGTCTGGGCGACTCCACTTACAACTCCCAACGTGACCTTATCTGAAGACTTGTCGACCTGTGACGCCACTTCCACATCCTGTTTCAGGGAGGTGGTGAGATTCTTGGTTCTTACATCAATCATGCCGACGAGGCTTTTGGTGGAGACGGTGTTCGAGGCTTTCTCGAATCCAATCGAGAGCTTTTTACCTTTCTCGATATCGGCAGATGTCTCCGTCTCACCAATCTGATGTGTAAGAAGGCCAAGGTCAGCCGAGATCTCGATTCTACTATCGGATTTCACATCAAGGTCGACAAGAGTGCCCTTGACGGCGGCAACACCAGCCGGAGTCCGAAACATGGTACGCTGGCCCGGGAGTTTCTTGATATCGCTCTTGAGCGAGCCCTGGGAGACAGCGATTTCACGCTGGCGGCCGTTGAAAACAATCGCCATTGCCGTGGCCGGCGCCATGTCCACGCGGCTGCCGTCGGCGAACAGGATGGTGGCTTTGCCATTCTTGGCGGTTTTTATTTTGTCATTCTCAAAAAGCGGTGTGCGCTTGCGCTTTATGAGCTCAACTTTCCCGGTTTCCGCCCGCTTGACAGCGACGCCACCGGAGAATGTGGCAATTGATGCAACACGCCGTGCAGCCTCGACAGTGAAGATTGAACACAACGACACGGCGACTGTGAGAGCTGTAAACCTATACAAATTAGACATTTGAAATGCTCGTCCCTGAGGAAACTTGACACCAGACTTTTGGAAGCGACCGACTTATAGCCCTGAAATGACGGATGGCAAAAGGTCATTTGAAGTTCTTTTTATCCTACAGCCATCTCCATGATCTCCTCTTTGGTGGCATTAGACAAGTCCGTAATCTCACCTGAGATACGCCCTTCGCGCATGACAAGAATGCGATCCGCCATCCCCAGCACCTCGGGCAACTCTGAGCTAATCATGAGGACGGCTTTTCCCTGCGCAACGAGTTCATTCATCAGAAGATAGATTTCATACTTGGCACCGACATCAATGCCCCGTGTGGGCTCATCAAAGATGACGACTTCGGAGTTGGCTTCAAGCCATTTTGCCAGGACGACCTTCTGCTGGTTTCCACCTGAGAGGTTCTTGGCAATCTGTTCCTGGTGAGGGATCTTTATCTTGAGTTGCTCCACATAAGTGCCAAATGCCTGGCGTTCCTGCCGGGTATTCACGAAGCCAAAAGTGGAGAGCTTGAGCAGGTTGGGCAGACCAAAATTCGTCCGAACGGATTGGCCAAGAATCAGCCCCTGGCTCTTCCGGTCTTCCGTGAGCAGACAGATCCCAGCTCGAATGGCGTCACTCGGCTTGCCGATACGAAGCTCTTTGCCGTCCAGTTTGATGCTCCCCGAATCTAAAGGATCGGCGCCAAATATGAGACGAGCGGCCTCAGTTCGACCCGCCCCGACGAGACCGGTAAGCGCCAGGATCTCACCGCTCCGGATTTCGAATGAGACATCCCTCACCACTTGACCTCGTACAAGTCCCTGCACGGCCAACCGGACATCACCAGGCTCAGCCTGTTCCTTGGGAAACTCTTCTTCAAGAGCCCGGCCGACCATCATCTCAATCAGGCTGGAGCGAGTGACGTCGTTCACAGGCTTCGAGCCGACGAAATGCCCGTCGAGCATCACCATGACTCGATCTGCGATTTCGAAAATCTCATCCAGTCTGTGACTTATATAGATGACCCCGATGCCCTGGGATTTCAGGTCACGAATGATGGCAAACAGCGACTCGACCTCCTGCAGGGTCAGCGTCGCACTCGGCTCGTCCATAACTATGATTCGAGCATCTAATGAGAGCGCCTTTGCGATTTCGACCGCCTGCTGTTGAGCCACTGAGAGTCGATTGCACGGGGTTTCGGGATTTACCTTGACGCCCACGCGATCAAACAGAGCGGCCGCGTTCCGGTTTTCTTCTCTACGATTGAAAAATCCGCCTTTGGATTTCTCCCGGCCTAGAAAAATATTTTCACGCGCGCTGAGATACGGGACCAGATTGAACTCCTGATAGATGACAGCCACCCCCGCATTCTGAGCATCGACTGGGTCATGAATCGTGATGCTCTTGCCATCGATGCGGATATTTCCGGAATCTGGAATGACCGCTCCGCTCAACGCCTTTATCAGCGTGCTCTTGCCCGCGCCGTTCTCGCCAAGTAGCGCCAGAACTTCTCCTCTTTCCAGACGTAGATTTACTTTGTCCAAAGCCCTGACTCCAGGGAAGGACTTACAGATCTGATTCATTTCGAGAAGCACGGATTCTTCCATTTTACTCGCTACACATAGTAAACCTGCCATCGCAACGCCTCTTCTGCAGGTTAATTTGCAGAGGCGTTTCTGATCTCTGTCTTGCGGACCGATTCGAGCAACCTCCGTGCTTCGTCATTCTGATCGTCAGTAAGCGCCCGGCCAGAGTAACGCGCTCCATAGTAAATGTCGGTCAGTCGCTGCACACTTTCACCCACCTCTGTCCGATGGTCAACATCTGACGCAAACTCAGCAGGCGTCTGTGATGATATACGGACGTAACCGCGCTTTTTAAGGTAGGCCAGTAATTCGCGATAAAAGTCAACTGTCGGAGATCCATCTGCATATCCAGGCCCTGAAGATGAGAACCGAAACAAACGGAACTTTAATTTAGGTAAGAATGTAATGATGACATACAAGCTCGCAGCCGCAGCAATGGCGAATGCAAGTTTGGCGAAAAAAGCCTGAACAGAATCCATGCCCTGCAATGAACTGCCGCCGCCCACACCTCCAAGTCGGCTGCGCAGTTCGAAGGCGAGGTTTTCGAAATAATGACTGGACGAAAAGCCGAGTTTCTTTGGCGTATAGCCAACAATGAAACGGTCCCATAGATTCTGGCCCCAATCAAAATACTGGCCGAGACCAGCTCCAGCGATTCGGTTTTCTTCCGACAAATCAGAGCCGGACGGATCCAACGGATACCAGCCCACTTCTGGCAGATATACCTCCGCCCAGGAATGCGCATGGTTTTGCCTGACCTGATAAAACTTGCCGACCTGATTCCAATCACCTCCTCTGAAACCGTTTACTATTCTTGCGGGGACTTCCAGGGAGCGGCATAGCAAAACCTGAGCGGAAGCGAAATACTCACAATGCCCTTTCTTTGACTTAAAGAGAAAGTGTAACACCGGGTCGTTGCGTCTGGGGTTTTCGATCACTCCGGGCAGGCGAGTGTATTTGCAGTTAATCTCAAGCCAGTCCTTTACAGCCACCGATTTCTGGTAAGATGTTTCCGCATTCGCACTGAGAGCAATATTTTCAGCAAGTCTTAGTAACTTGGGTGATTTCTGAGGATTCCTGATGAAATAGGTCCGCATCAGTGACGGCAGCCGCTGTCCGGGCCGCAGTTCTTGATTCAACTGCTCCTGCGTGTATTCCTGTGGTCTGGAGTGCACCACATAATATCTGGGCGGGCGACCAATGAACCTCGCGTTCCAGTGCTGGACGTCCAACTTCATCCCTTCCGCCTGATCGCCAAGATCGATTCTGATCGGCGGATAAAGAGAGAAGATTCTATTGGTGCCTGTATTTTCAAGGGAGATTTCCTGTCTCAAGTCAGACGTCTCCAACTCAACCGAGTTAGGCAGTACGGGCCACTTTCGATCGTTGAACGGAAATATCTTGTCATCCTGAAGAACCCAGCCTGCCCGGTATTCTTTCCAGCCGCTCTCGTGATCGAACCAGGAAAGCCAATAATTTCGCAGAACCGTTTCCCGCCAACTCCCATACACATAAGAATCCGCAGACATGCCACGCCAATAAAGCTGTGCTTCAGGCAGTTCAATGGCTTTCCCATTTCTACTCAGCTTGACACGCATCACCAGCTCATCGTTATCCTTTATCTGGCCTATCTGTCCCAGGCGGACCTGCTCGCTGAATCCAACCAGGCCTGTCTGTCGCCCGCGGGGGGTGGGAACACTTAATACGCGAATCTGGTACCTTGGCAGAATAGCAAAAACACCCAGCATCGAAATCAGAAGAAATGCCAGCATAACAGGAATCGCGCTGCCCAAGGCCCCGCGAATCTGTGAAGACTGGATGCCCTGTAAAGCAACGATCTTGCCACCAAGGAGAATTCCGGTTTCTTCGCTAGCCACTCTCTTTATGTAGAACAGTATAAGCGTCCAGAATGCAAGAAAGAGGTAAATGAAGAACATCAGACCGAATTGGATATCGAGGGAGATAGATGCGCCGCAGGCAATCTGAATCAGACTGACTACAAACAGATTGGAATACTCACGATCATTCTTTTTCTGCCAGAGCCTCATACATTGAGCAAAGGATAGAAAGTGCAGGAACGGCAAGAGCACACTCAACCACGACAGAACTACTCCGAGGGACACAAAGAACGCAATCGTGGCGAGGCCTGACGCCACCATACTTGGCAAATAAAAACTACGTCTGTGCTCTGTAAAATAGTAGGCCCCACCCACCAAAGGCGCGGTGACAAGAAACATGATGACCGCCAATGGCGTGGGATCAGCAACACAGGAGCTTGTTATGCCGATACTCACCAATGTGAAGGTAAGTTGATTGAATCGACGTTCGAATATTGAACGATTCATATTGAATTAACCACGAAAACCGATCAGCCCGCCCTCACATGCACAGCTTCATTTGAGACCACTTCGGACTCTCCGGCATTCCAGATATCCGGTAGAGCGGGCAAGGTGAAATCTCTCTCCAAATCACCTGAAATTGCATCCAGGTGGGTTACGGAATGGTTCATTGAGTTTAGATGTTTTACTATCGTACGAGAGGATTCCATACTGCTGCCGTGCGTAATCAGAATGACTCTGTCGAATTCTCTGAAGGAAAACTCGCGCTGTTCAAGCAGGTCTGCCACCTCATCAGTTTCTGCGGGTGCGAGCAGAGCCAGGAGCCGCCAGATTCGGCTTATGCCCCGGCCGGTTGCCGGAGGGAGGTATACAAGGCCCTCTGCATCACAGGCAAAGGCAACCTGGAGACCATTCTGTGCGAAATCCCTGGCCATGGTTGCAATGAAGCTGGTCGTGATCTCTTCGTCCAGGAGTTCCCTTTCAATTCCATCCTGCATCACCCAGTGCAGGATGATGAGAGCCTTCTGCTCGTTTCTTGCTCCGTACTCACGCACGATCGGCTTCTGGGCTTTTGCGGATGTTTTCCAATGGATCCATCCTGGATTATCGCCGGCCCTGTATTCCCGCAGACCCAGGAATTCATCAATGCTGTTATGTGTGAACCGACGCGCAATAGAGCTGCCTTCTCCCTCTCCCTCAGATAGACGGCTTTCAAGGTGCCCTAATCGTGGTAATGCAATCAGTTCAAGCTTCTTTGTCATACAGATAACCCCCCGCTCAAAGAAGCCAAAGGGAAAGCTTGTCTCCGCCTCCACAATCGAGAAATCAAAGGCGCCGCGTCTCTTTGCCACAGCCTTGAACCTTATCTGAATTTCTTGTCCTGCGCAGATTCTGAATAAGAAATGCCGCTGATATTCACACAAGATGCCATCAGGAAGTTGCTGCTCAACTCTGAGACAGAAAGAGGGAATCCATGCACTTTCGTTTCTTATGGATATATCAATACTAAAAGGAATGCCGGCCTGAACTTCTGATGGCATTCTTCGTTCTATGCTCAGCGCCGCTCCGCAGAATGCGTTCATCAGCCAGGAAAGAATGAGAGAACTCAGTAGCACTGAAAAAGTGAGATAGATCAGATTCACTCCAGTGTGCAGTGCTGACAGCAGCACACAGAAAGTGAAAACGAAAAACAGCCAGCCGCCCTTCGTTGTTTTTCTGTATGACTTCTGTTCTGTTGCAGACCGCCTTCGTTTGTGTTCGAGATAACGAACGATATGGGAAACAACTAATAAAATAAGTACCAGTATGAGGAAACGTCGCAGCATTCCGACACCTGAGAATTCAGTTAGACCGGGACCGTAATTGTTTTCAGGATTTCCTGAATGGCATGGTTGCTACTGACGCCAGAGTATCTCCGATAGATCAGGCGGTGGCTGAGTACCGGCTCGGCCAATTGTTTTACGTCATCAGGAACACAATAATCCCGTCCCCGTATGAGGGCCATAGCCTGCGAGGCCCGGTACAGAGAAAGACACCCTCTCGGGCTTACTCCAATTTCAATTCCATCAAAGTCGCGGGTTGCCTGGCCGATTTGCAGAATGTAATCCAATAGGCTGTCATCAACTCTGACCTCCTTCACTTTCTCCTGAATGGCGAGAATCTTGTCGGAAGTCGTGACCGGGCCTAACTGGTCAATCGGCTCCTGTAGACGATGCGAAAGAAGTACTTGGCGCTCATCCGCCGGTCCAGGGTAGCCGATTGCCAGTCGCAGGGTGAACCGGTCAAGTTGTGACTCTGGCAGGGGGTATGTCCCTTCGTGTTCAAAGGGATTTTGCGTTGCGATGACAATGAACGGATTTGAAAGGGGGAACGTCTGACCATCCACCGAGATCTGCGATTCATTCATTGCTTCAAGCAGCGCGCTCTGGGTACGAGGTGTGGCGCGGTTAATTTCATCCGCGAGCACCACACTGGAGAAGATCGGACCCTGTTTGAACTCAAAAGAGTGGTCTTCGGGGTTGTAAATGGAGACGCCAAGAATGTCGGAAGGAAGCAAGTCAGGTGTAAACTGGATACGCCGGAAAGAGCCGTCGATGGACCTTGCAAGGCCCTTGGCTAGGGTCGTCTTCCCAACCCCCGGGACGTCTTCCAGGAGGACATGGCCCGCGGATAAGAGGCCAACGAGCAAGAGATCAATGGACTCATCCTTCCCAATCAGCACCTGACTGAGATTGCTCCGGAGCACATCAATACTTTCTGACAAGAAAGCCTCCTGTTTAGGTAAGATATGGTTCTTGCGCAGCAGGTTCCATTCTCTGTTGATACACAGTCATGGACCAGTCTGACCAACTGAAGCGATACTAGCACTGCGCCTTATACACCGCAAGAAACACATCTGAGACCACCACAAGGCATCTGGAAGTCGGTCGCGGGCAAGTTCTTGGAGAACAATTCCGGGCTCAACGAGAAGTAGAATTACAATGAGCGAATCGGTAAAGAAAAGACCGAAACTGTCGGTGGCCGTCGTGGCTTCTGTCTTGGGAGCCGTGTTTCTGGTCTGTGTCTTACGCTGGGTAGGCCTGATTAAGTTCGAAAACAAGTTGGACAATACCACTTTGCCAACGGCAATCTTCACATTGAACAGGCCAGAGGTGCATGCAAACCGAGTGAAAGTAACGGGTGCGATACTCACCAGGGAAGACATCTTCCGGTTTGACTGGGATTGGGGTGATGGCCGCGTATTGAGTTCATTCTTCCCTGGCGTTCATCATTATTACACGAGGGGCGAATTCACAGTAAAAGTCACCGCATATTCAACCATTGGAAAGTACGCGCAGACCCGCCAAGTCTCGATCAAGGATGTTGCTGAGCCTCCTACACTTCTGCATCGGCATACTTTCATTCATCGGTTAAAAGCCCCAGAAGGTGAGGACGACTGGGCTGAAAGACTGAAAGGAACTTATAACGCAGGAACAAGAGCTATCTCTCTTATCGCTTCTGCAAATTCGCCTTACGAACTTGCTCAAAAAGAAATAATCAGGGCATGGATGGCCAAACAGGAAACTCTGGTTCTAGTCAGATTAGAATCAGAGAAATCAATCACCTCCTTGTCGAAGTTCCTCACTGCTGAAGATTTACCTTACCGGAGGATCATTCCAGAAGTCAGTCTTGAGATTGGTGCCAAAGCGAAAGAGATTCTTGACAGGTACCCATATCGCGTGATCGACATTAAGCGTGGACGAAACAGAAGGTCCGAAGCACTGGAACTCGCCATCAGAGATAAATTCACTGGGATAGCCATGCCAGTGACCAACTGCGACATCACGTTCGTCCGAGTGTTGAACGATAACGGCATTATTCCGATGGTTTATGCTGTGAACGAGAGCGAACCTATCCGGTCCCTGCTGCAAATGGGCGTCTCTTCATTCATCACTGAACTGTCCCATGACAGTGATGACCTTTCGTCCCTCGCCGCCTATGATGCATCGCGTTATTTCAGCGGGAACTGATTGGTGAACGCTAATTTCTGAAAGACAGAGTCCAGGATCGCTTCCAGTTTAAGCCAGGAGGTGTTGTTATGGGGAGCGAGGTTGTTCCTTTCCCTCGGATCCTCGACAAGATTGTAGACTGACAGCTCCTCTGTGTCGTAGTTCTTTATAATCTTTGTATCACCGTTACGAATGCAATAGATCATAGAATTGAAGGGATTGCAGTGATAGAGATAACTGTTGTCCAGGAAGCTGTAACTCCGTCGCAGTAACTGGGCCTGGAAGACCGCTGGTCCGTCCTTCAGGTAAGAAAGCAATAATGGCCCGATCATGGTGTGAACAGATGCCTCACTGATTCGAGCGGATTTCAATTGAGGAGCATACAAATAGAATGGCACTGCGAGCACTTCTTCGAAAAGAGTTCCGATGCGCGAGGCTGTATGGCCGTGGTCGCCGGCGGCCTTGCCGAAAGTCTCGCCGTGGTCCCCGGTGATGGCAATAATTGTATTCTCAAGCAGACCGGAGTCGCGCAGCCGAGATATAAACCTGCTCAGACAAGCATCCTGGTAACGCACGCAGATATCATAGTTTTTTACGCTCTGGTCTTTCCACGCCAGACTATTTGCCCAGCCAGCCATGGATGAGTCCTTCAAAGTAAACGGATGATGCATCGACATTAGAAAGCCAGTGATGAACTGTGGGCTCTCTTTTCGTTCGAGCGATTCCAGGATCTGATCCAGGACCTGTTCATCGTCCATTTTCCACGAATCGATTCGGGCTTCCTCAGGAAATTCGGACCAGTCGATAATCCGTTCGAATCCTGAGCGTTTTGTGAAGGCACCAAGGCGAGCGAAGGTCGCATCACCTGCCAGGTAGAAGCTCGTTTTATATCCCTGCCTTTTCAGGATTTCTGTGATGTGTGTTCTTGGCGTTTCGGTAAAGAGCCAGGAAAGCTCACCGGTTTCGTACGAGAAGGGATACTTCCCTGTAAGAATCGAAAAAAGCGCATTCTGGCTGGTTGGCGATGTACTGAAGTGGTTTTCAAATACGATGCATTCCTTCGAAAATGAATCGAGGAAAGGCGTCGTTTCCTTTGCATATCCCAGGTGGTGGATATGGTCTCGGCGTGCCGATTCAAGAACAAGCAAGAGAATGTTTGGCCTGTGTGAGAGCTTCCAATCCCTCTGTCCGGAATTCTCGATTGATGTAGCACAGAGCTCGGCTTGGATGGAATAATCATCCGCGGCAAGTCCCTCCGTCAGGCGGTACTGTTTTGAAGAGAAATCAAACAGCAGAAGAAAGCTGACCAGATAAGCGGCTCCCAACCTGTAGAGTGTGGGCTTTTTCAGTTTGATTCTCTTTTCAGAGAATGCCGCGCAGCCGATTACGCTTCCTACTGCTCCGGATCCTGATAAGAGCAGTAATATCGGCTCCGCCAGAGCAAAGATCGAGTCAGACAGCGCGCCAAGATTGGAGACACAGATCCTGATTAAGTGCCAGCGAACAGCTCCTTGATTCCAATAATTAGAGTAGAGCAGGACGGCATATGTGATGAAAACGGTGACCGCCGGTAGACAGAAAACTAGTTTACGTTTGGCGGATGCCAGGAGCAGAGAGAGAAGTAGCGCCTGAAACAGCAGTAGAAAATAGAGCTTAGAGGGGTACCAATAAGAACCTGCTACCAGCAGCGATCCCAGGATCAGAGGTATGCTCGAGTAAAGCATGCTGAATCACGCTTCTTGTTCCCTGAAAGCAACCATGAATTCTGCCAGGGCTGCGACTCCCTCCGAAGTCATGGCGTTGTAAATAGAAGCGCGGATGCCGCCCACCGAACGATGGCCCTTGAGCCCATGGAGGTCTGCCTTTCGGGCTTCTTCAATGAACTTCGTTTCAAGGCCTTCGTCCCGTAATCGCCAGGTGACGTTCATCCTGGATCGGCAATCATCGATGGCATGCCCCATGTAGAAACCTTCGCTGCGATCTATTGCGGAATAGAGCATAGCCGCTTGCTCTTCGTTGCTTGCAGCAATCCTTTCGAGGCCACCGAATTCTGAGAGAATCCAATCGGTTACCAGTTTTATTACATAGATGCTGAATACTGGTGGAGTGTTGTAGAGCGACCCTTTTTCAGCGTGGGTGCGATAGTCAAGCATGGTGTGGAGCCCGTCGGGCACGCGCTCCAGCAGATCCTCTCTGATAATAACGATGGTTGCGCCTGCCGGGCCGACGTTCTTTTGTGCACCGGCGTAAATCAGACCGAATCGCTCTACGGGCACTGGGCGGGAAATAAAGTCAGAGGACATGTCACACACCCAGGTTGCTTCCGTCTCAGGCATCTCTTGAAACTGGACCCCCTGGATGGTTTCGTTTGACGTAAAATGGATGTAGGCGGCGTCATCTTCCAGATCGAGGTTCTGCCAGTCAGGCAGGCCTGTGTAGTTCTCGTCCTTGCCGTCCCACAGGATTCTGGTTTCGCCCTCTTTCTGACTTTCCTTGACGGCCTTGTTTCCCCATGCACCGGTGACGATAAAACCCGCACGTCTGCCTGAATCCCGAAGGAGATTCATTGGGACCATTGAAAACTGCAGGTTTGCCCCGCCCTGGAGGAAGAGCACTTTATAGTTTTCTGGTACTGAGAGGAGTTTCCGCAGATTGGATTCGGCTCTTTCTATTATTTCCTCGAACGCAGGAGAACGATGGCTGATTTCCAGAACGGATGCGCCTGCCCCGGGCAGTTGAAGGAGCTGCTCCTGGGCCTGTTTCAAAACCGGCAAGGGCAGCGCGGCAGGGCCTGCAGAGAAATTATGGATGCGTTCTGTCATTTGGATTCGAGCTCTGACTTTCAGGGTTCAGCAATGAGTCGCAGCGCGGGTGGCAAACTCTCACCGAAGGCCTGGGCCTGTTCGTCAGCCTGTAATTCGGCTACTTCCTTCACCAACAGAAGATGATGTTTTGCAGCTTTGATGGATTTCAGTTTATCCAAAACTTTCATTCGTATATCGTCATCAATATCCCGGGCGCGGTCTCCGCTCATTCGAGCCAGTTGCACGAGTGCGAATTCCGAATCTTTATTGCTGAAATCACCTG
>JASLXP010001090.1 GCA_030740295.1 Planctomycetota bacterium
CCCAGCTCCCGGTTTGTTTTTTCCAAGGAGAACATGCCGGTCTTCAAAGAAGAGGTGGAGCGCATCTACCTGAGTTTTCGAGGTGATTCCAGTTGGGCCAATGCCGCAGTTTACGTCACTCATAAAGGTGACCTTTACATGACCGAGAGTTCTATTGAATTCTACGAACGCGAGTGGGTGGAGTTGCAGCTCCGCTGGCCCTGGCATGAAGCTGACCCAATGGAACCGCAGACATGGATTGCTCTGCAGAAGATTGGTGCTGCACCAGAGGGAAGCGGCTTTTCTGTGATGATGGAAGTCGTCAGGAATACCAAGCCCGGCGCATGGAAGGACAAGATTTTCCGCAACTACCATTTGGTCTTTAAAGAGGTTCCATTCCTCCGATATATCCTCACGAGCGTTGCCCTGAGTATTCTGAATATTGTTCTGGCTATTTTTTCCTGCACGCTCTCTGCTTACGCGTTTGCTCGACTTCAGTGGCCTGGCCGTAATCTCTGTTTTGGGATCATGCTGGCCACGATGATGATTCCAGGTCAGGTGACGATGATCCCGGGCTTCCTGATCCACAAACATCTTGGCTGGTATAACACGCTGCTTCCACTCTGGGTGCATTCTGCTTTTGGCTCTGCCTTTTTCATTTTTCTCCTTCGCCAATTTTTTAAAACTATTCCACAGGATCTCGAAGATGCTGCCCGAATGGACGGTTGCGGGTTCTTTCGAATCTACTGGCACGTGATGATGCCGCTGGTCAAGCCCACCATTGCGACTATCGCCATCTTTACGTTTATGGGCGTCTGGAATAACTTTATGGGGCCGCTGATCTATGTAAACGATGAACGCCTCTTCCCACTGGCTCTTGGCCTCTTCAAATTCAGCCTGCGCAGTGGCGGAGATGTCGGTCTCATGATGGCGGGTTCGTTTCTGATGACCTTGCCGATTATCGTTCTGTTCTTCTTTTCCCAAAGGTACTTTATTCAGGGCATCAGCCTGACTGGAATGAAGGGGTAGTCAGGTAATGGCGATTCTTACGGAAATTGCTGCCACGGGTCTAGTGTTCAAATGCCCACTACTTCCGCACCCCTCCTCACCATGAAAGCCATCGATAAGAGCTTTCATGGCACACATGCGCTCAGCGCGGTGGATTTCGAGTTGCTTTCAGGCGAGGTGCATGTCCTCCTGGGCGAGAATGGCGCCGGCAAAAGCACGCTCGTCAAGATTTTGGCCGGCATCCATCAGCGTGACGGAGGTGATGTGAGCCTCCGAGGCAATTCCGTTCACATCGACTCCCCGGCAGCAGCACAGAGACAGGGCATTCAGATGATCCACCAGGAGCTCAACCTGGTGGATGACCTGAGCGTGGCGGAAAATCTCTTCATCGGCTGGAAGCTCCTCAGCCGTGGCGGCCTCATTCGATGGCGCGAATTACGCAAGCGGGCCGGGGAGCTCCTCGATTCCATCGAAGCTGATATCGACCCCAGAGCTGTTGTCGGTACTTTGAGCATCGCAAAGCGACAGATGGTCGAGATTGCCAGATCGCTGGTGCATGAGCCCGACATTCTCATTCTGGATGAACCGACAGCCACTCTCACGCCCAACGAAGCCGAGCGGCTGTTCGAACTCATGGAACGGCTGCGTTCACATGGCGTCGGGTTGATTTTTATTTCGCACCGCCTTGAGGAGATTTTCAGAATTGGGAATCGAGTCACTGTGCTCCGCGACGGCGAGATGATTGGCGCGAAAGAGATTGCGGACACCACACCGGATGAGCTCGTCCAAATGATGGTTGGCCGCCAAGTGGATCAGGTGTTCCCGAAGCGTGAGTCTGAGCCGGGCGCAACAATCTTGAAGGTGGAGAACCTTTTGACGGGCCGGAATTCAGAACCCATATCGTTCGATCTGCGTAAAGGAGAAATCCTCGGAATCGGCGGCCTCGTGGGTTCAGGGCGTTCTCGACTGATCAGGACGCTCCTTGGCCTGGACGGCGATCATGGACATTTTGATTCTGTCCGTGCCGCATTGAGGAACCAGGTCGCCTATGCCCCTGAGGACCGGAAACGCGAAGGTCTGATCCTGAATTTCGAGATCTCGGAGAATGTGAGTCTTTCGTCCCTGTCCGCTGTATTTTCTGGAGGCATCCATCGGCGAGCGCAGGAAGAACGGATGGCAGAAGATGCGATTGAAAGGCTGAACATTGCCTGCCCCGGCCCGAACGGCATTGTCGAAAATCTAAGCGGTGGAAATCAGCAGAAGGTGGTCCTCGGCCGGCTTCTCGCCGCGAAGCCTGACGTGCTGTTACTCGACGAACCGACACGAGGTATCGACGTCGGAGCTAAGTTTGAAGTCTATCGTATTATGTCCGAGCTCGCGGATCAGGGCGCGGCCATCATTTTCATTTCGTCGGAATTGCCGGAGCTCCTCGGCATGAGTGATCGCATCCTCGTTATGCATCGAGGGGAACTGGCTGGAACCTTGACGCGAGAAGAAGCCAGCGATGAATTGGTTATGCAGTACGCGACGGGCGCGTAGCAGATGTGGCGGGTGTGAAAGGGATGGGAGTGTGAGTCACGAACCTGAGCGGAAGAGAAAGACGACTCGAAGATGAGCGACGAACAGCCACAACAGCTTTCAGACAGAGACAGCACCAGAGTTCCCCTGACCAGATTTCTCGGAATCTGGTCAGGCCTGATTCTGCTCTGCCTGTTTTTCACCATCGCTTTTCCGGGCGATCCAGAAACAGGGCGTGACGGATTTCTGAGCGTTGCGAATTTCACGAACATCTTTCGTCAGATCACAATCGTGGCCATTCCGGCCATCGGTGCGACGTTCGTCATTCTGACTGCCGGCATTGACCTTTCGGTCGGATCGGTGGTGGCTATTTCCGGCATGATCATGGCCGGCATATTCAGAGACATCGATGGGGTTGGACTGATGCCTGGAATCGTCGCATGCATTGTCATAGGTGTTCTATTTGGCTTGGCAAACGGCCTGCTGGTCACCATTGGTGGCATTCATTCGTTTGTCGCCACGCTGGGCACGATGGCCATTGCCCGGAGCCTGGCGAGGGTGAATAACGATGGCGTCCAGATCGGTAATCTTCCTGACAGCTTTGGCTTCTTTTCACAGGGCAATGCACCGTTCTGCATCATGGCCGTGCTCTACATCCTGGCCTTTTGCGTCTTGAAATGGACGCTTTTCGGACGCCTGGTCTACGCCATCGGCAGTAATAAGGAAGCATGCCGATTGGCCGGCATCAACGTCAAGGTCCACGAAACGCTGGTCTATGTGGTCGCCGGCCTCTGCGCCGCCCTTGGCTCGATCATCCTGACCAGCCGCGTGGGGTCAGCCGGCCCCCGAGCAGGTGCCGGACTGGAGTTAGAGGTCATCGCAGCCGTCGTCATAGGGGGTACCTCATTGGCCGGCGGACGCGGCGGTATAGGCGGCACATTCTGTGGAGCGCTCTTGATGGGCGTACTTGGAAACGGCCTGAATCTGCTCGACGTCCATTCCGATTGGAAGGGAGTTGTCGTAGGTCTGATCATCATAGCCGCTGTGGTCATCGATCGGCTGGGTCAGCCGGGCAAAGAATAGAAGGCTGAACGGAATTGCGTTGCCAGCTTCGGGCATTCCTTCTTCAATGGCGCGCCGAATTAGAAACTTGAGTATGAAGGGAACAGGATTATGAAGAATGGTGTTATCGCAGTTTTGGTGATCACAAATATCCTGTTTGCTGCTCTGGCGATACGCAAGGGCGGCAAGGCCCAGGCACCTGTCAAGCCAGCCGATACTGAAACCGGTGAGACCAGGTCAGCACGCCCGGACGCCGCTTCCGCCCGTATCGGTTACATCACGATGGAGATGAACAATCCGTACTGGCGGCGCGTCGAAAGCGGGATGCGGTCCGCCTGCGAGAAGTTCGGTGGTGAGCTGACAGTCAAGGACCCGCAGCTCGACAGCGCTAAACAGATCAGCGAGGCGGAAGACCTTCTGCAGACGGGCGTCGATGCCGTCCTGCTTTCACCCATTACTGACGAAACGTGCACCAAGGTCGAGGATCTCTGCAAGGCCAAAGGGATCCCGGTCATCGTCGTCGACGTCGGG
>JASLXP010001091.1 GCA_030740295.1 Planctomycetota bacterium
ACTCGCCAGAGAACACATCACGGGACAATTCAATATCGGCTGGGATGAGTTTTCGGAAATCCTGGCCACCACCAAGCCGGGCAATAATGGCAAGATCCTCCTGCCCTATTATTCACCGGAAATCACCCCCCACGTCACCAACGGCGGGGCCATCAGGTACGGGCTCGATACTTCGGACCTGCGAGGCAAAGTGCGTGGGGTGATCGAAGCACAGATGGCATCCATGGCGAACCACTCAAGATGGATGGGCGTCAAGACAAGCACGATCTACGCAACCGGCGGCGCGTCAGCCAACCGAGAGATTCTTCAGGTCATGGCAGACATGAACAACGTCAGCGTGTATCAATTCCAGGTCGGCAACTCCGCCGCGCTTGGCGCTGCCCTGCGTGCCGCGCACGGTCATCTGAAGGGCACGAAAGGCGAGCTCACCTGGGATCAAGTCATCAAGGGCTTCGCCGAACCGGACAAAAAGTCGGTCATAAAACCGAATAAGGAAGCGGTGAAGATCTATAAGCGTTTCCGCTCCCTGTACCAGGCATGCGAAGCACACGCGCTGAGTGATGGCGAAGACCCGACACCTGCCTTGAAGGAATTCTCCAGGGAACTGCGCGGATTGTAGGGATGCTGCCACAGTTCAACGAAGATGGTTACCTGGCACCAGGCCTGCATCTTTGTGAATCTGTGCTCTCAGAGGGCCTCAAAGCTGCCAGATCAGCATTAAATCTCGCATTCCGTGCAATTTACCTTGAGGCCGGTTCTGAGTTTTGTTAACCTTAGCATTCTCTCCTTCGGCAACCCTTCCCGCCGACAGAAGCGCCTCACCTGAAACCCTCTCCCGCCGCCTCCGGCCAGCACCTCTCTCAATTCGCTGGTTGTGATTGTTTCATGCTTTTCCGTCCTGCGCAGACCTCTTCAAGGCTGAATTGGCTCGCGCTGCATGCTCCTTTCTCCTCAGGAGGCGAATATGAACCAGAACTATCTCATCGCTGCCGGCATTCTGATCGGCGGTGTAGCCATCGGCCTTTTTATCCCCCTGCCAAATGGTGAAGACCCAACGGTCGAAAACATTCAGCAGCCGGCAGAAGTAGAGACGCAAACGCAGCAGACTCTCTCGTCGAACGTCCCTGGGGAAGACACCTCCACCCTCACTGAGCTCGAAGCCGCGGAAGAGTTTCCGGAAGCCGAAGAAGCGCCTGAGGAAGATCCCGAACCCGAGATCACGGACGAAGAGCTGGAGAAAACAGCATGGGCCCAAATCGGACTGGCTGAAGGGTTCCTGGCCGCTGCCGAGCTGTACGAGCGTTACACCGAAGCTGGGAATGCTGAAAAAGCCCGTACCATGCTGATGCTCTCACGGAATACGGAACGCTCATCGGCTACAAAAAAGGTCTACGAATCCTTCTCCGGGCTGGTTACTCCGGGCAAGACCCATCCGAAGGCTCTTTCTTACACGGTCAAATCTGGCGATACCCTTACCCGGATCGGCCAAAATTTCAAAGTCCCGGCAAAACTCATCCAGAAGATCAACGGTATCGACGGAGACCGGATTTTTGTGGACCAGAAACTCAAAGTTGTCAAGGGCCCGTTTTGGCTGTTGGTCGTCAAGAGTGAATACCGCCTCACCGTGTTCCTCGGCGACGAGGCATTTCGCGAGTTTCGGATCGGTCTCGGCAAGAATGATTCGACCCCAGCAGGTGAATTCAAAGTCCTGGGCAAGCTTGATAAGCCGACCTTCTGGGTTGAGGGAGCTCATTACGACTTCGGCGATCCGAACAACCCGCTGGGCACCCGGTGGATCACCTTCAAAGACGGTGGTTATGGCATCCACGGCACATGGCAACCAGAAAGCATCGGCAAGCAGATGTCGCACGGATGCATTCGCATGCTGAACGAAGATGTCGAAGAGCTGTATGACCTGCTCGTGAAGTACGATTCCAAGGTCATCATCCGCCCGTAACCAGAAGCGCAGGCTACGGATCACCGACTGCAGCGAAATGCACCTCGCCCGATTGGCGCTGACATATGCGCGCGTGCCACGGGCGTCTCGCCCGCGGGGGATCGTAGATCTTTCTGCCGAGGGCGAGACACCATGCCGTTGATGAAAGCAAAGCCAAAAACGCTTAAGTCAGCGCCTTTCCACCTTGCCGTGATGCACTAACGCCTCTGGTAAGTACCGCCTCTTGCCTGCCCCCCGTAGTACCTTCCGTAATTACCGGCAGCTTTCTTGACCTGTTCGGGACCGACCAATTCTCCCAATGCCTGCACCAGGGTCTGCATGGTCTCAGTTCGTTTCTTGTTGACGGCCTCCAGGGCATCGGCCAATTTCTGGTATTTTTCAGCAGACTCTTTCGAAAGCGACGCCAGCAGTTTCTGCTTTCTCTCATCTTTATGTTTGGCTGCCACGTCCGCGTAAATCGACGATCTTCTCTCGTTGAACTTTCTCCATCCCTTGATGTCGCTCCTGGTCGGTCTCTCGACATTGGCCTCCTTCATCCTGCTCGCAATCTCCTTGTTCTGCTTGGCGTTCATCTCGGTGTAAACCTTCTGAATGCCCTTTCTTTCTTCCATTGTCATGCCTGGCAATCGCCATATTAGCTGGTCTGGCTGAGCCCGTGCCGACGTCAGATTATTGCCTCCGAGCTCGGCATACAGATCCTTGAACTCATCTTCGATTTTTTTCTTCACGAGGTCATATGCCTTCAACGATTCCTGGACCTGTTTGAAATTCGCTTGCTGTTCGTCAGTAAGCATGGCCAGGACTTTTTCGGTGTACGTTTCGTCCAGGCTTTTCTCCAGGGCTGCCATCGCTTTGCGCCGGTCGTTGTTGAGCTCTGTTCTCAGGGCATTTAACTCCTTGGTTTGCTCCCCTTCCATTTTGAAGAAACGGGCCAATACATCGATGGGCCGCTGCGATACATATCTGAGATCTACGGGCTTCTCCGCCTTCTTCTCCGCCGCGGCCTCAGTGGCCTCTTTTTTCGCCACCTCTTCCTGCGCCACCGACACCTGCAAGAACGCCAAAACGCCAATCATCAGTGCCGAGAATAAACGACTCATGAGAACCTCCTCTTAAGGACAATCAGACACGGCCCAAAGTTTCGAAACCGGTGCGGGGCTCAGCAGTATACAACCACGAATCTGGATTTCTACGACCGCGGCTATGGACCGGGACACGGAACTGATCGGTGACCAGGGCCTCACTTCAGTCGTAACGTTCAAAGCTCGCCGTTGAACTCCTTGACCGCATTAATCATGGCGATGATGTTCTCGACAGGTGTGCGCGATTGAACGTTGTGGACGGAATCGAAAACGAAGCCGCCGTTGCTTGAAAAAATCTCGCAACGCTCGAGCACTTCGGCGCGCACTTCATCAGGCGTTCCGAAGGGCAGTGTCTTCTGCGTATCTGCTCCGCCTCCCCAGAATACGATGCGGTCGCCGTACTTTTCCTTCAGGGCTTTCGGTTCCATTCCGACAGCGGAACACTGCACCGGGTTGATGATGTCGAATCCCACGTCTGCGAAGCGCGACATGAAGGTCTCGACCGCTCCGCACGAATGCTTGAAAGTGCACCAGCCCGTGTTCTCGTGGATCCAATCATTGATTCGCACGTAGTATGGAGCATAGAGGATGTCGAAGGTCTCCGGCGAACAGAAAGTTGATCGCTGCGTTCCGAGGTCCGTGCCGCAGAGGAACACGGCCATCGGCAGGTCTCCAACGACCTGGTGAATCTTCGGCAGGTTCTGCAGGGCTATCTCGCATTGCCGTTCGAAGATCTCCAATACGTAGTCCTGGCGCACAGCGGTAGACATGTACCACTCGGCGACATCGCGAATGCCTTTGGGATGCTTGAGAAAGGGTGCCGGCACCAGAGCAATGTCGCCGAAGGCGGTACCACCAAAGCACGCCACGACGGCCCGACCCGAGCCGGCAAGCCGTTTGGCTTCAGATTCGAAATAACTCAGATCCTCGTCTGAAATCGGCGCGAATTCTTCAAGATTGTCTTCCGGGTTCAGATTCTCTTCGTCGATTGGTTCTTGCCGAACAATGGTATCGAAGAAGAAACTGGCAGGAGGCATCCTGCCGCTCGCCGGAGCGCTGGTGTCGCCGCCCGGATAGAGGTACGTGTTACCGACATCATCGCAGGTGGTTTTGAAATGCTCAGACACGAGGACCACCTGTCCCCACGGAGTTTTGAATTCCTTCCAGTTCTCGTTGGGAAACCCGAAGAGCGTCCCGCGGGGAAACAGTCCGACGGTGTCGATTCCAATCGCATCGAGCAGGTCGTCTTCGATGAACCCAAGCATCTGGTAGGGCTCGTGCACTTTCACCGGCCCACCATTGAGGCCGTAGTAATCCCTCAGAGCTGCAACACAGGAGACGTGCATCCCGGTGACCGCAGTGCTGCCAAAATCGATGGGAACCTTGCCGGTACTTTCGTGGTTCAGTGCTTTCTGGATTCTTTCACAGTGATTCACGTCCGATCTCCTTTGGCCGCGTGAAGCGACATTCGTTTGGTTTCAGTTCTTTCCCTGTCCTAACTGTCGGAAGAGACTTTGTCGAGGGGCAGCGCATCCGACGGGCTGTTTCTCTGAAGTGACTTCTATTAAGCAGAACCGCGGAAGAGCCTGAGGCATGAAACATATGTGCAGTCTTGCGCGGCGTTGTCAGAGCCGCATACTCCCCATTGCGGGGCCGGTTTCAACTGAGGAGCAGCGGAGCGATAGACCTTTTCGTCACTCTGATTCTGCGCCTGAGTAGCATGATAGAAAAGGAAGTTTGAGTATCCGGCGGTATGGAGCATGACATGGCAGACAAGAGCGCTCAGGAACTGGGAGGCTACCGAATTGTTCGTAAGCTCGGCGAGGGCGGCATGGGACTGGTTTATGAGGCAATTCAGCCGAAGCTCAAGCGAAAAGTCGCCCTGAAGACTCTCCTCTCCAAGTGGGTCGAGAATAGTGACTTTCTCACTCGCTTTTATCGCGAAGCTCAGTCTGCCGCGGCACTGAATCATCCAAATATCGTTCAGATCTATGACATTGGTGACGAAGGCGGAACGCATTTCTTTGCGATGGAATTCGTTGATGGCGAGTCTGTGCATGCGCGTTTGAAGCGTGCGGGCAAAATCCCTGTCAACGAGGCACTGAACATCGCCGAGGCTGTAGCGGTTGGCCTCAGGCATGCACACGCGCAGGGAGTAATTCACCGGGATATTAAGCCGGACAACATCATGGTCAGTCACAGCGGTGAGGTGAAGCTGGCCGATCTGGGTCTCGCAAAACAGATGGACGAAGACCTGAATGTTACCCAAACGGGAGCGGGAATAGGGACGCCTTATTACATGGCACCGGAGCAAGCCGAGGATGCCAGAAATGTAGATCACAGGGCGGACATTTACGCGCTTGGGGTCTCTCTCCTTCATATGCTGACAGGCCAACGCCCCTTCGATGGGAATTCAGCCTATGGCATCATTATCCAGCATCGTGAGAAGGAGCTTCCTTCTGCGGAAGAGTTGGGAACTCCAATTCCGAAAGGTGTTGAAGCTCTTATTTGCAAGATGTGTGCAAAGCATCCTGACGAGAGGCATCAGGATTACGATTCTCTCCTCAGTGACATTGAGGCAGTGAGAGCGGGACAGCCGCCCGTGTCTGGCTCTGTTCCTCGCCAAAAAACAAAAGGGAAGGCCCCAACTGCGACTGCGGTGGGCGCTCATGAAAAGTCTGAAAGAATTCGGGAATTGGCCACAGAACCAGACGCCACCCGCGGGAGACGTGGCGCTGGGATCGGCTCAGGAACAGGCAAGAGCATGTGCGGCCGGCTGATCGGCCCTGTGGCAATCCTGGCTGTAATTGTGGCGGCGGGAATTCTACTGAGACAGATGTGGCACCCAAATAATGGAGGCACTCAGAAGAGAGCCTCTATGCAGACGCCGGAGAATACCGGTCGTTCAGAAGGCTCTTCCCCATCAGAAAATAAACAGCCGTCTTCAGGCATTGCAGTTTCGCCGGCCATAGCACAGCAAGGTGAGAAACAAATCGAGCCTGCACTGAATAACCAACTGATTCCGAAGCTCCAGGTCTGTAAACGGCTTGAAGCGAAACGCAGCCCTTTGCAGCTCATGGAGGGCGCGGTCCGATTCACTGCACCGCGTGGCGATGGCCGCGGTGGTGCGAACGGATTTCTGATCAGAGCAGGTGACAAATGGAAAGAGCTGGGTACCGAATGGCGTTTCCGATATGAGCGAAGTGGTTCTGCATGGGGCATTCAGGTCATCCATCCCTGGAAGACCGGCCATATCATCGTGCTGATTCATCCTGGCGTGCGAATTCTCCCTGGTGGCAGATGGGCTGGTATGGGATGGCATCCGCGCATCCTGGGCCTGCCTGCAGGCACGACACCTGCGCACAACAGATTCCTGCCGGTGAAAGACGGTGTCAGTCATCAGATAACCAGTCGGCTTGACGGACAGGGAAACTACTCGCTTCACTTCGACGAAGAGTTGCTGGTGGAAGCAAAGGCTGACTTTTCCAAGCCTTTGTCATTGGATGTTCCCGAAGATGTTCGTCCGCCAGGCACTGGAAGCTGGGGCCAATCTGGATTTGTCGGTGATGGCCTGCCTCGCGATCTGGCTTTGGCCGAAGCAGGGCTAATCGTTGGGCCCCGTGACAGCGGCACTAATACCATCAGCGATATTTGGTTCGCACCCGCTATGGTGGCAGCGGTCCAGAAGTAAAGAGGTCCGCCGGCTAAGACCGGCCTGCAAGCTCATCGCAGTGTGCCTTCAAGCCATGACAATAGGGGCATTCGCATCCTGGTGAAATCAGGTGAGGAGGATCATCGCGTGCTACTTCGGCTTGGGCGGAAACTGCATCCCGGCAATTCATTGTGTGGATGACACTCTCACCCAGATGAACGTCGGTAACCTGGCCTCGCTCGTACATCTTTTCATATGCCTTATCGAAACGGGCGTGCCACGGTGATCCCTTCACGGAGATTTCTTTTCGTGTCCCCCCTTCGATGAGATGGCAGACGAATTCCGGCAGCGGGATGCCCTGCCAATAATCGCCTGCATGCATGCAGGTGTTGGGGCCGATGCCACAGAACATTAGAATCTTACCTTCAGAATGGTGAAGCCGGCCGATGGGGCCGTCCTTGCTCAGGGGGGATTCCTCAGGGTCATCGTGCCCGAAAAGATAACCGGCAAGGCGGCCTGAGGAGGCGAAAGAATGAGTAGGGTGCCGGTTCCGGAGCACCCCAGGTCTCTGCCAGAACCGATTCGTGACAGACCCGACCCGGGAAGGAGAGCGCTTTCGATCATAAGGCCTGGCGCCGAGGCAAGAGAAAGTAAAGGTCGGCATCATCAGCGTTCCCTGCGGGCCAAGCAGTTCTTCGATGGTGTCAATCACCCTATCTGCTCCACCCTCGATGTAACCAAACTGACTGAGCGAAAAATGTCCCAGCACCGTATCTCCTGCTTCGATTCCTGCTTCTTCGAGGGCAGATCGGATCTGAGCCACCGTGATAAAGGGTCTCAACCTGACCATGTTCTTCGTGGCCAGGAATTCGAACGTCTTCTCGAGACGACTGACGTCAGGGCTTCCGACAACATTTCGTCGAACGGTTTCTGCAATCTCACTGACTGTTCTTTTGCCGTTGGCCAGCATGATCGCCTGTACGACCGACATGGAGATACCCCAGCCAATCCCAATGCCGAGTTCTTCTTCAATGAAACGCTTCTCTTCACCGGATGCCGTTTCAAATGACAGGAAGCCTCTGAACGTCTTCACAGGCACCGTCGTGCTTTCGGGGAGAGGTGGCCGCGTATCACCTGCAGAAAAATAGTCCTGTTGGCTGACAGCATCTCTCACAGCTTCAGTCGCATCTCGCAGACGATCCTGAAAGCAGGACACTCGCTCATCCAGCAATTCCCTGGGGAGGAGACGGCTTTCGCCGAGGAGCTTCCCGGTGTTCGATTCAACCTGTGATGTGGAGGCGAAAAACTGTTCTCCGGGAACCAGCCAAGCTACGGAGGCGGTTTTCTCACGATAGCGATCGTAAAGCCCGTTCAGTTGGCTTTTCCATGTTTCCTGCCTGGACTGGCCTTTCTCTCCACGGAGGGCCTTCGCTGCAACGGATCGTAATCGCTGGATGCCCCGTTCTGCCGTGAGGTCAGCCAGCCAGACGGCCTCATCCAGGCCCGCGTTGGCAAGAAAGGCAGCGTAGGTGGCTGATACCTGGGCCATATCCAGAAGCATCTGCCCCGAGATCCTCCCCGGTGTATCCATGGCGAGGTGATGAGTTCCGCTGTAATGGTAAATCGACGGAGTGGGTGCGCCGACGAGCGGCTCGCCAAAGATGTTGTCGATGGTATCGGCGGCGGTGAGATTCCATCGAAAGAGCGGATTCGTAGTTCTGACTCGCTCCAGCAATTCGGCGGCGAAATCATCAACGAATGAAGGCAATGAAATGAAATTCTCCGTCAGTGTACAGATCGACGTCGTTGCGTTCTGATCCGTGCCGACAGTATCGATGTTCAATCCCGCTCGCAGATGACGAGTTTCTTCGTCATTCTGAATCAGGGCATTGAAGCCGCGCACTTCCATCGGAAAGAGGAGCCGCAAAGAACGACGCAACCGCGGCAACTGGCCGGAGCTCACCATCGCCTTTATCGCTCGGATGGCCTCCAGGGCGACGGCCACCTGCGAACAGTTGTCATCCGCCCCAAACTCATCGTAATGGCCGGTCAGCGCGATCTCTTCCTTCGATTCGCCTGGCAACAGCCCGCTGATGACAGGAAGGTTGCCGACATAGTGTTCTGCCCTGACCACCGCGTGAGCCTGCACCTTTTTACCTTCGAGGATTCCTTCGCGCAGTTCTCTGCCCTGATTCGGAGTAATGGCAAAGCCGAACCCCTTATCAGGCGCGTTCCAGGGCGGTATGGAGTAGTTGTGCCATTCGTTGGTTTCGTCCAGGTAGGGCCCGTCCTTGATGAATCGGCGCACACCGCGGAAATCGCTGACGACCCCAATCGCTTCCGACCGTACCGCAGCCTGGGTCCAGGGAATCCCAAGTCTTGCTGTCAATACCATTTTGCCGCGACAATTTTCCTCGGTGATGTCTTCGATGGCATCGGCAATGATCAGATCACCAGTCACCCCCTCAGCCGGAGTCGGCTGGCTGTACATCATCAGAGAAGTCGGGGCTTGGGCGTAGTCGGCAAGCAGGATCTCGTTCCCGCCATCGATAACGCACGAAAGGCGCGCCTCGTGAACATCGTATGCTTTGGGGAGTACCCAACCGCCATGCGCTGTCTCACCATCAGCAGGAAAATCGATGAGCCGCACGTCCTCCATACCGATGGTTTCCATGCGGGAGACGATCTTCCGGGCCAGGGCAAGAATTCGATCGAACGAAGACCATCGAGAGTCCTGAAAGAGCTCATTAATATCTTCCTTCATGCGCTCAGAAGAAAGACATCCGGGAAGGGCATTCCAGATGGCGTCATACATGCGTAAATTGGCTATGGCTGGGAGACGATTGGCTGTCTTTTCCAGGCAACATCAGGCAGGATAGCAAGGCGGGAATAGAATGTCTGCACTAACCAACTAACTCGCTCGTAAACGGACATGCAGGACAGACCATTCGGAGTGGAAATTGGTGCATCTGGCTGGCACGAGGTGAACGGCTGCGGTGATCTCGCTTGGATGAGTTGCATGGATTCGCGGAGACACAACGTAGAGTGGCCATAGCAGCTCAATTCGAATTTAATTCAGCATCGTTAATCTTTGGGGCTCGCATCTGTCCAGTTCATCCTCCTTCAGTTGCCGCAAGGGTCCGTATTTGAAAGTGGAAACGCCCCTGGCGCGAAAGCTGGCGGGGCCACCATCTTTTTCATTCTTGAACCATAGAATGTCAACCACGCCATCTGCTCTCCCACGACTCCAACAATCTACCACTCTGTCGCTCTGCTCTTCCGCTCTTCAATTCAGTCCCATCCTCCCACACCTCTTCCTCCTGTTCAGCCTCTGCCTCCTCTTCACTGGCTGCGACATCTACACAAAAGTCGATGACCCCGGCCCCGGCGAACCGAAGGCCGTGAAGCGTCTTACCGAGGACAAGATTTCTGACAGTCTGAAACCCACCGACGGGGAATATGGAAATTCAGAGGCGGGTAAGGGCGACACCGGTCTGGGTTTCGGGAAGGGCGACAAAGGGGAAAGGCCCAAGCCTTCGGATAACGGCACGGTCGCCGATCAGTTCGGCGATGTGGGTGGGCCTACCTTTTTCGGATTCCATAAATCAGATCCCATCGAAGCCAACATCATGGCCTCTCCTCTGGCGCGGGCCGGGATGGCTCAGGCTGCAGACTGGCCCATGCATCAGGGCGGCCCGAGGCACACTGGTCATTCTGGGGATCGGGTAGTCGGAGTACCGCTCTTACTGAAATGGCGCAAATCCATCGGTTGCCAGTTCTCGTCTTCCCCGGTGATCGCGGATGGTCGCATCTATGGTGTATGCGCGGACGGCCTTGCGGCAGCCCTTGATTTCGCCAGTGGGCAGAAACTGTGGCAGACCCAGCTCGATTCAACGGTGTTGGGCGCGCCTGCCGTTGCGGGCGGGTTGCTGCTGGTCCCGGGCGTGGATGGCAATCTCTATGCACTCGACATTCGCAATGGACTGCAAATCAAAAAGTTCAGGACATTCCCACCGGACCGGGCGGGGGCAAAATCCCTCGGCACTTCCAAGCCATCGATCCTCGCCAATGCGGTTCTCTTTGACGATCACGTCTTTTACGCGGGACACGATGGCCGACTCTATGAGCTGGACGTCCGCACAAAGAATGTCGTCCGCGTCACGCCGCTGCCCGGACCGGTGCGGACCGGTGGATTCGCCGTTTACGGGGAGAATGTCGTCGCTACCAGTGTTACCGGTGAATTGGCCACCATACGGCTCGGACACCAGGCCCACGTGCTGTGGCGATCGATGGTGTCACGCCCGTCCGCAGATGCATTTCGAATAACGCCCGTGATCACCGGAAATGTCCTGCTCTCTGCGACGGGACAGGACTCTCTCGTTCAGGCCCGTAGTCTTTCAAAAGGTTCTCCTCTGTGGGGTCGCCCGGTCGAAGGCCTTGTCACCGGCATGGGCACGGACGGCGCCCGCGCGTTCGTCACCAGCTTTGACAAGAATCGTGCTTTTCTGAGCGCAATAGACATTAAGAGCGGTCAGCCGGAGTGGAGGGCCTCATTGAAAGGTAAAAGTCTTAGCCCGCCGGTCGTGGCGAACGGCTTTGTGTATGTTGGGCTGTCGGGCGGCGAGAACAGCCTGCTCGCATTCGAGGCTGCCAGCGGCAGGCAGTTGTGGCACGCCAGGCATTTCAGCAGCATCTCAAACGCGCCCGTGCCCTATGCCGGGCACCTGATCGTTGCGACGGATTCCGGCTATATTGCGTCTTACGAGCCTTCGGACATTCTGGCAGACAATCGCTTTCTGAAGAGCAACGCTCCGCCAAAACCATACCTGGACTGGATTGGGACGGTAGATAAATTTGAGTGGCGGATCTCCAAGTGGCCCAAAGGCCCTGCGCGGTTCAACTATCGAATGACCGATTTCTCTTTCCGCTTCCAGCCTCTTGACGATGCTTCACCGTGGACAGTCGTCTCAAAGGCTATGGTGCCTTACGAGCCGTATCTGCTCAGTCCGACCTATACCGGACTCGATTTCCCCCGTGGGAACGACGTCATCCGCGTTATCGGCGTTCGCGGGATCGACAGGCGTTCTCGATTGCAGACGAAGTTCGAGCCTGGAGCGGCCTACCGCGTCTTGACCGCCCTCATCGTGGCTCGGAAAATCGGCAACGAATGGCGACCAGTTTACGTGAACAACTGGCTGACGAGCTGGCGCGAGAACCTGCCGGCCGCCGCAGACTCGGCCATTGCCGGCTACTACGTAAACAAGGGCCGGCCGTTCGATGTTTACATGCCGCTCGATGACGCGCCCACCAGAAGAATTCTTACCACCTTTGACAGGATGCTGGTGGTCCAGGCCCCGGACCAGAGCATCGCCCGCGGCCAGCTTCGCACGGACGCGCAGGGGGAGACGCGGATGCACGTCACCCATTACTGGGGCAGCCGCGTGAACCGCTACGATCCCAAACTGATTTACGGCGACAAGAACCTGTTGAATTTCCTGGAGCTCTATCGGTAGCCGGTGTCTGTCCGTCATTCTCAGTCTCTGAGAACTTGATTTGCCAACGCTCTGTCTGTTCTGATTGCTCCGTTCAATCTGCAATCGGCTGACAGGCTGGCAGAATCATGCGTAAGAAGTCCACCACCCGACCTTTCCCGGCCTGAAAGGCCAAAACATAAAAGCCCAGGGCAACGCCCTGGGTGAGTAATCTACGCCCGGATTAGCCCTGTAAGGGCGTCACACATTGTTGAGGCTCAGCATTCTGTGACGCCCCTTCAGGGCTGTGGGACACTTCTCCATCCGAACCCAGGGCGTTGCCCTGGGCTGATATATTTGGCCCCTTCGGGGCGAGGAGTGTCCAGGATTGACTTTCTTACGAAGGAATCTGGCAGCATCCTGTCGCCACGAGTTCCTAGCCGTCCATGGAAGACTCTCGAAAACTCCAACGCAGAAGCCTGCATGCTTATGCGCTCCTCGGCTTTGTCTGCGTCAGCGCCATCGCCTACCTCATCGTGCGGCCTTACTACTACAACTGGATTCTGAGCGGGCAGACAAACGATGTCGTTATCTACTGCAGCACGGCACCGCTTCGGGGCAAGCCGCTGAAGATTCTTGCCATGTATGACCAACTGGCGCTTTCGCCACCGGCACGCCTGCTGGGCAAGTACCAGAACCGGCCCCCGGAAAAGGTGCGCAGCTACCACATGAAGCCCATCGAAGATTACGAGCTCACCGATTTCTCGCTGAAGCTGAAATCAGTGCCTGCAGGGCCGTTGGCCAAAATATTTATCAACGCAGGTGGTCAGAGCTATTACGCCGAGGTGACAGACCGGTTGCCCAAGAATGGCGTGATCTATGTGAGGATGGATTAAGGTCCACTTTTCAGAAACTTCGCGGGCACAATCGTAGGATGAATCGTAGGATGAATCGTAGGATGGGCGTCCTCGCCCGTCTGAGGCCGCGTCCACCTGAAACGGCCGAGACGGCCGAGACGGCCATCCTACGTCTGTTTGACACCTCTGTTACAACTCGTCGAATTACAGTGTGTTCTGCAAAGGTGACTCGAGTTTGTGAGGATTACGGACCAAATAAGAGTTCACGATTCGCGATCAGAACGATTTTCTAATAACGAATCTCAGTAGAGTTTCAGGTCTGTCGAAGCAGGGGTTGGAGTAACGGCTTTAGCCGGGACTTGGCTCGCCATCCGCTCATAGGGCCCGCGACAGGAAAGAATCACATTCTCATATCTACCGCCGGATTCTGCCGCTTTCCCGCTATGTTCTGAATGTAGCAGCAAGCTTCTCGACCACCTCGGGAGACTTGCTCACGAGACTGTTTGCCTGGACGTCGTCGGCGAGGATGAAGATGATGTTGGGCCGGTCTTCGGCGAAGAGAGTTCCGAGCAGGGCCAGGCTGATGAGAATGAAACTCGTTTGCATAATTGGGTTGGGAATTCAGCTCTCTTTCTTCGCTGCTGGATGCAGTCCCGTTCCTTTGCCGGCTTTCCTGTCGCGCTCTTTTTGTTCGTGGCAGGCCTTGCACGCATATTTTGGCGCGGAATAGAGACGGTCGTATCCCGGGGCAACGGCTACTCGGCCGACCCATTCGGTCTCCTGGCCGCAGAAATCGCATCTGATTAGTTTCTGGGTGGATGGCATTAAAAGAAAAGTAATGAGGTGAAAGATCAGACGAATTCTCACCATGAGCGAAAACATGGCTCTGGCAGGCGGCTACTGTGTCAGCAAATGGACAAAAAAACAACCCCCGGGGTCTCCGTCGAAGACCGCCGGGGGCTGAGGGATGGAACATCCACTGATTGTTTATTTCTTATCTTTCAAGACCAGGAATCGTGCGGGGCCTTTGGCGTTCTTGACCCGCAGAAGCAAGACCTTCTTGTTCCGGGCGTTCTGCAGGGCTCTGTTGAAATCCTGCAGAGTCTTCACAGGAGTACGCGCGGCTTCGAGGATCAGGTCGCCGGCAACCAGGTGGGCTTTGGCTGCGGGGCTGTCATCCTCGATGCCAGCGATCACCAGGCCCTCAGTTGCGCGCTCGTATCCGAAGCCTTCGGCTAACGCGGGCGTCAGCTCCTGTAAAGTGAGCCCGAACCCGACTTTGGCCGCGCTGGTAGGCGAAGGCTCTTGTCTGCGGCCGGCTCTCGCTATGGCATTCGGAGTCAGCTCGGAAAGGGTCACGTTGACCGTAACTTCCTTGTTGTTTCGCCAGACCACGACCTTGCTTTTATGCCCTACCGGCGTCTCGGCGACCGTGTGTCTGAGCTGGTTGCCGTTCTTGATTTCGACGTGGTTGAACTTGAGGATGATGTCACCCACCTTGACGCCGCCCTTGTCAGCGGGACCTCCTGCAATCACGTCGATGACGATGACGCCGTCCGTGTTTTCGCGGCCGTATTGCTCGGCCAGGTCTCTATCCAGCGGCTGGAATTGAACGCCCAGAAATCCACGAGCGACCCGGCCTACCTGGATCAGGCTCTTCATAATCTTCTTGGCCTGATTGATGGGGATGCTGAAACCAACACCCGCATTCGAGTAGCTCGGACTGATGATGGCGGTATTGATGCCGATGACTTCCCCATCCAGATTCACGAGGGCCCCGCCGCTGTTGCCCGGATTGATGGCTGCGTCCGTCTGAATGAAGTTTTCGTAATCGGTGAGATGCAGGTTGGTGCGGCCCTTGGCGCTGACGATGCCTGAAGTCACCGTACTGTCGAGCCCGAATGGGTTACCGATAGCGAGCACGATCTCGCCCACCTCCAGGCTGCTCGAATCGCCAAGCTTCGCAGCCGTCAGATTCGCACGATTCACCTTGAGCACAGCCAGGTCCGTCTTGGGATCGGTGCCGACAACCTTGGCCGGAAATTCTTCATTCTCATTGAAGCGAACGAGAATTTTGTCGGCGCCGTCAATGACGTGGTTATTGGTCAGAATATAACCCTTGGCATCGACCACTACGCCCGAGCCCGTGCCGCGCTGTTCCGGCATTCGAAACTCGCGATTGGGCATATAGCGGCGAAACAGCTCAAACTGGTCACGGAAGCGTTCCGGTATATTTACGCCCGGATGAGCCTGTGCCTTTCGCACGGAGCTCACATGCACCACTACCGGTCTGACTTTTTTGGCAACCTGTATGTATGCCTTGGAGAGATTCTTCAGATAAGCGATCGCTCCATTCCCTTCCTGGGCCTGCAAACTGTCTGGCGCAAACGTCAGAGCCAGAATTGATAAAGCTCCGGCAAGATACATTGAATGCCTTCTCATTTGGCTTTCCTCCTATTTGATCGATGACTATTTTTCAGGGCTGGTCTCGGGCGAAAAGGCTTGTGCCTCTTTATTACGCCACCTTTGACCGTTCGTTTGAGTCGGGTGATTAGAATCAACTATATCTCATGAAAGTTGAACAACCCAATGCGGGTGCCGCGTTCCGAGCAATGGGAGTTACTTCCGTATAACAGTTGTCTGATCTCCGACGCCAGTATTACGCCGAATGTGCGGCGCTGCGGGATCGGATTCGGTCAACAAGTGTAAAGAGATGTCAGGTCCGTGAGCCGGCCCACCGGTCTGGCGAGCTGTTTTCAAACTGGGCTGAAGATGTAGAATGAGAAACACATTTCACAGCACTTATGATCCTTGTATGAAAAATCAAGATAAGCCAAACCAATCCACTCGCCGCGAGTTTATTCGAAAGACTGCCACAGCCGCTTCCGGAATCGGGCTCTTTCACATTGTCCCGCGCAGGGTCCTGGGTGGTGAAGGCCATACAGCCCCGAGTGATACGGTGACCCGCGCGGTCATCGGTCTGGGTAGAGGCAACGGTTTCACGATGGCCAACAAGGATGAAAACGCCCCCGTGACCCTTGCTGTCTGCGATGTGGACTCTAAACGACTGGAGCGCTCGTTAGCCCGGGCCGGCAAGCCCTGCAAGGGATACAAAGATTTCAGGGAAGTCATGGAAAGGGACGACATTGACACCATCTTTGTCATGACCCCTCCCCACTGGCACGCGCTGGTCTGTCTTCATGCCGCGCAATCAGGCAAGGATCTTTATTGTGAAAAGCCGATGACAAGGTTCATCGCCGAAGGACAGCACGTGGCGGACGCAGTCAGACGTTACGGTCGTGTTTTCCAGATTGGCACTTTCGGCCGATACGGGGCAAGCAGGAATTCTAATTACAGGATGGTCCGCAAAATCATGGGCAGCGGTTTCCTGCCAAAGGAAAAAGCGCCCGTGATCAAAATCAGAGGCAATTTCAAGGTGAAACGGTGGAGCGGCCTGATCGACTGGCAGCCGCAGCCGATACCGAAAGAACTGGATTGGGATATGTATCTCGGCCCCGCACCTTACAAACCTTATCACCGGCACCGGACTCACGGGAGCTTCCGAGGCTATTGGGATTTCGACGGCGGAGGACTGGCCGATATGGGCCAGCACTTCCTGGACGGCGTGCAATGGACCTTGAACAAAGATCACACCAGCCCGATTGAAGTGCAGGCCAATGCTCCCTTCCCTGCACACCCGGACGCGTGCGGAATGTGGGGATGGGTCGAATTGAAGTACGAAGACGGCACAACGCTCATCTTTGAAAGCCGCGAATGGGGAGAAAGCCATCCAGCATCTGAACGCGGCTACCCATCGTTGAACGACCTGTCGCCGGAACACCAGAAAATCGTCCAGGCCATTCCAGACGAAGAGCCCATGATCGGCAACGGCCAGTGGGAGTTTGAGCGGGCCGTCAAGGAGCGCCGTCCATGCGGCGGTAACGCAGATGTTTCAAACCGCTGCGCCACCTTGCTGCACCTCGCCAACATCGCCATCCGCACCGGCCGCAAGCTGCGATACGACCCGGCAAAGCAGCAGTTCATCGGTGACGAGGAAGCAAACCGCCTGGTGAACGTGCCGATGCGTGCGCCCTGGCATCTGGCGTAGGTGCCCAGTCTTCAGTGCAATCTCACATTTCATCTCATGTCATATGTCCATGAGATGAAGATTCTGGCACCTCATTTCACCAGGGCCCAATTCTTTCCGGCAGTGGATCGGCTGTAAAGGCCATCCGATCACAAAGCTGCTTCAGCATGCTCATTTTGGTGTCGGAGTGGGCGGCATCGTCCCATAGATTTCTGGTCTCTGTTGGGTCTTCCCGCAGATCGTATAGCTCGCCGGTTTCGAGTCCGTGGGCCACTACGATCTTGTATCGCTCAGAACGAAGCATGGTGGCGAACGGCGCGGGCTCTACGCGGGCCTGCATGCCGTGGTAATACTCGGAATAGACGGTGTCATGATGGTGGCTGAGATCCGAATCATCTTCGGTGAGAAGTGACCAGAGCGATTTTGACTGCATGCCAGGATAACGCGGCAGACCGGCAGCATCGAGAAGCGTCGGCGCGAGATCCATCAGCTCGACCAGCGCGTTTGTTCGGCGGTCTGACTCGATACGCCCGGGCCATGACACGATCAGTGGCACCTTCACGGCAGGTTCATAGAAGTAAGGGCCTTTGAGATAGATGCTGTGGTCACCGAGCATCTCGCCGTGGTCGGACATGTAAATGACGATCGTGTTTTCACGCTGACCGGTCCTGTCGAGTGCTTCCAGCATGCGGCCGACCTGTTCATCAATGAGGTCACACATGGCCCAGTAGGCCGCCGTCACCAGGCGATGTTCTTCATCCGACATCTCCTCGAAATGATGCGGACCGGGGTGATGATAATCGTCCCTGAATTCCGGTGACTGATAACGGGGCTTGCTATCCAACTCCCCTTCCACGTAATTCGGCAGCGGAATCTCATCCAGAAGATCCAGATAGCGTTCGAGATACTCAGCCGGTGGATCGAACGCGAAGTGCGGGTCGAAAATATTCACCGAAAACAGCCACGGACGCCCCGTTTTGCTGGATCGCTCCATGAAATCGATAGCCTTCTGCGCGCACCAGGTCGTCTGGTGATGTTCGGACGGCATACCTGTACGGACGTGCTTCGAGTCGTTGTAAGGAGGCGTCTTGTATTCGACTCCACGTTCCTGGAGCCAGAGCCCATACTCGCTGCCAGGCCAGTCCGGCGAAGGATGATGGGACCAGTTGAAAACGTGATAACCGTCATCAATGCGCCGCTCCATATCCGGGCAAGGCCGCGGATTGCACGCGGAAATGTGCAGCTTGCCCGACAGGCCGCACGTATAGCCGGCATCCGCCAGCAGCTTTGTGACGAGCGTTTCGTCGGATGGAATATTCTGTCCGTTCTGCCGCGCCCGAGTGGTTCGTGGATACCGGCCGGTCAGAAAGCTTGCCCTGCTCGGAGTGCAGATGGGGCTTTGGCAGAACGCGTTTTCAAACAGGACCCCATCTTCAGCCAGCCGGTCGATATGCGGGGTCTGAACGAATGAGTTTCCGTAACAGCCGAGCGTGTCGAACCGCTGCTGGTCGCTGCAAATCCAAAGGATGTTCGGTTGGTCTGGCATGGGTTGCGTGGTTCGTTGATAAATCACCCGGAGTCGAGTTTCTGTTTTTGCCCTTCATCGTCCGGAAAATCAATCGTCACCCCGCGCAGAACATTCGTGGGATGGGCGTCTCGACCCGGCCATCCTACGGTTCCGTCGCGAGGAGAGGTCGAGAACCCACTGCGCATTGTTATGCCGCGACCCAGGGCTATAATCCCCGCCCCCTGCCTGAATGGGCATTACAAAACTCGATATAGACGGAGTACAACGTGGATACAAGCAACAGGCCGCGGACGATGTTCCAGAAAATCTGGGATGACCACATCGTCCATCAGGAGAGCGGTAAACCGGCAATCATATACATCGATTTGCAGTTGGTTCATGAGGTCACCTCACCCCAGGCATTTGAAGGTCTTCGCCTCTCCGGACGTAAAGTTCGGTGGCCTGAACGGACTTTTGCGACGATGGATCACAACGTGCCGACCACGGACCGCGGCCTCCCGATTCTGGATGAGATCGCAAAAAAGCAGATCGAAACGTTGGCCAGCAACTGTAGTGAATTTGGCGTCACACTCTTCGATCTCCATCATCCCGATCAGGGCGTGGTACACGTCATCGGCCCGGAGCTCGGCCTGACGCAGCCCGGCATGACCATCGTCTGCGGCGACAGCCATACCTCGACACACGGCGCATTCGGTGCGCTGGCATTTGGAATCGGCACGAGTGAAGTGGAACACGTGCTGGCCACTCAATGCCTGCGCCAGAGCCATCCGAAGACTTTCGAGATTCGTGTGGACGGTACGCTTTCAGCCGGCGTGACAGCAAAGGACGTCATCCTCGCCATCATCGGCAAAATCGGCACGGACGGTGGCACCGGCAGCGTCATCGAATATCGAGGCGACTGTATCGAAGCCATGTCCATGGAAGAGCGGATGACCGTGTGCAACATGTCCATCGAGGCAGGCGCACGAGCGGGCATGATTGCCCCCGATCAGAAAACCTTCGATTACCTCGAGGGGCGCCGCTACATCGATGACTCGACGGCATTTGAGGAACAGGTAGAGAAATGGCGCTCGTGTGTCACTGACGAGGGTGCTGAGTTTGACCAGAGCATCAGCTTGAATGGCGCAGAGCTGAGTCCACAGGTTACCTGGGGAACAAGCCCGGGTATGGTGACCGGCGTCACAGACAAGGTGCCGGCGCCCGGCGATTTCGAAAACGAAAATGATCAAAAAGCTGCCGCTCAGGCCCTTGAATACATGGGCCTCGAACCGGGCGTTTCCATTGGGGACATCGATGTCGAACGCGTCTTTATCGGCTCATGTACCAACTCACGCATGGAAGACCTCCGCGCCGCAGCCGATATTGTCAAAGGCAAGAAGGTCTCCGACAGTGTGAACGCGATGGTTGTCCCCGGCTCGCAGACAATCAAGAAGCAGGCAGAAGAAGAAGGGCTCGATGCTGTTTTCGAAGAGGCCGGTTTCGAATGGAGAGAATCCGGCTGCAGCATGTGCCTCGGTATGAACCCGGACATCCTCGTTCCCGGCGAGCGCTGCGCATCCACCTCAAACCGCAACTTCGAAGGCCGACAGGGCAAAGGCGGCCGCACGCACCTCGTCAGCCCGATCATGGCTGCCGGAGCGGCGATTCACGGGCGCTTCGTGGATATCAGAGAATTCGCATAAGGCTTTATTACACAGGCAAGACCATGGAACCATTCATCACACACAAAGGCATCGTCGCGTCATTGGATCGCGTCCACGTCGATACGGACCAGATCATTCCCAAGCAGTTTTTGAAGCGCATCGAGCGAACCGGTTTTGGCGAGTTCCTCTTCTTCGATTGGAGATACCATCCGGATGGCTCATCCAATCCGGATTTCAAACTGAACGCGCCCCGCTTCGATGGCGCAAGCATACTGCTCGCGCAGGATAACTTTGGCTGCGGATCTTCCCGCGAGCACGCGCCCTGGGCCTTGATGGACTATGGTTTCATCGTGCTGATCGCGCCGTCCTTCGCTGACATCTTCTACAGCAACTGTTTCAAGAACGGCATCCTTCCGATCCGCCTGCCGCAGGAACAGGTGGATGAGCTGTTCAGCCGGTGTGATGCAGCGGAAGGCTATGAATTGGTCGCCGATCTCGATGCGCAGCAGATCTCAGACAGCAATGGGCTGGCGATCAGTTTCGAGATCGAGGAACACCGAAAAGAATGCCTGCTGCTGGGCCTCGACGATATCGCTCAAACGCTTCAGCATGAAGATAAGATC
>JASLXP010001092.1 GCA_030740295.1 Planctomycetota bacterium
GGAAACGTTCGGGCCCCGCACGATGTATGTGAAGGTGTTGAAAAACAACAGTCTTTTTTCACACGTACCCGACGGGCAGATTGCCGGCGCGATTTTTCACGAGTCCATCCACGCCATCCAGGGCGGCGAATCGAGCATCGAAGAAGAGTGCGACGGGTACGCGGCCGGGCTGGTCGCGCAGCACATCATCCTCGAAGAAAAGATCCCGAAACCGTTGCTCATTGATGGCAAGCCTGCGGCCATCTTTATCAAGGCGCAGTATTCAGAGCTCGATCACGAGCCGGGCTACATCCCTGTTGGGGAGTCACCAGGCTGGCTGGCGGAAATGGTCGGACTAAGCCAGTGAGGGTTGTGGCGCAGCTCTCTGATCTGCCGTGCGGTTTGAGCGCGTCCAGTTGTTGCTTCATCGCGGATCTATCTGCGCAGCAAAGCATCACATGTTATCCAGAATGTCTCTGACTCTTGCCGGATAATCTGTCATGAAACCATCGACACCCATGTCCAGGAGTTTCGAGAGCTCGGATTTCAGTTCAGCGTCTGGCAGGGAATCGACCGCACTCGCGATGAACGGGTATTTCGTCAGAAAAACCTGGAGAGATCCACCGTGATCGTGAACAGTTTTGGCGAGCGTTTGGCTTGCCAGAGCCCATGACGTTTGGAATGGATGTTTGCTCAGGTCTTTCTTCTTTTTCTTTCTAAGGATGGGGCCAACAATCTTGATAAAACAGCGGGCGAGGTTTCTGTTCCCAGTGCTGAAAAACTTGCTGCCCTTCATTTCGCTTTTGTAGGCGAGTTGTTCACCCACAGAAAGGCCGGTCGGGTATTGAGGGCCACCTCGTTTTGAATTCTCATTGCGGAATCGCTTTATCAGGCTGTGTTTTCCGCTGGCCAGGACAATGGGGCGGTAGGAATGTTCGGCATTGAGAAAGGCGAAAAAAGACTCCCAAATCTTCTTTCTGCCCCAGTATGCGCGGTCGCGATTGAATCTGGGGTCAGTGCGTTTTGAAGACTTCAGTTCAAGATTCAGACCGAGTGGCTCCTGAATGCCTTTGCCGACACGCTGCTGATCTGCCCGGGTCAAAATGGCAGGCAATTCCGCAAGCCTCAGGAGCCTTCGTTCGTTGCCCAGATCGGGGTGATCGATCTGCTGTCTGTCATCCTTCTCACCCGGCTTCAGTGGATCCATGACAAAGACATTTCCTTCCAACACTGCCCAATCCCAGTCTCGAATGTCTCGGTGATCGAGCCGGCGTCCGTTCCGGTCATATGTCCTCGTCATACCTGGTCCGTGCCACAGGACAATCTCACAGTCTTTGGTCAGTCTCAGGTCGAGCTCCAAAACGTCTCCGTGCTGAGCTGTATGCAGAATTGCCTTTTCCGTGCTTTCAGGCGCTTCCCCTTTGCCGCCGCGGTGTGCGAATATCAAGGGCTTCGCCGACTTGAATAGAGGATCCGGGCCAGTCATTCTCATCTGTCTCTCCTTCGCTATACCAATCCACCAGGATTATTTGGAGCAGAGCGATCTCAGCATCATGATTCCGAAATCACTCTGTCGTGGATGCGTACCTTTTTGGGGGAAGAAGTAAAGCTTAAACTGAGCCGCATGGGTGATGTTAAATCACGCCAGGGCCATCACGGCGGTGAAATTGGGCCTCAACGGCCCGTCCCGAAATCAAAGTAGACGACCAATGTTCCCGCCTTGGAACGTTGCTTCCGTTACGGTTTGAGGGATGTTGGCGTCGCCGATGGTATGAATCTCCGCAACCCGGTCACGGAGGGATGACGCCAGTTCATTGACTGGAACGGAGCCGGCAGAAACGATCACTGCATCGATATCGTTTAACGTTCTCTCCGATGCACCTTCAGCTTTGCGGAGCAACACCTCATCACCATCCCAGGCGATAGTCTCCTCGCCATCAGAAAAGTTAATGCCCCGGTGTTCCAACTGCCTCAGCATCTCGGACCGCGTGAGGCCATCAACCTTTGGCACAATCCGGTTGAGGGGCGTGATGAATTCGATCGCGATTCCAAGGGCCGATAAATAATCTGCGCTCGCGAGGGCTTCCATGAAGCCATGGCGGTCCACCACCACGGCTCGTCGCAGCTCGTGGATATCTTTACATGTGAAGGCATCGTGAACGGTCCAGACTTTGCCGCCGCCTGGGACTTCGCTTCTGATGGGTACTGAGCCGGTCGCTATGACGGCGGCGTCCGGCGAGAGAGACTGAATGTACTCGGCGTCGGCCTCAGTCGAGAGCCGAACATCAAAGAGGCCCTTTGCGGCCTGGCGCTGATAGAACTTGACGATTCGAATGAAATTCGCCCGCAGAGGCGAGGCGGATGCCAGATGCACTTGTCCGCCAATTCGGTCGCTCTTCTCGAGCACGACGACTTCATGTCCCCTGCCGTGCGCGGCAAGAGCTGCTTCCATCCCTGCCGGACCTGCGCCGACGATGACCACTTTCTTTCGTTGCTCAGCGGGTCTGAGCTCAGCCCACTCGCGCTCCCTGCTCGTCACCGGATTGTAGACGCACGTCATATTCGCCATGTCGCCGATACAGCTCTGCACGCAGCGGGTGCAGAATCGGATGTCATCAAGCCGTCCCTCGCGAGCCTTGCGGGCAAAGTGCGGGTCGGCGATGTTGGCCTTGGTCATGAGTGCTACGTCGAGCTTGCCTTCTGCGAGGGCCTGTTCGGCGGTGTCGGGAGTCGTGATTCGCCCTGCGTGCATCACGGGCAGTTTAGTGGCCGATTTGATGCGCCCGACGAAGGGCACCCACTCAGCCGCGGGGCGGGCCATGGGGCCGTGATGGAACTCGCGGTCGCCACCGGTGTAGCTGAGATAGTTCACCAGGTTCATTGCCTCGAGCCTGCGGGCCACTTCGATCGAGTCCTCGACCGTGTTGCCGCCTTCTTCCTGGTCGTCCGCGCTGAGCCGAACTCCGAGGGGAAAATCTTCACCAACTGCATTCCGCATGGCCTGGAGCGTCTCAACCATGAAGCGCATCCGGTTTTCCAGGGGCCCGCCGTACTGGTCTGTTCGGCCGTTAAATCGGAGACTCAGGAACTGGTAGAAAAGAAAGCCCTCATGAGCATGAAGCTCCACGCCATCCAGGCCGGCCTCGCGCGCCCGCCTGGCGGCTGGTCCGAAAGATTGTGCAAGCCTCTGAATTTCCTCGACCGTCCGGTCCGGCGTGTCATCCGGTGGCTCTGTGCCGGCTAGTTGATTCCGGGGTGTCTTCCTGTCCGGCCTGTGAAGGAGCTGTGCAAAGACCTTGGTCCCGTGGCGCTGGCCGGCTTCGGCGCACATGCGATAGCTCGGAATGATTCGGTCATCAAGGTTGAGAAACCAGTCCGGGCCACCCTCGAGGACGGTGGCCGTGGCACCAATCATGAAGAACCCGATTCCACCTTTCGCTCGTTCCTCAATGTAAGCCGCGAAATCCTCATTAGGGAGCCCGTCCGTTACCCACCACCCAGCGAAATGACCACTGATGCCGATGCGATTCTTGAGCGTCACACCATGAAAGGTGAATGGGCTGAAAAGCCAGGGGAAGCTTGGGGGTGGAGTGTCACT
>JASLXP010001093.1 GCA_030740295.1 Planctomycetota bacterium
CCAAACTGCATCCTCATGTCGTAATCAGTTTTGCGGCGAAGAATGTGAAAGCAGGCAATCGCAAGCCTGTGGGCAACATTGTTGTAGCTGATGAGCTTCCCATAGCGGCCCTTGTGCTTGCGCAACTGTTTATTGAAATACCTGCCGACCTGCGGATAGCAGCGCACCGCGGCGACCGCGGCTTGGCTGAACGCATATTTCAGATGCGGGTTGCCCTGTTTGCTGCCGCGGCCTCGTTTGGAGGTGTTGGCAGAATCGGCGGTGCCAGGCACGACGCGGCTATAAGAGCTGAAGTGGCGCTCATCTCTAAAGCGCTCAATGCAGCCAATTTCGTAAAGAATCGTCTGCGCCCACATCTCTCCGATGCCAGGCATTTGCATGAGGCGATGGTAGTCTTCAGTTTGCTGGGCTTCTTCGCGGATGGCTACTTCCATTTCGTGAATCTGCTCCGAAAGAAGGTCGACTCGTTCGAGCTCGTGCTGGGCGTGCATGCGAATGAACGGGTCGTTGAAAAACTCCTCCAGTTGCTCTTCTCCGTAGGCTTCCTGCAGGTCTTTGTATTTTGCATCGAGATTCCCCTGCTGCAGTAACAGATTCTGTAAAGAGCGATACTCTTCAGCACGGCGAGTAACCACGAGGTGGCGCTGGCGCAACAGGTCTCGCACCGGGCGAATCTCTTTCGGGTAGATGTATGCTTCCGGGATGAGTCCAGCCATCAGCAACTGGGCCAGCTTAAACGCATCACGGCGGTCTGTTTTTACTTTAGCTTGGGCGATGTATGACAGACCAAGTGTGTGGGCCAGGTGGACGTCGAAAAGCGCGTCCATCAAACCATCGACCATTCGATACCAGTAAAAGGTGCTCTCGATGACGATGCTGAGCTCGGCCTCCTTGAACGGTTCGAGCACGGAGATAACCTCGAGCGGCGTGCTGGGCAATTTGCACTCAACAAGCTTGGTATGCTGTTGGTCAATCACGCAAATCTGACTCGTACGGGCATGCATATCGATTCCACAAGCTAACTTCATCGGGTGGCCTCCTGTGACAGGTGATAAAACGAAAACAACACTACCCACTAAGGGCAATCTGTCCGGGTGGCCGCCTCTATTATTATCAGGTCGGCGCACTCCAAAAGATGCCTCTAGAGACCTGATTCCTCTTTAATCCTGAATCTAGAATCTTGAATCCAGAATCCTCCCGAATTCAGATCACTGAATCCAGCATCCAGCATCCAGAATCTTGAATCCAGCGTCGAGCATCCAGCATCAAGCATCCAGCATCCTGTATCCTCTTGAATCCAGAATCCCCAAACAAAGAAAAGCATCAGTGTTCCGCCAGCTCTGCAGAATCAGTTGTATCGTCTTTACAAGCATGTTGATCTGGGGCTGCGGAGGCGATGAGCCGGAGAAGATTGAGCTGCCAAAGGGGGATGCCGCACGAGGAGAAAATATCTATGGCAGGACCTGCACTGTGTGCCACGGGTTGGATGGCAATGCTAATACTCAATTCGGCAAGAGACTGGGGGTAAAGAAACTGACCGATGCGAACAGAATGTCCACGTTCTCTGATGAAGACATCGGGGCTACGATTGAGAACGGCAAAGGAAAGATGCCCGGATTCAGGAACAAGTTCACCCCACAAGACCTGGCTGATACCATCGAATTCGTGAAGGGATTGAGCGGGAAGTAAGGGACAAGAACGAGGGGACCGGAGGACCTCCTGGAGAAGCAGGCGTCTCTCCGGCAAAGTGACCCCGGTGCCAGCGGGCCATTGGTGTCTCCTCGGTCGGTACAAAATGGTCTCGCTCACAAAATAAAACTTGTAAAGGGGGCGTCCACCTGATAAGCGGAAAGGTGTTCCCGCCATTTATTACTGGTGTCCACAAGCTGCTGCTCGTGGCTGCGATTCCTCAAAGGAGATTCAAGTGCGCATTCACCTCCTGACCATCCCGATTGTCTGCCTCTGTTCCGTGCATGCGGAGGCCCCCAATGGAAAACCGTTGGATACGAAAATCGACCGCATTCTGGTCTATTCGAATCAGGCCATTGTCACCCGTGCGGGTGAGCTTACATTTCAGAAGGCAAACGAGCGCGTGGTGGTGAAGGTACTCCCGGACGGGCTGGTCGATTCTTCGGTTCGGGTTCGCCTGCTCGGCCCGGCTGAGCCGCGGCTGGTGAATATGGAGGTCGTTTGAGTCTATGAATCGACCTTTAAAAAGGAAGAGGCCCGGCTGGCCAAAGAAGCGCTGGAGGCCCTGCAGAGAGAGAAGACTGCGCTGGAATTCAAACAGCGGGAACTGGAACGCCGCTCAAAATTCCTCCGCTCACTTCAGGTAGGCGCGAAGCCCGACGGCAAAAAGGACGACCCGGAACCGCTGCCGCTCAACACCGCAACCTGGGCCGTCATGCTGGATACGGTTTCCGGCGGCCTCGAGAGAATCTCGGAAGAACAACTGAAACTGACGGATGACCTCGACCAGCTCAACGCCCGCCTCACGGTGGCATCCGCCCGTTCAACACGGCTGATGAGCTACGAGACCAAACGCAGTAAAACCGTCGCTCTTGAAATCAAGGGCAAGCTCAACGCGCTCGGACGGATCGAAGTGTCGTATCGGATTCATGGCCCTCGCTGGTATCCGCGCTACAGCATTCGTGCGGACATCGATACCGGCAAAGTCGAGCTCATCATGAACGCGCTGGTCAGTCAGGAGACCGGTGAAGACTGGGAGGGCGTCGAGCTCGAATTCAGCGCGGCCGAGCCTTCGCAGTCAGCGGATCTGCCGAAGTTGCTGGCCTGGCATATTGGTGCGCCGGCGGGGCGGAGGGGGATGCGATTGGCTGGTGGATCGGGCGCAAACGGCAATATTGCCTTGACCGCCAACAATGGTGTTCAGATAGGGAATGGGCAAATTGATGTTAACTCCAGCCTGACAGCAGGCTCCGACATACAGATAGCAAACATCCAGGCCAATTCGGGCGATATCACGATTAATGCAGATGTAGACAGTCGCTCAGGAGGTCAAGTGACAGTTAGCAGCGCAGGCCAACAGACACTCACCGAAGCCGACGCCGGGGGAGCTATCATCATTGCGAATGCCCCTGCCCAGCTAGCTTCTCAGACACTCTCCATCAACACCTCCGGACGTCTCCCCCTCCTGCGACAATCCGTCAAACTCCCCCCGAAAGCAGGAAAAAAGACGCAACGTCTTTACTCCAAACTAAAACAAGTAGAGAAACTCTACGAACGGCAGCGTCAGGCCAAGCGGCAGGGCGACTACCAGACTTTCCAGATCACCAACTCCTCCATTCTGGAAAACTGGAAGAATGACAAAGACGTCAAGGCCGTATTCAATGACGTGCTTGTAGAGGCCGGCA
>JASLXP010001094.1 GCA_030740295.1 Planctomycetota bacterium
CTGGTAACTGGAGGCAAAGATGCGATGAAGCGCTGGGGCACTGTCTTTTTCGAATAGGAGATTTTAGCGCGGGCGATCATGATGCTCTGGTCCAGTGTCCAGAGGGCAAACTCCTTCCCACTCAACGGCTGGGAGTCTTCAAAACACAATTCCTTGATCAGACGGTTGTCAAAATAATACTCAATGTTCTTCTTGCGTTTCCTGACTTTAACGTAATACCACGCGCCGTGGACCGGCCTCCCGCTGCTAACCCAGGCCACCGCGGCGCGTGTCTGGTCGCCGCGAGATCTTGGCACCAGGTGTTGGGTTGTCTTCCTCACTTCTTTCCCCAGGCGCACCAATGCAGACTTGTCGCCATTCCAATGGCGGTCCCACGCACCCAGCAGATAGGAATAACCCGTCGTAGGATCCATATCCGAGCAATTGAATGAGACATTAAAATCACCATTCCTGGGATAGGAGCCCAGGATGTTTGCACCTTCCTCAGCAAGCTGGCGCATCCGCGAGCCGATGTAGTACTCAATCGAGATATCGCCCTCGTATTCGAATTTATTCCACAGGCTTGCCCCGTTCTTACTGCGGCCATTTAAGTGCGACCACGTCGGTGTACATGAAAAGCGGTTAGTTACCTCCCAAGTTCCGACCCGTACCCAATCGCAAAAGGCGCGTTCGAATGTCTCGTCCTGCACGTGATTGCGCTGCAATTTCATCGCTGCAAAATCACCCGCTTCAAGAGCCACCGAAGACCGGATGGCGACTGCCGTGCCTGGAAGTGGGGTGGCATCCTGGTACGTTAATATTTCTTTTGGGCCGTGCCGCATCCAGATGTACTTTCCGTCTTTGAAAAGACGTACTGCCGGAATTTGCGCCGCATCCACCGTTGGAATATTCGCCGAAGCGACCGCCTGGCCATTCCTCTTTAGCGTTATAACTGTCTTCTTTGATTTCAATTCAAACCTGAAATGCGCACAATATCCTTTCGTCGGATCAGGTTTGCCGGCAATAGGCTGGTCCATGCTGAAGAACACTTCGACTTCCGGTTTTGGCGGCGCGGTAATGGCCATATCGCCGAAGAAATCACCTTTGTGCCAGAAAAGCAGCCCATCCGAGCCTTCAGGGATCCAGGCCCCCTTTGGAGATGCCCAATGCATCATGAAAGGATCCTTGACGAACAATGGGTTTTTTGCCGTCGTGAATTCGCGGTCTTCCTGCTTCAGAAATGATACCGACAGGTTTCGAATAGTTAATGCTAAGCTGGTGGCAAGGCTGGGTCTGACGGCCGCAGTCTTGAACGGCGCACGATGCTCGAGAACTCCGTCAACGTAGATTCGGAGAACGCTCGGGTCGAAGAGATCAATCTCTATGCGTCTCCACTGATTAACGGGCGTCGATGGCGTGCCCATTCTGATGGATGTCTCGGCCCCAGTTCCTTTGAAAACCAGATCGCCTGGACTTTTCGGCATTGCCTCGAATGAAACAGCGTAGGCATTCCAATCTGACAGACCGAATTCAATACTATTTGACTGCCCGGGGGTGGAACTGAGGGACACGAGTTCATTGTTGCCACTGAATAGCTGACTGGAATCCCGAGTTACCGTCCAGGAATCTATGTCCGCGAACAGTCTGAGTGACGCTTCCGAATTCATTTCAAAAGAGTGGCTGTCAGTTACGGAAATGTCGTCAAAGACAATCTCCCTGGGGCCTTCGCTGAATAGTCCCACTTTGCCCTTAAGCAGTTTTCCGGCGATCACATCGAATACGAGCGACTCATCGAGATAAACCTGCGCGCGCTGACCGCGAAGACGGATCTTAATTCGATACCATTGTTCCGACCCGCCTTTGGCGTATCCGCTGGCTAACACTTTAGCTTCGCCGGTAACAACCTGGAGCAACTCGAGCTTTCTCGGAACTCGATGACGGTGGGTCAGATCCCAACTCAATCTGTAGTGGTTATCATTGCCGGCATAGGCGAAGATGATTCCGCCCTTGCTCTGTCGTGATTTTAAAGAGACGGAGAATTCATAATCAGACCAATACTTTTGACCGGTTACGACCACGGCCGTTTTAGTTTGTTTGTCGGGTTTGCCACCCAATGAAAACGGGTTGGTGCTGTGAGTCGAAATCGTGCCGGAGTGTTTTTCCTTCACCGAATGAAATCGCCAGGCACCGGCAACCAATTCCCAGGGGGGCAGTGTCTGCTCGCTCTCCCTGCGCATGAAGTCATCAGAGAAGTGCAGGGCCTCGCGGGGTTGAACGCGGAGCGATTTGGGTGCTCCACCCGCGGCGAGGAGAGCGATGCCTCCCTTATGAAACGCTGAATCAAGGGAGATGAGAATCCTCTGCTTTCCGACCTCGATATAAAGACAATCTCTGCGCCGCTGCAGATATATCTGATCAGAATCGGAAGGCTTCCAATTCTGAAGTTCACCTAATGTTCTGATTTTGCCATTCCTGCAAACAGATAGAGACAGGCTGTTCTGATTGCCACTCAGGTGGTAGTAGTTCTTTGAATCCTGATAGCCAAATAAGATGCCCAGGGACGAAGGCCTCTGGCCCTTCAAATCCTTGCCAAGAGCAAGGCTAAGGTCGTACGCATCATGCTCAACACTCTGTGCCAGCTCGAAATCCTGCTTGTTGATCTGAATAAGTTCAGCAACGCTGCAGGAACACAGGCAGCAAAATGCGAATCGAAAGCTTAATGCAGGGGAGCGCATTTCTGGTGAGAGGGGTGGCAATCTTTGGAGAGAATTGCAGCTGAGGCCGGAGTCGCAAACCGTCTTACGGAAAAAGACGAAGGAGGGGGGATCGGAGGGCACAAAAAAGCCCCTCCGATGAATCGAAGAGGCTATTCTTGCGGATTATGTGTTTCAAATCACCCGACGAGTTTCCAGCGTCCCCGGCCGACGTTTCGGAACTCCGAGGCATTCCTCATGGCCGTGCTCACAGTCGTATAGAGGCTTGCTGTGGCCTTCGAATTGCCGGTCTTCTTTTTGGAGACGATGGATGCAATGTCTTTCAATTGCGCTTCACCGCCCAATGTTGTCAGAGCTGCAGCGGCCATTTCACGATATGAAGGGCCTGAACGTTTGCCTCTTTTCTTCTTTTTGGCAGGAGCCTTCTTTGCGGATTCGGCCTTTGGCGGCCTGCCTCTTCTTTTGGGGGCCTCGGCGACTGATTTGGGTGGGCGGCCACGCCTCTTGCCAGTCTTTTTAGCAGGTCCTTTCTTCATGGCGGGACGCCCCCTTTTCTTGGGGCGACCACGACGGCCCCTTTTCTTAGGTGCTGCTTCGGATGCTGGTGCAGCGGCCACAACGGTTGCAGCGTCGCCGGACAGAGCAGCAACTTCACTATCTATTGCAGCAATCTGTCCTTCAAGATCTGCTTTCCTTGCCTGGAGAGTAGCGATTCTGTCAAGATTTTTCTCTTTTTGTTTCAGCAGAGCATTGACTTCATCCAAGGACATTTGAACGGCCAAAGTATCTATGTTGACACTCATGGGGTAAACAACTCCAGAAAGTAATATAAACAACCCATACTCGAATATGCTGGCCACCCTCAAGGTAAGGCATCTTAGCAAGAGATATATGTAACGCAATTGCCTGAATTCGAGGAAAGAGACCACTAATTCAAGCGGATTTTTGACTAATGCTGGATGTTATACCTCTATAGTCTGGCGATCTGATGATGAGAAACAGATGAACAATCGCGCCTCGGTTTGCCCAGTATTTCGAGCATTGTGAACGACTTCCCGAGGAATATTTATGGTGTCTCCCGGGCCCATGGGAAACTCATCGTCCCCGAAGGAGTGCATGATTGTGCCTTCCAACACGTGCAACACTTCATCGCAATTAGGGTGATAGTGACGAGGGTTGCCTTCCCTTGCCTTCAGGATGCAGAGGCCGGTAGTGAGGGAGTCAGAGTTGCTTTGGGCTGCGGATGTGAACCAGGTGAGGCTTCCCCAATCCATCTGTTTTTCTGATGCTTCGTCGGCACTTAGTAGATACTTCATAGTTTGTTGAATACGGTTTATTCGGGAGATGAACAGAACGCGGGAACGCCTGTTTATAACCCTCGGGGTATTAGTCAACCCAATTATTCTCTAGTCTAATTTGCGGTCGCCACTTCAGAGGAACGCTGAAGAATTACAGGATTCACCTACCCTAGAAATGTCTTGCCTGACTGAGCAAGTGAGATGAGGTGGGAATCGGGAGCGAATCGATCGCCGTGCTTAACCTGCAAAGTCTCGAGTGCATCTACTATTGCCGATGGGCTCATAGAGTCAGCGAATTGAAGCAATCCGCCTCTAAATGGTGGGAAACCAGTGCCAAATATCATCGCGAGGTCCAGATCGTCGGGGTCTGAAACTACCTTTTCGCGCAGGCATGCAGCGGCTTCATTAACCATGGAAAGCAAAAGACGATCTTGGATTTCCCCTGCAGAAATATCGTTCCTGACCTGTGTGCCCTCGGACTCTCGGACGGACTGCAGCAGTTCTCTAATTCCTTCCGTATCAGGCTCTCTCATTTTTCCGTCGTGGGTATAAAAGCCCAGATTCGCCTTTTTGCCCAGGCGTCCTGCGTTCATGAATACTGAGAAAACTGCTGCCGGGTCATGGATTTTCTTCAATCCCTTGAACATGGCAGCCGCAGCCTTGTAACCGACATCAATTCCCACTTCATCGAGGAGTTCCAGCGGGCCCATAGGCATGCCGAAATCGGTCATCACATAATCAATTTCGCGAACAGTTGCGCCTTCCTGGAGCAGCAGACCAGCTTCGTTCAGATATGGCAGCAGAATCCTATTTACTACAAACCCAGGCCTGT
>JASLXP010001095.1 GCA_030740295.1 Planctomycetota bacterium
ATGTCGTACCCCTCGCCGTAGGGAACGAAACGCGTCTCCATGAGGTCCCACTTGTCGTAGAACTCCGATCGCGCCCACGCGTCGGCGGTCTTCGGCACGTCCTTGACGTACTTCACCACGTAGCTCTTGAACGCCGGCGGAGTGAATCTGTTGCTGAAGATTTCGCGCTGAATCTTCCGGCAGAGCTCATAGTGGCCGCCATAGAACAACATCTCCGAAGCGCGGCGCAGTATGATCAGGCGGTCTGCGGATGACGCCTTTGCTCCGCCGAAGACCGCGACGTCGAAACCCTCCAAAGGCTTGCCGCTGTACAGGTGCATCACGCCCTTCAGGAAGCGCTTGTTGTCTTCCCTTTCCTTCTGGTTTTCCAGAATCGGAGTGACGGCGGCCCGCACTTGTTCCATGCTGTTCGCTCGCAGGGCCAGGCGAACAGCCAGGGGGACGAAACGATAGTCCAGGGGATAATCGCGGCGGGCCTCGGCGAGCATCTTTCGGGCGAAAGCGTAATCGCCAAAGTCAGCGCTCACGGCGGCGATGTCGAGGTAAGTCCGAAAAGCGAGGTTGTAGTCGCGCTTGACTGTCCCCTCGGCCAGGCCGCGCTCGATAGCTTTGAGGTCTTCCTCGGCCAGCGATTTGAACTTCTCGTAAGAACCTGGGACATGGAAATGGTAATTGAATCTGCGGACGCGGTTGAGGCCGCGCAGCATCGAGAGCAACTGATGTCGATGCGCATCGTTGTATGCGGGGTCCTTGAGGGCCGCGCGCAGGATCTTTTCGGCCGCGTCACGGTCGTCCCGCGCCAGTTGGCGGGTGATTTCCAGGTAATGCCTCAGCCTGGCGACTCCGTCGGCCGTCTTCTGGAAGTCTGCCAAGGCCGCGTCGAAGGCTGCGCGATCTTTGACGAACAGCGCGGCCATGGCGCGACCTTTCGCCAAGGTAAGCTTCTGCGCATCGCTGAAGAGCGCGGCATTCGCGTCGATGAGGCTCTTTGCCTCGCCGAGATCGTACTTCATCAACTCGCTCAGCATCCCGGACATGGTCTCAGCCTTGGCGTTCTTGAAACGGTCCCGGGCGCGCTCATCTTTGGCATTCGGATCGGTCATTGTCTTGCAGGCTTCGAGATGCTCTCTGAAGCCTTCTATGTCGCGTTCCAGGCGCAGGCCGCTTCCCGCGATCGCGGCACGTATGATCAGACGCTGTTGCAGATTCAGCTTGTCGCCGTGGGCTGCAAACAGCTTCGCGGTCTCCGCTGCCGCCGGGGCGCCACCTTTGGCGAATTCCCGCAGGAAATTGTAGAGCCCATTGGTCTTGTTTACGCCGTCCGGCTCGGCAAGGAAGCGGGCCAGGGTCTTGGCGTACTCCGCCTCTCCTGCGGCAAACGCGCTGCTGAGGAGATAGCGATAGAGATCGAAACGCATTCGCTCATCCAGGCCCGGCGTACCGTCGAGGTACTTCAGGTACGCCGTATAAGCGGCCTTGGGCTTCCTGCGCGTTTCGGCCGCGATCTTTCGCTGGGCGGCAATGTAGTCTGCCCGCGAAACGGTGGGGGCCTCGGCGTGAGTAGTCGGGCCCCCCAGAAACGCGGCGCTCATGAACATGCAGACTGTAAGCATTCGGAGCTTCATGATTTGCCTCCCTTCAGAGCCTTCTCCATTCGGAGGATGTAGTTGATGGCCTCGTATCGGAAGGCGTCCAGGTCGCCTCGCTTCGCGTCCCAGTAGGCCAGGTAGCCCAGTGCTCGCCGGCCAAGGAGCATGATGTCGCCGTTCTTGGACTGCATGGCCTGGAGTGCGAGCTGCTTGAGCTTGGTCGCGTATCGGATGTCGTCAAGGCCTTCGCGAACGCCCTCCCAGGCAAGTGAGTCGAGGACGTCATCGCGGGTTGCCTGCACCATCACGAGGTTACGCAGATAAGATTCGTAGGGGGTGGCCATGTCGTTCCAGTTGTTGCGCCACCAGCAGTAGTTGCTGCTCACGTCATAGTTGCCCTTGTAGGTCATCATGCCCTGAATTCGTCGGAAGTAATTGGGATTCTCCGGTCCGGAATGCGGATTGGCATACCATCCGGCCAGCGAGTCCGGATTGGCCTCGTGGAACTTCCGGATCTCTGTCTCACGCTTCTCGGCCGGCATGCCCGGCATGACCATGTAATCGAGGGCAAAAAGCAAACGGCGCCAGGGATGGGTGCTCACCATGACCTTTCCGCCGGCGTCGTGGGCCGTGCGCCACGCCGCGCGCTCGGAGCGAATTGTGTCCGGGCCGCCCTCATCGACCCCGTAGCTGTAGAAGTCGGTGTGACCGAGAACTTTTTGGCACAGCTCGGCCGCGCCGGCAATCTGCTTGCGCAGCACCTTCAGGCGGAGCTGTTGTTCTCCGGTGGGATTGTCCTGGTCGGCCCTGATGTTGGCGCTCGGTGCGCTCCGGAAAAGCGGCCTGGTCGCGATCCCGGTTTCCTGGGCCAGTGCCGCATCCGCCTCGAACTGGTCCGGATTCATAGGATTCAGTTCAGGGAACCCCATCGCATGGCGCGCGTTGTGCTCGGCCAGATTCCGGAGGATTGTTGGATTGCGGGCAGCCGTGCCGTAGAGCGAAAGATAGAGCTTCTTGGCCTGATCGTAATACGTTTTCGGTTGCGGCAGCTCGAAAGGCAGGACACGTAAACGCACCGGTACCGAGCCAATGACGCGGCCTTCGGCCAGCAAGTCGAGGTTACCGGTGTAGACGCCGTCCCGTGCATCCCTGGGCACGCCGACCGTGACGAAGAACTGCTTGAACTCGTCCGGGTTGAGCACCACGGGCTGAAGCGTCTCCGCGTCCTTGATCAGCGCCAGGTTTGCCTGGTTCGCCTTGCTGTAATTCACCACCATGAAGTTCGCGCTCATCCATTGGTGGTGAACCGAGCCGTCCGCGTTGTTGTAGCGGACGTAGTTGTCCCGGGTCTCGCAGTCCACGCGAATGAGATCCTCATCATTGACCAGCAGCTCCGGGACGAGCCGGCGGCCGAGGGCATCGGCGAAGTAGCCGTACCACGCCGCGCCCGACTGGTACCACACTTTGATAAGCTTGATGTCCAGGGCGGAGGCAGGGATCGTGGCACCGTCCGGCCCTTGAAGGTCTTGAGCACGGATAATGAAGCGATCGACCGCCTTCAGGGAACGAACAACCAGGGAGGCGGGCTCGAACTCGCCTTGGGCCGCGATGACTTCGACCGGCCCCAGCGCCACGCCATCCGCAGGATAGCGGTCAGGCGTCCGAGGAATGTCGCTCAAGGGAGGAACCACATAGTAGACCACCGGCGATTGTTTCCACTCGGCAGACGCCTTCTCAAGGTCCTGGGCGACCAGCCGGCGATTCTTTGCGGCTATGTCCGGAGCAGCAGGATAGGTCTGGCGGAAGGCATCGCCCTGCTCCCCGGTCGCGGTTAGTGTTCCGAGGATCGTTGCCGCAAGCAGTAACCTCTGAACCTTCTTCATAGATACCTCTCCAGGAAGCATGAGTTTCCGAACGTGCAGCAAATGGCGGCGCTGCCACCGTGCGGACGCTTGAGTCGCAGGTATTCAGTGAACCCGTTGGTCGCTCTGCCACCGCAGGGCACGCCCCTGCGGAGGCGTCCATCACGGGCTCACCGAATGCTTACCCGGCGTCACCGTCATGAGCAAGACCTGATAGTCGCATTTCCCGTTCTCAGCGATGACCAGGTCCTCGGCGTTGACGGCGGCGATGGCCAAGGCGGCCGCGAACAGTACTAGCAGTGTTTTGGTCATGTTGGTCTCCTTTCCTCGCGTTCCGGTATTCGATGTCTCACTCGGGATTCGAAGCGATACCGTTCCCTTCACGTGCAGTTTCGCGAATTTCGTTGGTCTGCGAAACGGTCTGACCCCGGTTAGGGAGTACGAGGAGCCCTCCTGGTCGTTGCCCCTGATCCGGCTGCGGCAGAGATTGAAGTGAAGAGGAGATGATAGGAACTTGGTTTTGCGGAAGCCTGTCTGATCTCCGCTCTGCGGTCAAGAGGCAGACCTGGAAGAACACAAACATCGGGGCCGCTTCGCGAACGTTCAAGCGCGCCAGACGAAGCGGTTTAGTTCAATCCCGCAGCCGCATGCCAGCGCCGCCAATAGCCCCGTCAACCATTGCCCCATATGCGTCCTGCTCATTCGCTTTCCTTATGCGATCGTCTGTCTCGGGTGCTGTTCCTACTTCATTGGGTCCCTTGCTTCTGCAACTGTTCCACTGCCGCTTCAATCGCACTCTTCTGCGGGTCGCGTATCCCATCCGTTTTCAGGGCGGTCCTGCAAACCATGCCCCCGTTCCATAACCATGTCAAAGGCGGAGCAACGTGGGCAGAGAGGAACGGCCGACGGGCGGGGGGCGAAGGGAGAGAACGGACCGAAAGGCGAAGGCCGATGACAACGGAAGGGATCACGCAGAAGGGGAAGGGGCGAGGGAACGGCCGACGACGAACGGCAAACATCCAGCGTCCAACGTCCAACTCTCAACGGCTCCGCGGCGTGGGTCACTTGGCCCGGCGGTGCGAGTCTCGGCTGCGTCGCTCTTCCGGCTCAACGGCGAGAGGGGAGGCAGATTATGCCCAAGGCGAGCTTCGGGGGGCCACGACCACTGGTTATTGAGAAGATACGTCAGATGATCGCGCGGATACGCGGTCCGAGTGCCTGCCCGTCTCGCCTACTGATACCCTCGTGGGATGGCCGTTCTATTGGGAGTTGAAAGTTGAGCGTTGGTTCTATTGGGGGTTGAAAGGTGGACATGGTTCCCGGAGCTCTCGAGTCCAGGCCCCGGACGAGCTTGAACGCCGTGTGGCCGCCGGCCTTCCAGCAATAGCTCGGCTACTTCAGAAGGTAACTGTCAATGGATGACGGGACGGGGGTGGTGAATGTCAGGGCTTCGCCGTCTCTTTGCCACTTCAGCTCTCCGTGCATGGCGCTGTGTACGGAGGTGATCCTTCGGTCTCTTCTCAATCGGATCGTTACTTTCATCGGCGGCAGGTCTTTAGTCCACGCAAAGCGGCGGAAGTTGTTGGCCAGAATGCCGGTCTCATCGCGGGCATCGAACCGGGTCAGCTCCACCTGCGGCGCGTCGGTGGATAGCGGGGACGGCCCGAGAATCTTGCGCAGGGGCTTCTCGAAGATGGCGAGCCGCTCGTCCACGAACCGGCTCAGCTCATGTGAGTAGTGGCTCGCCCCCGCGCGCTGGCCCTTGTAGATGATCCCTGGCTGAATGCCCCAGAGCAGAACGTGGCCGCGACCGACCTTGTTCAGCGCGGCCGCGCACGTTCCATCTTCGAAGGTGGCAATGGGGCGCGCGGTGGTCGGCTGGAGGCTGTTCCGCATCCCGATCACGTCGGCCGTGAGCGACGGTGAGAATTCCGTTTCGGAGACGGTGACAGTCCCAATCGGCCGATGCCGGTAAAGCGTCAAGGGCTGGATGTATCCCTCGGAAATGGAGGCGTGGCCCTGGCGGGCGCCGAAGACCTCCTCCATTTCCGGGAGCGGCGAGTTGTATTCGTCGTGAGTGGCGCAACCGGCGGATGCGACGAGAAGCCCACCGTTTTCGACCCACCCCTTGAGGGCCGGCACTGCTGCCCTGGGCAGGCAGCGTCCGTTGATGAACAAGGCCGAGTACTGCTTCAGGATTTCGGGTGTGAGGTCTTCGTTGAGGACAAGGTCCGCGTTGTAGTGGCTGTTACCCAGGGCGGCGAACGTGAGAGCGCGATCGCTCTGCTCGCCGTGGCTGCCTCCGTTCATGATCTCGTGATCCCGATTGTAGAGCAGGGCCACTTTCCGCCGTTCAATGTTCCCCTCCCCAAGAGGCCGGCGGATGAAACTGGCGACGTGGATTGCCTTGACGATATCGGGATAGACTTTGGGAATGTCGCTCCAGCACCCCTGCCATCCTGAAGCGTCCGTCGCGTTGAAAGACGGGCCAAAATGGTAGAGATAGATGTACTTTATGTTCCGGCTCAGGGACGAGATGACGTTGCTGTCAGATTGGATGACATGGCCGCCGACGACGTTGTAAAACCCGGAAGGCTGCCCGAACTTCCGGGCCGCGCACTCGGTGATGGCGGAGTAATAGCTGACGATTTCATAGCCGGTGAAGGCGCCAACCGGATAGACCCAGTCCTCGCCCCAGGCCAGGGTCAGCGCGCCCTGGCGAAGCAAGGTGTACCAGGTGAGGCTGTGAACTTGTGAGGCTTGCCGCAATGGCGCTGGCGAGTAGTTGGCGAACGTGAGCGCGTTCGGGAACAGGTCTTTGGCGGCCTCGGTGATGGGACGGTAGTAGTGGCCGGTCAGCAGTTCCTTGAACTTCTTCGAGTGGTGGTGCAGTCTCCTCTCGAAAAGGCCCGGGCTCCGGGGGAGCACTCCCAGGCACTCAAGGTCGTCAAGAGATTTCACTCCGAAGAATTCCGGTGTTTGCCGCTTCTCTTTGAGGACTTCAGCCAGGTACTTCCGGAAGAGCTTCAGGCATTCGACCGACTGGTTGATCTTCGAGGTGCCCGCGATGGGGCCAATCTCATCGCCAACGTTGAGCAGACGCAGCCATCGGGCAAAGTCGGGAATGCTTTTCCGCTCTTTGCGCAACATGTCCTCGAGGCCTTTCCTGACCAGGATAGGTCGTGCGGGATCCGCGGGATCGTTCGTATGGAAACCGGAAGCCGCCATCAGCATCGGCTCGATCCCGGCCTCCTTGCAGAGATCGGGCGGCAGACCGGCGATCCGATTGATGCCCATGGAGGCCAGCGTCTTGGCCAACGGTCTTTGCTCTGCCCGGCTGCCCGCGATCTTGGTGATGAAATTGATTCCCTCAGGAACGCGCAGTTCACCGGTGATTCCCAGCTTCTCTCCGGCTTCTCTGATCCAGGCTGCGTATTGCTGGTTGAACGCCTCCAGGGATTTGAACCAGTCGAGATAGTCGTTCCCAACAACGCCCCAGACCCCGGCGCGGTTCTGTCTGTCCGGCAGAATCACGCGGGCCTTGCCGCGTGAGCTCAATGGCGCACAGAACTTGCCGATGCCGTCCTCGACTTCAACCGTTATCGTCTTGACCACCGCGGACGGATGCGGGCTCCAGGCGAGCTCGATATCGCACTTGCCCTTCTTGAGTCTGATGAAATCCAGAACTCCCGTGGCCCACGGGCCGGAGCCCTGGCTCGCCCACGTGGCGTCCAGCCAGTCCGTCCAGTCACCACTGGAAATCTGCGACTTGCCGGAGAGACTTCGCGGATTGTGACGACCGCTGCCCGTGAGCGCGTCCTGCCCCAGTCCGACCGACCAGATGCCGTCATAGGTGTTTCTTTTCGGATCGAAGAACCAGTGGTATTTCAGACCCACGGACCGGAAGCCATACTTGTCAACATCTGCATCCCTCACCCTGAAGCGATAGAAGACTCGCAGCAAAGTGCTGTCCTCGTATTCGGCCGGGGACAGCATGGTCGTGTACTCCTTCCTGGGCAGACTGGGCGTGAAGGTCTTGCTGGCGGTGATAAAGAGGTGGCTGAATTGCGCGTCCGCCTGCGTCGTCGACAGCTCGAACAGGCTGTCTCCCTTTTTCAGGTCAACATCCCAGTACTCCCACACCTGGCAAGCTACGCCGGGGACTGTCTCCCGAACGGACGCTTCCTCAAACCGCAGGGGCAGCGTCTTTTCCTGCTCGACGCCGATGCTGTTGGTCAGGGCGAACCGGCCGAAAACATGCGCAAGCTGGTTGGCGCCGCGGATCTTGAGCTCTACCGGATGGGGACGAACTTTGTCCGCAACACGTCGCAGCCAGATGCGGTATGGCCCAGTTTGGGGCACGTTGAGCATGGCCGAGATGGGAATGTCTTTCCCCGGAATCCGCTCCAGCTTCCCTTTGCGGATGTCGAACCGCCAGCCCCATGATTCGGCCGCGGGTTGTTCCTTGCCTTCCCCCGGTTTCCGCTTGCCGGTTTCGTCGTCGCTATCGACTCCATTCCAGTAGCGAAGATTGCCGAGGAAACTGTTCTTTATCAGGGACAGGTCTTTTTTGTCTGCGTCACCCTCCAGTTCCTCCAGGAAGCCATCATCTCCATCATCCTCCGAAGACAGATCGTCGAACCCAACCTCAGCCTGAGCCTGCGGACCGGCTACCGGCGAAAGCAAGATGAGCCCGACACCGAACACTGCCAACCACGGAATCCTGACGCGGTGGGGATGCAGCCAGCCGTTTGTAGTGCGCCAGTAATGGCGCTTCGGGGCGACTTCGTCGCCCCGAGCGGCGATAACTCGCCGACTACGAACAGAACGTCGCGGCCGACACCGTTCTTGCGGGACAAGCATCCCATCGTCCGGAGTCGCGTTCATGGGCTCGTCCCCACTGGAAGCAGGAACACGTTGCCTTTGATGTCCGATAGCAGACACCCCGTTGTTGTCTCACCCACGTCACTTTCCCGCTCCCCGTCGGAGAAGAGGTCAAGAAGCCATGGAGCCCGCCTTCGCGGGAAGCTGCTCACGGGGAGAACCTGAGGACGGAGTTTGAATGGAAAACGCAGCGTGGTTTCCGGAGCGAGGCGCACCAGGTCAAGGACATGGAGCCGCTTGTCAAGCGTGATGCACAAGACCTTCCCGCCAATCACCTGGCATCCGAGCAGCCAAGTCGTGAACTGGCGATTCGCAAGGGGCCGGCCCGTGCCCTTGTCGAACACGAATACCTTCCCCGACTTTGACCCGACAACAACCGTGGCACCGACGACCTGCGGAGCGCCCGTCAGAACATCACCGAGTTTCGTCTGCCAGGTCAGTTTCCCCTGCTGGTCAATCACAGACATCACACCGCGGTCATCGCAGGCGAAGAACAGGCCACTATCGCCGTGGAGGTCACCTCTCCGGGGCAGTGCTACCTTCCACAACTCATCCCCTTTCAGTGACAAGCACCTGAGCTCGCCGCTGGCGCCTCCCACGACAATGGTCTCATCGGCAAGCAGCGGCCCCGCCTCGATCGACCAGGGCAACGAACGACTCCAGACTTCCTGTCCCTTGTCCAAGAGACGAAGCTGCCGTCCAATCCCCTCCGCGCAGAGCTCTCCGATAACATCGATCTGAGCGAGGTTCCGCACCGTAAGAGTGTACTCCGGTTTGCCGTCCGCGGCCGAAAGCTTCGTAAGCCGCGTCCCGCGAGACAGAAACAACTGCCCGTTCAGGCACACTCCCGATTCTTTGATGACGAACGGTTTCGTCCACGACTCCTTACCTGTTGCAGGCTCGTATGCCGTCAGGCCATCTTTGTCCTTTCCGGCCAGCAGCAGGGCCTGTCGGGCCTCCGTCTCACTTGTCTTGAGAACTACCACAGGCTGAAAGCCATCGCCCCCCGGCCGGAAGAAGTCGGTTACGGCCCCCCGCCACTCGATCAGGTTGAGGAACAGCGCCCGAAGCGAATCGTAGAGCCTCTCGTACTGAATTCCGTGTCGCTGAAGTTCGTGGACTTTTCGGTCGCCCCGATAAAGCTCGGCTTGGACCGCGCACTCCATCTCGTCCATCCTGAAGCTCAACACTATGGTCGCGTCCTGCTTACTGGCGCAGGCGCGGAAACCGTCCGCATACATGGCAGCGGCCGCAAGCGGATGCAGTCTCTTCACCGAGCGCTTGCCCGCGGAGAATATGTCCGATGTCCCTAAAGGGTCCTCCTCGATCTCTGCGTCCTCGTCATCCGCCTGTTCCTGTTTCCAGGACTTGACGATGAGTTGGTAGGCGCCCCTGGGTTCGGAACGCCGCTCCATGGCATACGCGAAGTTCGCCACGAGATCGACAGGCGCATTCTCTGGCCACTGGTAATCGCCGGGCGAAAGCCGATACGTGAAGAACGGCGAGCTCTGAAACAACGCCGGCGCCCGGGCAGCCATGGCCACCGCGCCATCCGCGTCAAACATGATCGCCAACAGCTCCAGCCGATTCCCAAACTTGAGCCGCAGCACGTTGACGTGGTTTTCCGGAGCGCATCCTTCCGGAATCTCGTTCCAGGAACAGCTCCGGGCACGCTTCCCTTTGAAGGTGCGCCCCATACCGATCCTCTCCGCGAAGATGCCCGCGTCCTGATTGGCGTTCTCCTCGCTCCCCTCGATGCGCCCCGCGGAGACGGTCAAGTGCTGAAGCTGCGCAAGTTCGGCCTCACCAGCACGGGCGCCAAAGAACAGCAGCAAGGCGACAATAACGTGTAACTTGGGATCGAGAACTTGATTCACTCGCTCTGTTCCCGGCGTTTGCAGAGTACCAAATGGCAATGGGATGACCGACTCCAGCTTGGGGGCCGAATCCAGGCCGCATGGGCCGGAATATCGAAAGTGCCTAATCCTCCAAGACGGAGTCGTTCTGACGGATTTCACGGGCGAAGCCCCGGACTGTTTGCCTAGCCTAGCCCAACGGGCTGGGTGAATGGTACAAAGTTCTGAAAAGGGGCAACGCCCCGGCCATTTATAGGGAGGCCATTCATTGGGGCAAATGACCGGGGCGTTGCCCCTAAGGATGATCTGCCCGAAAACCCAGCCCGCTGGGCTGGGCTAGGCAAACGGCCCGGGGCTTTGCCCCTGAAAATTGTCATTTAAATCCGTAAGATTGCCCTCGTCTCGGCCTACTAGTCGATATGGGCTGGCAATGCAACTCCGGCCTCCGAGGCCAGAGAGACGAATTCCTGCAGCGAAAGTAGCTCTTCGGCAGGACAGTCCATCCCACATTTCTCACAGATCATTCAATGTCCTTGGAATTTAATCCGATGAGGCCACTGGCTTGCCCAGTGGTGTTTCACGTTTCTTCCCCGCGTGGTATGCAGAGGCCGAATGAGGCCACTGGCTTGCCCAGTGGAGTTTCACCCTCTGCACGGGAACGTGAGGCTCCACCTGGCAAGCCGGTGGCCTCCTGACTTACAGGTTCATAGCTCGCGAGGAAAAATCGTGAGTCTCCACCGGGCAAGCCGGTGGCCTCTTAAACCGAGAGACCAATCTCCCCCGAAAAAGCTGCAAGAAAGCACGTATAGATTGCTACCATCTGCAATCTGCTGACTTGGAAGAACATTCAACGCTGTAGTATTAGTCACACAACAAGATGACGCCCGACAAATTCATGCACGCTATCCTCTCGGTCGATACCGACCTGTTGCCTTGCGCTGATTATCCATCCCTAAGCGGAATGCTTCGCGACCATTTAGATGGACGTATTCGCGAAGCCAATCAGAAAACGCGACGAGAGTGGGCTCATATTTCCAATCGAGAGGAATGGGAACGCTTCCTGGCTCCAAGAATTGAAGCGCTTCGACAGTCACTCGGTGAGTTGGATGAACGGACTGACTGCGTCGATTCGATAGTTACCAGTCGAGTAAGCGGCGATGGATTTCAGATCGAGAACCTCGTGTACCGGGGCTGTTACGGAATGCCGGTATCCGGCAACCTGTATCTGCCTGCCGATCCAAGACAGCCGATGCCCGCCTTTATCATTATCCACAGTCACCACCAGCCCAAAACACAGGGCGAGCTTCAGGACATGGGGATGACGTGGGCAAGAAACGGCTGCGCAGTGCTGGTGATCGATCAACTCAGCTATGGTGAGCGGCGCCAGCATCAGGATGGCAAACGACAGGACTATCGATTCCGCTATTTCAATGGCATCCAACTCAGCCTCATCGGAAGCAGTCTCGTTGGATGGATGGTGAGGGACACAATGAGAGGCATCGATCTTCTTTGCCAGAAACCTGACATAGATCGCGATCGGCTTGTCCTGCTTGGGGCGGTCGCCGGCGGTGGTGACCCGGCCGCCATCGTTGCTGCCCTTGATTCCAGGATAACCTGCTCAGTGCCATTCAATTTCGGTGGCCCTCAACCCGAAACGCGATATCCGTTGCCTGAAAATTCAGAAGAGAGATTCAACGATTTGGGTAATGGCTCATGGGAATCCACTCGCGGCCTTTACCGAAGTGGATGCGACGGGTTTCCGCCCTGGGTCATCGTCGGGACGGTTTGCCCGCGTTGCCTGATCTATGCTCATGAGTTCAGTTGGGACGCAGAAAACGACCCAGTCTGGCGGCGGCTGCGTAGCATCTACAACTTCTTCGACGCAGATGAAAGAATCTCATCTTGTCACGGCTCGGGCCGCGTCACCGAGCGGCCTCCCGCAGCCACCCATTGCAACCAGATCGGAGAAGTCCATCGCAGTATGATTCATCCCGCTCTGGAAAGTTTCATGAGTATTCCGGTGCCCGATGAATACAGCCAACGCCTGCCAGAAGATCAACTGCAGTGTATGACCGCAGAAACCGAGACGAAGTTTCCCCACATTCCCCAACACCAAATCTATGCCGAATTAGCAGAAGCGCGCGCCTCACAATTTCGGGACAGCCTATCATCCCTGCCTGAAAGCCAGCGGCAAGAAAAGCTTTGTCGCGCCTGGGCGAAATTACTTGGAGACATTGAGCCGTCGAACAGCTCGATCGTGCGCGATGAAAGCCTGGAAGAAGAGAACCACCTGCGGATGGGACGCGTTATTCTTGAGGTCGAGCCCGGCATCATTATTCCGATTCTGTTCCTGCTTCCCAAGAGTATGAGGGAGCAATTCCCCATCATTGTTGGAATCTCGCAGGCAGGCAAAGCCGGCTTTTGGGCGAACCGATCCGATGAAATCCAAAGATTGCTCGCAAGTGGCGTGGCGGTGTGTTTGCCTGACCTCCGCGGCACAGGGGAAACAGCTCCGCAAGGACATCGCGGCAGGCAGAGCGAGGCAACCTCAATCTCCGCCACCGAGCTGATGCTTGGACAGACGCTGATGGGTTCACGCTTGCGCGATCTGCGGTCGGTTTTGAGATACCTGCATGGCCGCGATGATTTGCAGGGCATCAAAGTGTGTCTATGGGGTGATTCCTTCTCCCCAACCAATCCTCCCGGCTTTGCTGATCCTCTCATTGGAGAGGAGGATCCTCCGGAACCTTCTGAACCGCTCGGAGGGCTACTGTCTCTTCTGGGCGCGCTGTTCGAGCCCGATGTCTTCGCTGTGGTCGCCCGCGGGATGTTTGCAGGTTATGCGTCGATTCTCAAAAACAGATTCTGTTATGTACCGCACGACGTCATCGTCCCAGGAGCGCTCACCGTCGGCGATCTTTGCGATATCGCATCTGCACTATCCCCGCGTCCGCTTCGACTTGAAGCTCTGGTCGATGGTCGCAATTGCGTGCTTCCCCTGGCGGACGCAGAAAACTGTTTCAGCTCCACGCGAGGCGCCTACCGGGAGTCCGGTGGATCGTTCACTATCAATCGCGAGATCGAGGAAGACCTCGCAGATTGGATAAATGAGGCAACATCTGCCCACAACGACCTGCCAGAATGATTTACGCACGGTTCAGCGATCCCGTGCCTGGGGCGATGCCCACCTCTTTACCAAAATTTCATTTCGCCCGCTGCTTTACGCCAAAGGCGTTGTATTACAAAGCCCAGGGTCAGCGAACGACGTAGTCGTGAGCGCCACCCTGGGTCACATCGGCAGATCGCCGTTTTGCCCTGAAAGGGTTGTACAGCACTGCGTTGTAGAACCCTTTCAGGGTTCGGGCCTGTGTGGTCAACTGACCCAGGGTAGCTCGCAAAGCCTCGCCAACCCTGGGCTCTGGAATTCAACGCCTTCGGCGTAAAGAATTTGGGTAAGACCAGGACGTAAGTTCCAGATTTACGGAAGGATTTGCGGAGAGCCGCGAAGCCGCGGCCGGGGTGCGTGGGGGGACGGGGGCCGCCCCGTCGCCGCGCAACATCGTTTCAATACCGGGTGCTGGGGGGTGCACCCCAGGCGATGACAATCCGCCGCGGCGCGGGGAAAGA
>JASLXP010001096.1 GCA_030740295.1 Planctomycetota bacterium
GTGAATGGTGGAATGGTGGAAGATTGGAATGGTGGAAGATTGGAGTGGAGGAAGAGCGGAAGGGAAATTTAGAAGTTTGAAGGCCTGACGATTAGCAGGCTTTCTTACTCATTACTCATTACGCATTACGTGCCACGCCCATGTCAGCTTACTCCTCCGAAATCCAACTCAGCACTCGCGGCGATTCCGATATCCATGACATATCCGAATCGCTCCAGCGTATCGTCGGCGAGAGCGGCATCCGGACGGGGCAGGCCACCGCGATGGTCGTCGGCTCCACCGCGGCACTATCGACGCTTGAGTATGAACCCGGGCTGGTGAACCACGACATCGCGGCCGCACTCGAGAAGATTGCCCCGGAAAACGGCACCTACGAACACGAGAAGACGTGGAACGACGACAACGGCCACAGCCATGTCAGAGCCACACTGATCGGGCCGTCGCTGGCGATGCCGGTCGTGGATGGCCGCATCCCCTTCGGTACCTGGCAACAGGCCGTATTGATTGACTGTGATACCCGCGGGAGAAACCGGAAGATTGTCGTGACCGTTGTCGGGCAGCATTAGCCCGCCGGTCGCCGCTGTGGCTATCAGAGGCCAGTGCGCGGGAAGGAACATTACTTTGGCCTTCGGCAGAGATTCGGTTGCGGTAGAGGTCAGTTCGTAAGAGAAAGACTTCGGAGCCTGAGCCAGAAGTGATTTGCTTCCTCAGGGCTTTGTGAGAACGCCATCTACTTCCAGGAAAGGGGACCCATGACCATTCAAGAACAGCTCAGATGGGATCAGGTCAACGATGAAGCGTTGAGTATCTACAAGGCGATCGGGGTCGACTACCTCACCATCTATCCGCCACCGGAACTGCACAGTCGAAAAGAGCACACGGATTACTTCAAACAGACGCGCAAACTCGCCGAGTCGCACGGGCTCAAGCTGCATAATGTCGCTTACGGCGGGTGGGATGAGTTCACACTGGGGCTGCCAGATCGTGATGAAAAGATCGAAGAATGGTGTGACATCATCCGAAGCCTCGGCGAAGCCGGCATCCCAACTCTTGGCTACAATTTCAAACCGATTGGAAATTTTCGGACCAAGTCGGATATCGGACGCGGCGGCGTGAGCTACAGCACGTTCGTGTACGACGAATTGATGGCAGATCCTCCGGACGTGCCCCACAAGCACATCACCGAAGAAAAGCTCTGGGCTAACCTCCAGCACTTCCTCCACAAGGTCGTTCCCGTTGCCGAAGAGGCAGGGGTGCGGATGGCCCTGCATCCGGACGACCCTCCGATTCCCGAACCGATTGGCGGCGCGGCCAGGATCGTCTCGACCCTCGACCAGTATCAGCGCATCTTTGACGAGGCGCGAAGCGATTCCAATGCGATGCTTTTCTGCCAGGGCTGCGTTGCGGAAATGGGCGAGAATGTTCCCGGCGCCATTCGACGGGTCGGCTCGCAGAACAAAATCGTCTACGTCCATTTCAGAAATATCCGCGGCACGCCGAAAGATTTCCGGGAGGTCTTTCTGGACGAAGGGGACGTCGATATGCTGGAGGCCATGCGAACCTACAAAGAGATTGGATTTGAAGGCCCCTTCATGATGGACCACACGCCCTCATTCCCACAGCCGAGCGCAACCTTCGTCGGCCGCGCCTTCGCCGTTGGCTACATCCGGGCAACGATTCAGGCAGTTTACTGAAGCCACCGGGGAAGGTTCCTGTGCTTTCGCCGCCTCACCTCTCAAACAAGGTCTTTCCAGTACTCTTAAGCGCGTCGCAGGCTTGTTTGGTCCGGTCGGCCATGCTGGCTTCGGCGAGCTTCAGGTAGGCGCGGGGGTCATACTTCTTCTTGTTGCCAACCTCGCCGTCGATTTTGAGGACTTCCTCGTAGCTCTTGAAAAAGTGATCCGCTACGGCGCGTGAAAACGCGTACTGCATGTCTGTATCCACGTTCATCTTTACCACGCCGTAATTGAGGGTTTCGTGAATCTCGTCAATGGATGATCCCGAGCCGCCGTGGAAGACGAGATCGAAGTGCGCATCCTCTCCGAATTCATCCTTCAGTCTTGCCTGGCCGTCCCTGAGGATGCCGGGCTCGAGCTTTACCACGCCGGGTTTGTAGTGGCCGTGAACGTTGCCAAAAGTGGCGGCGAACATGTAACGCGCGCCTTCGACTTCTCCAAGGCGTTTGTACACGTAAGCCATGTCTTCCGGGGTGGTGTACAGCTTGTCGGCAGGGGTATCGTCGCTGCCAGCGGCGCCGTCTTCTTCGCCACCAACCACGCCGGCTTCTACCTCTAGGATCTGGCCGATCTTGCTCATGCGAGCGAGGAGCGGTACGGCGAGATCCATGTTCTTTCTCAGGCCGGAACCGGTGATGTGTTTTCCGTTTTCGTCTTCATCGTCTTCGATGCCCGAGCCGTCAAACATGTGGCTGTTGAACAGGGGCGCGCCTCCCGCGGCTACCCGTCGTTCGCTTTCTTCCACGAGCGGAACGAAAAAGGACTCCAGCTTTTCCGGCATACAGTGATCCGTATGAACGGCCACAAAGATGTCGTAGCGCTCGGCCGCTCGATGGATGTGTTCGGCTATCGAAATCGCACCCAGAACGGCGTCTTTGATGCCCTGGCCGCTGGCGAATTCCCCGCCGCCTGTGGAGACCTGGATGATGCCGTCACTCTCTTTCTGAGCGAAGCCCCAGAGCGCAGCGTTGGCAGTAGTTTCAGAGGTGACGTTTACCGCGGGATATGCGTAATGATTCTGCTGCGCGCTGTCGAGCATTCGGCAATACTGTTCGTGATTTGTTACTGGCATTTTGCTTGTCTTCCTATGTGATTCAGGTTAGGACGGAAGCGAATATGTGGATGTTTTTCCGGATTGCAACCGGGGTGACTGCTTGAAAGAGATATCGGTATTTCTGTTTGCGATTCAAGTGCTGGCGGCATCAGTATTTGCGGAGGGATTGATCGTCGAGCCAGTCCCATTCTGGAACGGCAAGATTCGAGAAGGCCGGTGGGCAGGCGCGCATCTGTTCCTCAAGAACGAGGGTGAGAATCCAAATATTCTGGCGATCGACGCATGGCTGTCGACGACCACTTTCGATGACGTCCATTATCGCAAGATCGTGCAGTTGCCGGTCGGGTCGGTGAAGCGCGTTCCGTTTTATCTGCGCGGCAGTTTCAAACCGGACGAGATGCGCTTTGAATGTCGCGACGCGGAATCGGGCAAGAGAATCAGATCCCTTGCTATTGAGGTCTCTTCCATGAGCAGCCCCGTTCATATGGCCGTGGTGGGCAGGCCCGTTCCGTTTCTGGATGAGGAGACGCTTGCGGCCTTGAAGGAGGTATCCCCGGAGAAAACGGGGGACGGATTCACCCTCGCCCGGATGGACATGCTCCCTGAGCGCAGTGAAGGCCTGGACAGCCTGGACATCCTCGTGCTCGGTGAATCGCGGTTCGAAGAATTGAACGCCAGTCAGGCCGAGGCGATTCACAGTTGGGTGGAGAGGGGCGGTATTCTTCTATTAGCGCCGGGACGTTTCTGGCAGTCGCTGGCGAACAAGCTGCCCGTGAGCCTGCTGCCGGCGCGGAACTTCAGATCTGTGGATGACCTCGGAGAAGAAGGCGTGGACGGGCCAGATGCCGGAGCCCGTTTTCGCTTTGACGCGGTCGTAGAACCTGAAAACGACAGGGACTTCGGCGTGCCCGTTTACCGCTGGCTGAGAGGGCGGGGAACGGTCTGCCTGCTGGCCTGTCTGCCTGCCCAGATTGGCGAGACCCCGAAGGGGGAGGTTCAGAGACTTTGGAAGGGCATCCTCAAGCTGAGAAGAGACAACTCCAGCGAGGAATCTCAAAATCACGGTTACCTGAATCCGGAGCCTGCACTGGGGGGCCTGCTCGCCAGCCGCGGGTCCGGAAGCGTCGGGCTCGGGTGGGCCCTGCTTTTTATTGTCGTATACCTCTGCATCGTCGGGCCGGGCGACATGATCCTGGTGCGCAAATTGAAACGGCCCGTGCTGACATGGGTGACATTTCCATTACTGGTGGTGGTCTTTTCCGGATTCTCTTACTGGCGCACCTATTCCACGAAGGCCGGCCCCATGCGAGTGCGGCAACTTTCCATTGTGGACGTTTCGTCCATTCGCAATGTCCGTCACATTCGGACGTGGACGAATGTCTTTTCACAGCAGAATCGGAAGTATCAGCTCCGCACAAAAGTGGAAGGCGGTCTGTGGAGCTCTGCGGGAAATTGGCAGACCTCGGGAATCGGCAGCCGGGCCGTCGCAATGCAGGAGCACCAGGCGGCTTCCATGAATACGAAGATTCCTATCTGGACTTCCCGGCTGATGCGGGTGGACCACACCCTCGAGGGCGAATGGCTGAAGGCAACCGTGACCGAAAACGAAGTGACTATCGAGCTGGATGCCGGGCCCGGCATGACGCTTACCAACTGCGCGCTGATTCACGGGGACGAGGTCGTCATTCTTCCGGATGAACTGAGCAGCGGCGGGACGCTTAATTTTCCCCGGCGATCGAACCTGAAACTGCAGCCCTGGCTGTCTGGCATCGCACAGAAGGGGCCATTGCCTTTCCTGAAGTATGGGAACCAGCATTGTACCAGGGAGCAGGCTCGCAGAGTTCTTTACCTTTTTTCGTTCCACTCTCAGTGGGAATCAGACGTCAGCCAAATGATGACCCAGCACCAGGATCAGATTCAGAACGACTGGTTTCTGGACCTCTCTGAACTCAGCAGAGAGAGATACTGTTTTCTGGCCTGGGTAAATCAGGCCGCGGTCGACATAGAATACGTGGATGCCGATCCCAGGCTGGAATCGATGACCCTTGTCCGATTTTGTTTTCCTTTGGAACTGACTGAGGAAACTGAAGAATGACCTCAAGCAAACCTCAACTCATTAATCCGGAAACAGCCGTAAAGACTTCAGGGCTGTCACGTAAATTCGGCGCGCTGCATGCCGTCAGGAACCTTGATATCACCATCGGCCGCGGAGATATCTGCGGCTTCATCGGTCCCAACGGCGCCGGCAAGACGACGACTCTGAAAATGCTCTCCACGCTGCTCGAGCCTTCATTCGGCAGCGCCCAGGTGTTTGGTTACGACGTGGTGAAAAGTCCGGCAGAGGTCCGACGGCTGGTGGGTTACATGCCGGATCAGTTCGGCCTCTATCGGGACATGGTGGCCGGCGAGTACCTGGATTTCTTCGCCGCGGCTTACGGGCTCACGTCTGCCGAAAGACGAACCATCATCGGCGATGTCCTCGAACTGACGGATCTGAAAGACAAGAAGGAAGAGCCTATCTCCGCGCTCTCTCGCGGCATGCAGCAGCGGCTCAGCCTGGCACGGGTGCTCGTGCATGACCCTGACCTGCTGCTGCTCGATGAGCCGGCCTCCGGGCTCGACCCGCGTGCCCGTATCGAAATTCGCGCGCTGCTCTCGGAGCTGAGCCAGATGGAAAAGACGATCTTCATTTCTTCGCACATCCTTACTGAACTGGCGCAGATGTGTAACAAGGTCGTCATCATCGAACAGGGCAAAGTCCTCTTCGCGGGAACGGTGGAAGCGCTCCACGAAAAACTTGCGCCGCAGATCATCGTGCACATCAAGGTAAAAGAGAACGCCGATCAGGCGGAGGATATCCTGTTGGAAACGGCGGAGGTGGAATCCACCGAGCGCGACGAAGATTCATTTACAGTGACCTTGCTTCCTGAGGTAGAAGATGCCGCATTCCTTGCCACCTTGCTTATCGAGGAGGAGATACAACTTCTCAGCTTTACACCGGAGGAGGCCCATCTCGAAGACGCATTCATGCGCATCACTGAAGGGAAGGTTTCCTGAAACAGCCGAATTTGCAGCTCTCGTTACCACAGGCTGCTGCTGCCAGCCTGCAGGCTCATATTAGTTTAACCTGGCTCACAGGCTGGCAGCCTGTGGCCACACCATGTAAACGAAAACCCCACCCATGGCCCTCGAAGTCGTCATCCTCAGAGAACTTCAGGAATCGGCCCGAAAGAAGCGGACCTATTGGCTGCGGTTCGGATACGGCGCAGTGCTGGCAACACCTGTCTTCTTTGTGGCTCTTACCATGAGTTTCGCCGGGCAGGCACAGACGCAGGGGATTGGGCTGCAGCTCTTCCAAATATTTTCTGTCTGGCAATTCACACTGTTCGTCCTCCTTACGCCTGCAGTGGCCGCAAATTCCATCGTGGAAGAGAGAGACAGCGGAACGCTGGGGCTGCTGATGCTCACGCGCCTCACCCCGGCCAGCATCCTCCTTGGTAAGCTCGGCGTGGAATTCATTCGGAGTACGCTGCTTCTCTTATCTGGCTTGCCCCTGCTTTTTATGGCCACGATGTTCGGAGGTGTCGCGGCCTCACAGGTGTTTGGCGCAATCGGTATCACCCTGTTGACGATTCTCCTGCTGAACTCGCTCGGCCTGGCTGTCTCCACCCTGGTCGAGCAGAACTACAAAGCAGTTGTTGCCACCTTCCTGATCATGGCCATTGCTGGCTTCCTGACGCCACTGTGCCTTTACGCGCTGGCATGGGGAACGAACAACCAGGCAATCGCCGACACTCTCCTGGAAATCATTCACCCGGTGTATGTGTTCGGCGCATCTGTTGCCGGTACTCTGACCCTGGGCAACGCCATCCAATTCAGTGTATGCACGTTGACCCTTTGCGCTGTTCTGCTCCTGGCTGGGAGGTCTGGTATTCGCCGGACTTTCATTCCAAGGGAGAAGGCAATCGCGGGACCTGCGCCATCGAGCCCATCCGAGCCTTCTCCGGTGGCGACGCCATCCAGGAATACAAAAATTCTGGGCGAAGTGAAGGGCCGTCCCATTGTCTGGAGGGATGCACGCCGGACATTCGCACTGAGCGCGGTGGTGGCGTGCTTTTACGTGGTCCTTGTGATCACCGTCCTGTCCTGCTGGGCTTTCAGGGCAAAGCTCTTCGGTTTCAGGCCGGATGAGCTCATCATGTTTGCTTCGCTCATCAGCATGGGATCGTGGATGCTGATGTTCCTCGCCGTGTTAATCCGTTCCTGCCTCCTGTTCGCCTCGGAGAAAGAGCCGGGAGTCATGTCCTCTCTCATGATGACGCCGATGACAGACCGGCAGATCATCCTCGATAAATTACATGTGATCTGGAAAGAGTATGGGATGGTCCTCGTTGGAGTGATTGTCCTGACCGTTGGGATCAGCCTTCCTCATTGGGGCTCGAGTTCCGCGCGTACGATGGGCATGATGAATCAGCAATTCCCGTTGGTTTCACTTTTTGCCAACCTGACAGGGCTGTTTTTCTACGCGTGTGTTGGCCTTTATTGGTCGATAAAGGCATCCAGTCCCGGCAAGGCTATCGCTTATGCCATCGTCAGTCTGCTGATCTACAAGATGATTTCACAGATGCTGTTGGGGATAGGGTTCATGATTCTCGGCATGTGGATGGGTGGCGCCCAGTACCTCATGGTTCTGGGTTTCGTGATCGTGCCGTCGGGCCTGCAGCTTATCATCGCGATCTGTCTGTTTTCCTGGATGTCGCGCAACCTGCGCAAACAAGCTCAGGAGGAATGAATTCCCTTTCCGGCCTACGTCACTATATTGACCATCCCCACCAACCATTAACCAATAACGTCCCACAGATGAGTTCTATTCCACAAACAAAACTCGGTGTCGTTGGCTGCGGGCCGAGAGGCATTTCCCATGTGAAATCCGTTCAATCTCTTGAAGGCGCCGAATGTGTCGGCGGCTGCGATTTCAGTCCGGAAGCCAGGGCTGCTTTTGAAGAAAAGACAGGAGTGAAAGCGTTCGAAAGCCTCGACGACCTGCTGGCACTCGAACCGGACGTCATCGGTGTGGCCACGACCGTCGATTCGCACGTTCCCGTCGGCAAACTTGTGCTGGATGCCGGCAAGCACCTCGTCATGGAGAAGCCGATCTCATGCGACGCGGCCGAAGGCGAAGAACTCGTCCGGCTCGCGGAAGAAAAGGGATTGAAAGGCGCAACTTCCTTCCAACTGCATTATCACAACCACGCGGTGAAGATGAAGGAACTGTGCAGACAAATCGATCCGGTGATGATTCATCACGCCCGGCACACCGGTCGGATGCGGGGCAGCTACATGCGGGCCGGCAAATCAACGGGCGTCTTTGATTACCTGACTCATGAAATAGATCTTATTCGCTGGTGGACGGGCAGACCGGTCACCGCGGTCACCGGCCGCGTCGAGTGCGGCACCTTTCACGGCTCGGAAGCGCCGGAGCTTGCCGTGCTTCATTTTGATCTCGGGGGCGACGATTGCGCCGCCGCAACCCTGGTCGCTGCGATGGCCTCGCCGCCCCTTTCAAGAGTCGTGCAGGTAGCCGGCAGGCGCGGTGCAATTCAGACGACGTTCGGAGGCGATATCAAATGGCGCAACGGCCCGGAAGCCGATCCGGAGGATGCCGAAATTCCACCCAATCCCATGGACGCTACTGCCGCGCTCTATCGCGATCTGGTTCTCTCAATCCACGGCGAAGAGGTCCCGGAAATGCCGACACTTCAGGACGGCCTGGCGACGGTCGCGGTCATCGATGCAGCCTTCGAGTCACACGCGACAAATGCCCGGGTGGAAATCAGTCCCAGCCATCAGTAGAAATCGGGAATCCCGATTTCCTGAGCCCCTGGTTCCAGAATCTTGAATCCTGAGTCTCGAATCCAGAACCAGAATCATGAATCTTGAATCTTGAATCTCTAGATCTAGATCTTGAATCTCTGAATCTCTGAATCTCTGAATCTTGAATCTCTGAATCTCTGAATCCTGAATCCAGAATCCAGAATCCAGAATCCTGA
>JASLXP010001097.1 GCA_030740295.1 Planctomycetota bacterium
CGGGATGCGGAAACGGTCAGGCGCGGCAGAGAGCTGTTGAGTGCTGCCGGCGTTTACGGCGGAAGGGTCTGCCTGGAACAGGGTTCTCTGGAGCGGCTTCCGTTCGCTCCGTACATTTTTAATCTGGTCGTTGACCAAAGCTCTTTCGCTGGCGAGCCATCCCCGACACCGGTTTCAGAAGTCTTTCGCGTCACTCGCCCCTTTGGCGGGGTGGCATACTTCGGACAGCCGCACGGCGGGGAACAATTGGGCAGGCGTTACACTTCGGCGCTTTCATCTGATTTGCTTAAGGAACTGATAGCACAGAACGGGAACATCGAGAGTCAGGGGGCGTGGCACAAAATTGAGAGGGGCAGGCTGCCGGGTGTGGATGACTGGTCTCACAACTATGGCAGCCCGTCGAACACATCGAGCAGCAAAGACGAGCAGGTTAAGGGGCCGTTCGGCATTCTCTGGTATGGTGAGCCCGGGCCGCGGGAACGCATCGATCGCCACGCCACACCGCCAATGCCCCTGGTGCATGACGGCATTATGTTTACACAAGGCTACGACCTGCTGATGGCCTATGACATCTACAATGGTGTGAAATACTGGGAGAAGCACGTGATGGGGGCCACGCGGCTTGGACTTCCTCTGGGGACATCCAACATGGCTGTGGATGCGGATGGGCTTTTCGTCGTCCTTAATGACCGCGAGTGCGTTCAGCTACATCGCACGACCGGTGAAACGCTCCGCACCTTTCCTGCGCCAGCCAGAGATGGAGGCGAGGCGAATCTGTGGGGTTGGGTCGCGAGGCAGGGAAAACTGCTCTACGGAAGTCGTTCGAAGTATGATTCCCGGCGACGCCGTGGCGACCGCTCTTTGAGCGAAGGCGTTTTTGCCATTGATGTCGAGACTGGCCGGACGGCCTGGTCATATGACGGCGATGGGATCGATCACGACGGTATCGCCATCGGTGGCGGGAACCTGTTCGTCGTACAGCGGCAATTAACGGAGGCAGAGCATCAACAGGCCATCAGGAACACCATCAAGGACAGTTCTGTCGAGGACCGAAAACCTCTGGATCGCAGAGGCAAATTGATCGAGCCGGACCTGAGGAAACTGGTCGTGCTGGATGCAGCGTCTGGTGAGAAGCTCTGGCAGTGGCCGTTCAACGCGACAGACATCACGCTCGATGACGTTGTCTTGTCTAAGAATCGTGTAGGCGTTGCATGCATGTATCAGGACAACGTTGTTGTCGTTCACGGGACCGGCAGTCTGGGGCATCCGCATCGGGAGTTCCTAAAGGGCGAATTTCGACGCAGAGCACTGTACGCCCTCGACAGCAAGTCGGGCAAGTTTCTTTGGGGCGGACGCCTCGGATATCGCAAGCGCCCGGTCCTGGTTGACGGCACCATCTATGCAGAGCCCTTCGCATGGAATCTCAGAACCGGCAAACCGAAGATGATCTTGAATCCGCTCTCGGGAGAAGAGCAGAAGCTCGACTTTCATCGCGGCTACGTGGGTTGCAGCCATCTGCTGGGGTCGGGAGCCGCGCTGTTTACTAACAAGAACGGCATTTCCTGTTTCAATCTCGATGACCTGTCTGGATACGTTCCGTTCGGAAACATGGCATTGTCCTGTGGCCTCAACGCAGTGCCCGCCAACGGTGTCTTTGTCGCTCCGGAAGGCCGTTCAGGCTGCACCTGCTCTACGCCCATTTACACTTCCATCGCTCTGTATCCGAAGGCACAGGAGCGTCCATGGGGCATTGGGCTGGTCGGCGGCATCGAGAAGGTGACCGTATTCCCGGTCAAGAAAATGTCGATCAACTTGGGGGCGCCCGGATTTCGACAGGATGCGTCCGGGGATCTCTGGCTGCCATACCCCGTTCGTACCAACCCCGGTCTCGTTGGTAAGTGGCTGCCCGTCTATCAACACCAGGACAGCATGTGCTATAAGCTGGACGAGCTGACGGCCACCGTCTCCGGTACCGAGAGTCCCTGGCTCTACACGTCCGGCTACCAATTCACAAAGCCGCTCACATTCCGTCTGGTGGACAAAGGCGGGCAACCTGCCCGTTTCACCGTGCGTCTCTTCTTCGCCGAGCCGGAAGACATCAAAGCAGGGGCACGAGTTTTCTCCGTTCTCCTTCAGAACAAACCAGCCCTGAATGATTTCGATGTCATGCGCGAATCCGGCGGAGTGCGGAAGGCAATCGTCAAGGAGTTCGCTGGCATCAAGGTGCAAGACCATCTCGTCATTACTCTGAAGCCAGCCGCCACTGCCAGGATTAAGTTGCCTGTGTTGAGCGCCGTTCAGGCTGT
>JASLXP010001098.1 GCA_030740295.1 Planctomycetota bacterium
CAATCTTACGGATTTGAATGACAATTTTCAGGGGCAAAGCCCCGGGCTGTTTGCCTAGCCCAGCCCAACGGGCTGGGTTTTCGGGCAGATCATTCTTAGGGGCAACGCCTCGGTCATTTGCCCCAATGAATGGCCTCCTTACAAATGGCCGGGGCGTTGCCCCTGAATGGCAATCCTTCTCTGAACCCAGCCCGTTGGGCTGGGCTAGGCAAACGACCGTGGCTTCGCCCCTGAACAAGAGGACTCCCACTTCCTAAATCTGAAAAGCCCTTCCGTCTTGACCCGCCAGACCCTATTTCCCGCTTCTTGAGATCAGGAAATTAATCAACACCTGCTCGATGGGCATTGATGTATCAACTTCCACGAGTTGGATGCCGTGGCGGTCACAGCCTTCGCGAAGACGCTGGGTGAAGTTTTTGAGTTCGTCCAGGTAGATGTCTCTGATTCTGCGGGGCTCGGTTTTGATATCGATGACTTTTTCGAGTCCCTTGAATCGGATGAGACCATCCAGTTCAAAAGCCCTCTCCTGATGATCGAGGACGTGAAAGATCATGACTTCGTGCTTGTCAAAACGGAGATGCTGCAGGCCATCGAAAATCGTATCGAGGTCATCGAGCAGATCGGAAATCAAAAGGACCATCCCCCGCCGGCGCAGCCGGGTGGAGAGGTCGTGGAGGACGCTGCCAACATCTGTCACCTCTGCCGGTTCAGTTTCATCAAGACGGCCGAGCACGGTCTGCAAAAAGGATGGATTGCCGCTCGGTCGGAGGTACTCCTTGACATTGCGGTCGAATGAAACCATCCCTACCGAATCCCTCTGCTGCAGGATCAAGTAGGTGAGGCAGGCGGACATCAGGCATGCGTAATCGAGCTTCGTCTGGTCACCTGAGCCGAACTTCATGGACTCGCTGGTATCGAGCAGGATGTGCGCGACGAAGTTGGTCTCTTCTTCGTACTGCTTGATGTAATACTTGTCCGATTTCGCATAGACGCGCCAGTCCACATGTTTGATTTCATCTCCGGGCACATATTCGCGATGCTGCGCGAACTCGATGCTGAACCCGTGAAAAGGGCTTTTGTGCATCCCTGCGATGAACCCCTCCACGATGCCGCGGGCGCGAAGATCGAAGTTCTCCAACCGGGAGAGGATTTCAGGCTCGAAATATTTGTAGGTCGTTGTGGCCACGATCAGTAAAGCATGGTTCTGATTTGTGTCGGGACACTATCGAGAGTCCTTCTGCAAAATCAAGCCTGTTATTCCCTCAGTCCGAAAATACGGGCAGCTCCACCATGCTTGCATCATCCACATAAAAGACGGAACGCTTCTGTTTCGGTGCGCCTTCGATTCGGAAATCGACCTGTGCCGCAATGGGTTTGAAATCGATTGCGACCTGCTTCCACTGGCTGGCGCTTGAGACCACTGTCGGCTCACCCTCAGCGCCACGAATAATGCGTACCTGCGCTTCTCCTTCAGCTACTTTGATCCAAACCGAGAGGCGATGCGGGCGGCCAGCATCTACCGTCATTAAGCGCTTGGAAAGCCCCCCTCTTGGCATGGCCTCAACCCGGGCCGAAGCTTTTCCATGGCGCACATTCACAGGTTCAGTTTCACGAAAGAGCTTTACTTTATTGGCCGGGCGCCACCCAGGTGGCACGAGCTGGCCGCCATCGAGAGACATGTAGGCAGCGTACGGTTCACGGTAGTGGCCGCCCTCGATGTCCGTCCAGGTGATAAAGAGCTTGTCCTCGGAGTAAGTGCGGCAGCCGGGCAGCCGGAATACCTTGCCATCCTTCTCGATGCGGTAGTCCCTGTCCCGTTCGAGTTCTTTACCGAAGTATCGTGTGTCGTTTCTCACGGTGACCTTCTGTGGATCGATCGTTTCGACATCACCCAGATGAGTGTCCCCTTCTAAACTGCCGTACGTCAATTTGCTGCCGGCCGCCTTCACAGCCAGCAGTTTCTGAAAACCAGAGGATCGTTTTGGGAGGCGTTGGTATCTGATCCTTCGAGCCTTCGATTCGACCGCGTCGAGATATGCCTCGTCGCTGGACAGGAGGAGCACGCTGTAAACGTCCAACTTCGGCACAACTAATTCCGCCTGTTTACCGCGTCGGCTCACTGGCAGGCGAAACGGCGGGTGGTCCGGTGAGACAACCAATGCGCGTGTGTTTCCGTTGATACGTGATGCATTCAGTTTCACGATGACGCTCCGCCTTTTCGATAATCGCACACCCAGCTTTGGAGGACGCGGCGCGACCGGGTATGCCTCGCATATCCGGATCTTGTAGGCGCCTGTCTGCTTTCCCTTCAGCGTGGACAGGTCATCGCTACTGAAATTTGTTCCATCCCCGGCAAACGCGCTTTTTGGATCTGTCTCCGTCGTGTCTATGTAGAGCGCGCCGGCCGAGCTGTAACGATTGAGCTTACCTTCAACCCTCAGCGTGACGCGATTTGTCTCACCAGCTTTTAAATATTCTTCAGGCGCGGGAATATTTATCCAGGCAACCCCACGGACTTTGGATCCCTCAACGGCCTTGAGCTCTTTTCCGTTTACCGTGACGAGCAATTTCCATTCATCACCGATCCCCCAACACTGGGCTCGCACGACCGGCCTTGACGGCAGCTTCTTCAGGAAAACATCCGCACGACAGATGGCCTCTGATGACACCAGCGGTGTGTAGCGCTCCGTTGTGCTGTAACTGGCATTCACAAGGTGCACCTGCAGGCCGCGGCCGTTTTTATCACGGAGCATGTTGCAGAAAATCGCACCCATCTCGTTGGGCTCGCGCTGGTAGCCGCAGCGTTCGAGTCGCTCGCGACCGATCTCTTCAAGGATCTTGACCATCTTTGTCTCGTTGTACTCCATCAGGTTCTGAGGCACGAAGGCCACCTTGCCTTTGCCTACCTCCCGCCAGGTGACTTTCTCCAGGTCAGCGCCGCTGGGGATCAGCTCCAGGCCATAGATGCGACAGAACTCTTCGTTGTCCTGCTTCGCGTGAATCCTGATGTTGTCGCCCGTCTTGAGTGAGACACCCGGCACGATCCTCATGCTGCGTTTATCGGTCTGGCGATCGAGTTTGAGCTTCCGGATGAGATCCTGATTCCGAAAAACGGTGAGCGAGCATTCGCCGTCCGCTTCATCCAGAAAATCAAAACGCAGGTCGTACTTCCCCGGCTCGCCCTTGAAGACGACCGATGCGGTTCCCTCTAGTGTCTTCTCTGTAAACTGCCGGCGTGCGGGCAGCCAGATGCGGCCGCTCTGCTCGGTTTCAAAACCTCGCATCTGAAATTCGATGGACGCGGCGTAACGGATGCGCGCGCCAAGATCTCCGAGTAGTTCACGGGCAGCTTTGCTGCTCTGTCGCAGTCCGAATTCATCGCGTTCACCAAGGGCCTGCGAAACGAGACAGCGACCACCCTTGCGCACCCAGTCAAGGACAACATTTATTCTCTCTTCGTTGAGACAGCGCGCATCAGGAAGGATGAGGATGTCCATGTCCATCTTTCGCCAGATCTCGCTGGTCAGGTCTCGCTCGACGATGACTTCGTATGGGTAGCCCAGGGTCCAGAGCCTCCGCCCGAGCGGCTCGTTATCCGCGGTACCCCGGGCCTCGGATGAAATGGGCCAGAGGACGGCGAGTTTCGCGCCGGGGGTGGCGTTGTGATAGAGCTCGTCTTCGAGTTGCTCGTTGAATGTGTTGTAGAGAATGTATTCCTGGCCATACCTCATGTGCGCATACATGAGCGGCCCCATCTGCACCATGTGATTGGCGGACATGGCCATACACTCCGCCATGCTGAGCCTGGCGAATTCGCGGGAGAGCTGCCAGTTGAGCACTTTGAATTCGCCCTTCGGATCGAGGCGCTCTCGGCGAAAGCGTTCGTGATTGAGGCATGCCTGCGCCTTGCCGTCCGTCGCCGCAAGGCCGCGCTTGATAGACCAGATGTTGTCTCCCTGAGGCTGAGCCCGATAGGTGTTCTCGTAGAACATGATGTCCGGGTAGTTGACCTCGGCTGCGTAGTAAGCTTGCGGGACGTGGAAGCCGAGCATAGTCAGGCGCGGCCGCTCAAAGGTCCAGCCGTGTCTGCGGAAGGCGTTGTGGTAATTAATGAACGCTCGGTACTGCATGTCCTTCCAGGCCATCCGGACGGCTGGATTCTGTGACGTTCTGGGATCAATGATTTCACCGAATCGTTTTTTGCTGATCTGTTTCCAACGCTCCATCGCCAATGGGCCCCAATCCTCACGGAGCCCTGCGTTGTCAAAATAGAATCCATCGACGATGCCGGGGAATCGGAGCGGTTTCATGTATGGCAAGAGGTACTTATTCGTGACTCCGCCGCGGCCTTTGACCATGTAATCGAGAACCTGGCTGTGATGGGCGACCCATCGTTCGGCAAAGTAGCTCGTCCGATGGCGACGTGAGGGCCAGGGGTAAGCAATGGTTGGCCGACCGTCCCTATCGTAGTTGATGCATTCCTTCGCATAGGGCTGCCGGTGAAAGTTGTCGTTGCGGTAACGCTCAAATGCGAGGTCATCGCGCCATCCGACACGCTCGAATTCGTCGTCCCAGTAAATTGAATTCGGACAGGTGTAAAAGAAGAGGTGTCCCCCGAGTGGGCGGATGTAGTGTTTGAGGATTTCTTCAGCCGGAGTGCGCGCATCCTCCCACGCCGTATGCCCGGTAAAGAGGAGATTGAATTTGCAGGCCAACGGATCTGAATCAATCCAGGGCCGCAGTTTGTGCGCATCGAAGGGGGCAACGCAGGCCCTCATCGCACCCCGTTGCGCCCAGCGCGGGAGATGTTCGTGGACGACCCAATCGGCGAAGACGATGTGCGGTACAAAGAAGAGCGCAAGAAGTACGGCTGTGGGGGTGATTGGACGTTTGGGGGTGTAGTGCTGCTGCAGGGACATCGGTGTCTTTAGGCTCTTACCTATTTCTAGCTGTGCCATCTTCTGTCTGAAAAGATGAGATTAAGGGCAGGTTAAGAGGAAGTGAGAATGAGGTCGCGGATGGGGCTCTCCACGCTTCTTCCACTCTACCTCAGCGTCTCATCCTGATGCCGTTTGAGGCTCGGCGGTCCGGGTCTTTCGTGCTGCGGCGTCTTTGCTTCCTGGATGAGCAGGTCGGCGATGCGCTCGGTGATGTTGTGTCCGTGCTTCAACTCGACGTCGAGGTAGATGGGTGATGAATTCGCCTCGATAAAATAGTAGGTGTCGTTGTCGCAATACTTGAGGTCGATACCGGCGAAACGCAGTCCAAGCAACGACTGCGCTTTGGCGCACATGGCCACGATATCGTCTGGCAGTTCAAGTTCGCGGTAGGTGCCCGCGCCGGAGGAGTAATTCGGGTCATCACGAAAATCAAGGGTGGTCGAATCGACGATCATGCTCGATACTGCTTCGCCGTTGACCATCATGACACGCACGTCTTCTCCTTCGATGCACTCCTGAAAAATCACGGGCGATTTTCTGATGAGCTCCAACTCTTCGAGTTTGTCCTTATCGAGGCGCCGGCACAGGGCCCCGCCCATGGAAGGTTTGAACACCACGTCGCCGACCTCTTCGAGAAAACGTTTCACTCTCTCCGGATTATTCGTGACCAGCGTCCTGGGAAGCGGAATCCCATGGTGTCTGAGCCCGGAAAGCTGAAACGGCTTGTATTGATTGACGCTGCCGGCGAACGGCGGATTCACCAAGCAGGCCCCGCGCTCCTCGAGGGCGAGCAGAAAGCTGATGACGAGCCCCTGCTGCTCGCGCATGTGCATGTATTCGGTAAACCAGTCTCGATAAAGGACCGGCTCTTCTCCTTCCTGCATCCGGACGATGGGCGCCATGGGCGACGTGATATGCCGCAGGTAAAAGGCGGGAATTTCGTCGAGGCACTGATCGCCATAGAAGATTCCGTCCTGATCGATGGAATGGTCATGACCCTGGCCGATAGCGTCCGCTTCAACCAGAAATGCGGAGTGGCCTTTTGCTTCCAGCACGGATGCCATCTGCTGGCATTGGGGATCATCTTTCGATCCGAAGATTCAATGAGCATGAAGAAAAATGATTTCAGATGTCAGGAGCTGATGGCTCGTTCTGGGCTTTGGGGACATGACGATTTCTCCATCCACTAATTCCAGGTGTTCATCGGTTTCAGGCAATGAGAGAAACTCATCCACCGTCAGCTTTGTTGTTGAGTGCAGGATTGGTATTTTCTCCTCCTGGTCGCCACGAGGTAATTAGTCCGCATTGCCATCCGATTTCGGAAGAGTTGGATTCTCATCCGACGCGGCTTTTGCCGCGAGGTTGTCTCGAACAATTGAAGAATACCATTCGAGTTTTTTGGTCTGGAGCGAGTCCAGTTCGGTAAAGGCTGCTTTTACTAACTCGTCTGTTGCGCCGGTAGATTTCAGGCGAAGCGCGCCGAGGAGCTTTTGAAGGTTTGCATCGGCCAGGCCGGTAAACGCGTCATCGATCGCCTCTCCGGCCATGTATCCGGGCAAACGCAGATAGGGGCCATCCTCGCCACCTTCTTTCGCCAGTTCCCCCCACAGTTCTTTCGCTCTTTCTGCATCACCGTTATCGGTGGAGATGACCGCCTGACGCAGAAGCGCATCGTCTCTGAGAGAATGCAATTGTGGCAGCTTTTCCATCAAGTCCTGGAGGAGTTTTTCTGCCTCTTCCTTCTGACGTGAGAGAAGGAGTACGTCGGCCAGTTCGAGCATAATCCCATTCAGGCTCTGAGAATCCGCTTCCGGATTTTCCAGCGCCGAACGGTAATCTGCTACAAGTACTGCGAGGAGTTTGGCGTGCTCTTGCCTCCTGGTCTTATCAGAGACTGGAGGATCCTGTTCTGATCCGTCATCTTTTCGGCCGGACATCTTTACCACGTAATTTACCAGTCGCTGGCGCAACTCACCCTCAGCAGGATAGGGCCATTGCTGCCGTGAAAAAGAGAGCAATTTGGTCAGTTGCGTCAGCGCGGGAAGGGGTGAATCTTCCTTTGCCGTGGGGGCTTCGCTGGCCGCCTTGATGGCGGAAATGAATGCGGGCTTCAAATCGTCAGTCGGATAGGCTCGATGTGCGGCGATGACCTGCTGAAATTCTTTGCGCTTGATGGCTGCGTCCGCGAATTCAAGCAGGAATTTCGAAAGGTCTTCTTCGACGTCCTTGAATTCCCCTGCATCGAGTTTGTCTCGACCGAATTTGAGCAGCTCGACACAGTTGGCGTATGCCTCGTTTGCCTGGCAGACCTTGAGCAGCTTCACGAGGCTGCCGGCGAAATGTTTGACGGGATACGCGTTGTAGGCGGAGATGAATGAAACCACTTTCTGCTTCTCGGCGAGAGATTCTGCCAGTTGGAGGGTGCGGGCATTCAGTCCTTCTGTTGGGGGCAGGGAGCGTTCACGGACGACTTTGAGAAGTTCGATGGCCTGCTCGAATTCCTCTTTTTCGATAGAGCGCGCAAGGGCGGTTTCAACGGGGGTGACCAAAGCAGCAGAGGTGCGTGTGAAGGCATTGAGAATTTCGATGAGATCCGGGTAGTCCCCTGTTCGGGCGTATGCGTTCATCAGTTCCACGCCCATGGATTCGATCGTGGCCAGGGTCTGTTCGTCCGGCTGCTCTTTAGTGAAGGCGTCCTTGGCCTGCATGAACAGGCCCTTGGCTTCGTCACGCTCGCCCTGCTTGAGCAGGCCGTCAACCGCCGTTCTGTAGCTCTTGGTCAACAGAGGCGTCTGGTAGCTCTCATATACTTTTGTAACGCTCGCGAACTGTTTCAGGCTGCAGAAACGCATAGCCAATCTGGAGGCGAGCCCGTCCAGTTTTTCCGATTTGGTGAGCCTGTCAGACGAAAATTTCAAGAGGCTCAGCGCATCATCAAGCTTCTCTGCTCTGATGGCGTGGGTAAGGCTGCTCTCGATCGCTACTGCCATCTGAGGTGCCGGGAATGCCTCGTACGCCTCGAGCACTTTGGAGTATTTGGGAATTGTCCCGGAGCCGAGCTTGACGGCAAGGCGAATCGCTTTCGCGAGGAACTCACTGTGCACGTTCTGGCCAATGGACTTGGAGAGATCGAACAAACGATATTCGGGAAGGTTGCCCTCGAGGATGAAATCAGAGCCTTCAAACCGCGCCTTCTGAATCAGCAGGAGTGCTTCATCAAGCCTCGGAGTAACCAGGCAGCGTTGGAGCACGTCCCGGAAATGCCACACGCTGGCCGGATCGATCAGCACTCCCTTTTCGGTGAGCCCTGAAATGATGGTGGCCGCCCTGTTAAGCCGGCCTGTTCGAACGAAACAGAAGAAACGCCTGAGCGCGTTTTCCCGGTAGAGTTCTGCAAATTCGGCCAACGCTTCCTCATCAGCTTCCTCTGCCAGAGATTCGGGAAAGTTGTTGTAGAGTTTCAGAGCGGGCCTGTATTGGTTCTCCAATTCATAGCACAGCCCGAGGAGCAGCTTTGCCTTGAGGCGTACGATCTCATCTTTATGCTCGTTCATGAAATCGGTCAGGACTGGTTTTGCATAATCGTACGCCCTGTAAAGGATCGATTGCTGGTGGGGATAGAGGATGCCTTTTTCGGGTGCGCTCTCTTTGGTCAGTAAGACATTGTCGAATCGCGCATGGCCATCCCAGACGGCAAAGCCCATAAGAAACTTACCCGTCTTCGATGCACCCAGGCTGCGAATCAGCTCCAGCCCCTTGTAACGCAAGAGGCCCGCGGGGGTGGCTGTGCCGGGCTCTCTGAATTCGAAACGTATCTGATCGCTGCGGCGTTCGAGGCTGCAATGCCATGGCTTGCCCGGCGTAAATCCCTCGACATCCACCTCGGCCAGCTTAGCGCCACTTCGCTGGAGCTTGAGCTGAGGATGCGGGTCGCCGCTCTGAATGATCAACCTGAAGGCCTGGCCCTGATCCTCACCGATCAGACAGTCCACTCGGAAATCTTCAGCTTCAGAAGGCAGAAGCAGATTGAAATCGAATTTCACATTTCCTTTGAGCTCGATTTTTGGCTCGAGAAGGATGACTGATTCGCCTTTCGCATGAACAGCCAGCTCTCCATCTGCAATTCTCCATTCGTGATCTTCGGATTGCGGTTTCCAGACCTTCGAAAGTCTTTTGCTCGAAAAATCATCGGCGACCGCCTGGACCTTCTGCGGAATTCGTTCTTGGATATCCTCCTGGTCCTTCTTATCGATTTCTTTCTGCAACTTTCCAGCTTCAATTTCCGCCTTCTTTACCTGCTCTCGCGAGATGTGCACCGTTACCATGGAGAGCCCTGCAATGATGCATGCGATCGACACGGCCACGATGGCGGTGGTGTGTTTGCGTATCTTGCGCCATCCTCGTGATATGAAAGATGTTGGCCGCGCCAGGATGGCCTCACCGGTAAGAAAGCGATTCAGGTCCGCAGCTAATTCCTTCATGTCCGGGTACCGGCGCTCGGGGTTCTTTTCCATCGCCTTCATGATGATGGTCTGGATATCCCGGTGAATTTTTGGATTGATCTGCCGGGGTAGAACCGGGTCGTGATTGAGCACCTTGATGATCACTTTCATCATGTTGTCGCCCTCGAAGGGAGGGCGCCCGGTTACCAGCTCGTAAAGCACGGCCCCCAGCGAATAGATATCAGACCGGTGATCGACCCGGTGCGATTCGCCGGCGGCCTGTTCAGGCGACATGTATGCAGGCGTGCCGAGGGCGCTTCCTGTTTGAGTGAACTTGGTTCCTGAATCGAGCTGCTTGGCGAGCCCGAAATCCATGAGCTGCGGCTCGCCGTTCATATCAATGATGATATTGCTCGGCTTAACATCCCGGTGTACCACTTTCTGCGCGTGAGCATATTCAAGGGCGTGAGCGATCTTGATAACGATATTCAGGGCCCCGCGGATATAGATCTCGCCGCTCCCTATATGCTGATTCAGCCCTTTGCCCTGGACGAAATCCATGGTGTAAAAGTGTCGCCCGTGCCGCTTATCAATATCGAAGATGGGCACGATGTTCGGGTGCCGAAGCTTGGCCGCCGCCTGTGCTTCCTTATAGAAACGAGCGACCTGTTTTTTCGATGCATGCGTGCCGACGAGCATGACTTTGAGCGCCACTTCCCTTCTCAGATGTTTGTGCCTGGCCTTATAGACGATGCCCATGGCCCCGCGGCCCAGCTCGGAGAGGATCTCGTATTCACCAAAATCGCGACGTATTTCAGCATCGACCTCTTCCGGCTCGACAATCTCGGTCGTACCGAGGGCCGGGGAATCATCATCCTCAGCCGGTTCACTCATCGGAAGTTCATCGGGCGGCGCGGCGGTCGGCTGATCGTAGAGTGCGTCCACATCCGGCGTATCCTCCGTTTTGTCTTCCAACCCCTTCGAGGAGAGGACAAATTTCGTTGTGGACCGCTTAGCGCCCGGAGTCTTTTCCTTTCCTCCGGCATTGTTTGCGGAAGGCCGGCATCTGAGGCCATCCAGATTCAGGACCGATCGCCCGTACGGATGAGGGTGATGATTGGGATTAACTGAGTTCATGAGAGGGATTGTCGCGAGGGCCGGTGTCTGACGGCCTCGAAATCTCTGACCTTATGGCCAGCTTCAGGGGGACAGTCCCGCCGTGCTCCTGCACGTCCGCGAATGTCAGGAAGGTTTCATCCATCGGCCTTGAGCGGCGGATGTTAGCACGGGTTCCCCACCCCTTCAATGCCCTTGTAAGCGAGCGTTGCCGGCCAAGTTTGCAGCCCCTATTCAACTCTGCTATAAGTCCCCGTTCATTTTTCCGGGTGGCCTCGGAAATAAGTGTGTCTGGTGCGTCTTAATCATGCGTACCGCGTCTTCATATTATTGATATTTGGAGGCGAACACAGCAACGCCTGAAGCCACAACGGCTTCACCAAACGGGCAGGAGGCCTGCATTCAGGAGGCATCGTGGCCGGTAGGACTATTACCATTGATGGACCTGGAGGCTCAGGAAAGAGCACCGTGGCCCGTCTGCTGGCCGAATCGCTTGGCTTTGCGTTTCTTGACTCAGGGGCCATCTATCGAGCTGCAACATGGTTCGCGCTCGAACGGGGGCTGGATCTCGAGGATACCACCATCGTACTTCAGGCTATGGATGGCCTGAAGATGCACTTTGAGCAAACGCCCGCGGGAATGTCGGTCTTTGTCAACCTGGTAGACGTAACAGGCCAAATACGCACGAGGGAGGTGTCCAACAACATCTTCCACCTGGCAAACAGCGGAGAAGTTCGCGCCCGGCTCATTGGATACCAACGGGCATTTGCAGAGGAAGCAGACTTGGTGGCCGAGGGCCGAGACATGGGCAGCGTTGTCTTTCCAGACGCTGCACTCAAGCTCTACCTGATGGCCAGCCTGGACGTTCGTGCCGGCCGCCGCCAGCTCGATCTTGAGCAGGCGGGCGAGCCAGTCGACCTCGAGGCCATCAAGGCGGAAATCCGCGTCCGCGATGAGCGGGACAGCAATCGAAAAGTTGCCCCTCTCTGCATGCCGGAAGGCGCAGTAGTCATCGATTCCTCGGACCTCGACATCCAGCAGGTCATCGAGGCCATGACTGAAGAGGCGCGTTTCAGAGGTCTAGTATGAGCGAGGCAGAAACAGTGCCCGAAGAGGACGGTCAGTCTTCCGAACAGTCCCTGGAGCTTCGAAGGTCGAGCCCGGTCTATTTTCGCTGTTCCGATGACACCTTCTTTGCCTACGAGGTCCATCGGTTCGTGGCACATATCCTTTTTGGCAAGATGCTCTTTCGCATTCGCCATTACGGGGTCGAAAACATCCCCGCGGAGGGCGGAGTGGTTTTCGCATCCAATCATCAGTGCTTCTTCGATCCCCTGCTCGTGGGGATGGGGTCGAAGCGCCAGCTCATTTTCATGGCAAGAGCCAGCGCACTCAAGATCCCGATCATCGGTAAGTGGATAGCCGCGATGAACGCCTTTCCGGTGGAGCGAGGAACTGCGGATATCGGCGCCATTCGCAGAGCTGTTGAAGCCGTCTCGGACGGGAGAATCCTGCTCATGTTCCCGGAAGGTACCCGCAGCCAGGACGGCACCATCGGCGTCATTAGACCGGGGTGCATCCTCATAGCGCAAAAGGCTGAAAGCCCCATCGTCCCTGTCGCCATCCGGGGCGCGTACGAGGCATGGCCAAGGCAGAATAAACTGCCAAGGTTTGGTAAAGTGAGCATCGCATACGGGCCTCCCATTGAACCGGGCCGGAACAGGGAGGATGCCAAGCAGGTACAGGAGTTTCTCACTTCGGAGATACACCGCCTTTACCAGTCTCTGGGCTGGCGGTACGAGGCCTGAGTATTTTTCCTGTTACGTCGACCGGGAGGCAGGCGTGCGTTGCGTCTGCCCTTTTCTTTCCTTCGTTATTGCCTCTCGCTGGGGCAAAGCGATTTCGTTAAACACCCCAACTATGGGAGTATTTTTATGCCAGCACCTTTCGTGAAATCACGAGTTTTACATTACGACCTGCTTCGAGAAATCGAACTGGACCAGGATATCGAAGCCGAACTCCGCGAAGCTTGCGGAGATCAAGATCCCGAATCCCTCGATTCGCTCTATGAAGGCGCGGTCGGCAGCTTCTCTGTCGGCCAGATCATCTCCGGAAAAATCATCAATATTACAAAGGACGCCGTCCTCGTAGACATCGGATACAAATCCGAAGGCTCCATCAATTCACACGAGTTTGATGAACCTGGGGAGCTCGATGTCGGAGACCAGATCGAAGTTCTCCTCGAACAGGTCGAAGACGATTCCGGCATGGTCGTCCTCTCCAAGCGCAAAGCAGACCGCATCCGTGGATGGGAACAGATCATCAACGAAAAGGGCGAAGGCGACAAAGTCATCGGAAAAGCCCTCCGCAAGATCAAGGGCGGGTTGCTCGTCGACATCGGCGTCCCGGTGTTTCTTCCCGCCTCGCAGGTCAGCATCCGCAGCATCGGCGACATCGGACAGCTCATTGGCCAGGACCTCGAAGCCAAGATCATCAAGATTGACATGGAACGCCGTAACATCGTCATCAGCCGTCGCAAGCTGATCGAAGAAGAGCGTGAGGTCATGAAGAACAAGATCATGTCCGAGCTGGAAATGGGGCAGGTCCGGTCAGGCCAGGTCAAGAATATCACCGACTTCGGTGCGTTCGTTGACCTCGGAGGCATCGATGGCCTGCTGCACATCACGGACATGAGCTGGGGCCGCATATCGCATCCCAGTGAAATAGTCGCTTTGGATCAGAGCATCGAAGTTGTAATCCTCGACATAGACCGCGAGCGCGAAAAGATCTCTCTCGGCCTCAAGCAGAAGAGTGCAAGCCCCTGGGTTGCCGCCGACGAGAAATATCCCGTGGGCTCCAAGCACGCCGGCGAGGTCGTGAACCTCATGTCCTATGGTGCATTCGTCAAGCTCGAAGACGGTATCGAAGGTCTCGTCCACATCTCCGAAATGTCCTGGACCCGCCGCATCAATCATCCCTCCGAAGCCGTCACCATCGGTGACGAAGTCGAAGTGGTCGTCCTCGGTATCAATATGGAGAAGCAGGAAATCTCCCTCGGTATGAAGCAGACCGATGAGAATCCGTGGGACAAGATCGACGAACGCTACCCTCCGGGCACGCGCGTCAGCGGCCGTGTGCGCAACCTTGCCAATTACGGCGCGTTTGTTGAGCTGGAAGAAGGCATTGACGGCCTTCTGCATGTATCTGATATCTCGTGGACAAAAAAGGTCACGCACCCGTCAGAAGTCCTTAAGAAGGGTCAGGTGATCGATGCAGTCATTCTCAAGGTCGAGAAGGATCGCAAGCGCATCGCGCTTGGTCTGAAACAGCTCGAAGAGAATCCCTGGGACAACTACATCCCGGACAATTATCGCGTCGGTCAGATCGTTGCCGGGAGCGTTACCAAGATCACCAACTTTGGTGTCTTCGTTCAGCTCGAGGCCGGCCTCGAAGGGCTCCTTCACATCTCTGAACTGTCAGACAGCAAGGTCGGCAACCCGGAGGAGATCGTGAAGATCGGAGACGAGCTCGATGTCAAAGTCATCAAGCTCGACGTCGAAGGCAGCAAGATTGGGCTCAGCCTCCGGCAGGTTGTTGGTGGCCAGCCGCGCCAGGCAACCGCCGGCGTCTATCCCGAAGATGTCGACCGGGGTGATGGTCCCGATGAAAGTGACGCACCCGCCGCTTCAGATCTCATGACCGAAGATGAAGAATAGGTCGCCGATTTCGGTGTGAGACGAAAGCACGGAAGATTGGTTGATGGAATATGGTTGATGATTCGCGGCTTCCAATCATTATTCACTGACCATGGAATGATGGAAGACAGATCCCGGTAGAAACGCGTCGCGAAGCGCAGGGGAGCAAGCGGCCCCACTACTCCGATATTCCACCATCAACCATTCTTCCATCAACCATTAACCATCAGCCATTCGTTGCATGCCGTCCGTTGAAGAACAACTCAAAGTCATTTCCCGCGGCACTGTGGACATCCTTCCAGAGGATGCGCTGCAGAAGAAGCTCGAAAAATCCATCTCCGAATCACGCCCTCTACGTGTCAAACTTGGCGTCGATCCCACCGCGCCGGATATCCACCTCGGCCACACCGTCGTCCTCCGCAAGCTCCGCGCATTTCAGGACCTCGGACACCAGGCGGTCCTGATCATCGGCGATTACACCGCCCTGATCGGCGACCCATCAGGCAAGTCAAAGACACGCCCGCAGCTCACAGAGGAAGAGGTCAAAGCCAACGGTGAGACCTACCTTAAACAGGTCGAACGTATCCTTGACACGGACAGACTCGAAATAGTTCACAACGGCGATTTCTTCCGCGATATGACCTTCGCCGACGTCCTTAAGCTGACCAGCCGGATGACCATCTCACAACTGCTGGCCCGTGACGACTTCAGCAAACGCTACAAAGAGCAGAGCCCGATCAGCCTGCACGAATTCCTCTACCCACTCATGCAGGGCTGGGATTCCGTCGAAGTGCGAGCAGACGTCGAACTCGGCGGAACGGATCAGACCTTCAATCTCCTCGTCGGCCGCGAGATGCAAAAGGAAGAGGGCATGTCCTCACAGGTCTGCATCACGCTGCCCCTTCTGGTCGGCCTCGACGGCACCAACAAAATGAGTAAAAGCCTCGGCAATTACATAGGCGTCGACGAAGACGCAAACGAGATGTACGGCAAAGCCATGAGCATCCCCGACGAGCTCATGAAGGATTATTTCACCCTCCTTACAAGCATCGAAAACACCGAGATCGATTCCCTCCTGAGCGGGCACCCCCGCGACGCGAAAGACCGGCTCGGTCGCGAGATAGCCACTCAGTACCACAATGCAGAAGCTGCTGAGGCCGCGGCGGAACGCTTCAAAGAAATATTTGCACAGAAGCAAGTGCCCGATGACATGCCGACTTTGAGGCTTTCCTCAGACGACCTCGAAGACGGCAACATCTGGATCGTCAAACTCGTCAACGCGGCCGGTTTTGCCTCCAGCAATGGCGAAGCGCGCAGACTCGTTCAGCAGGGAGGTGTCTCCATTGATGGCGAGGCGATTAAAGATCCCGCTGCTCAGGTCGCGCCCGCAGACGGTGCCGTGCTCAAAGTCGGCAAGCGGCGTTTTGCGAAGATTGTGCTCGGCTAGGCCATCTTGTGGCGCAGGTCTTCAAGCTGCGAGAGACACCAATCAACTCGACACGGAATTCAGATGGCGTTCGTGCCACGCGAATTCATCAGAATCTCAGCGGTTGAGGATTGAAGTCCCTCTCCTCTTCCATCGACCATCTGGGGTTGAATGCCTGGACTTCCTGTCTCAGACGTTTGAAATCCCGAGGGGTGCTCAACCTGGCTCTGACTTTTCCCTCGGCCTGCTTCATGGCACGTGGGTTCAGGCCGGCGCCGTCTCCCGCATCGAGATATTGTTCGAAGATCTTGTTTCCGGCTGTCTTCAGGAGCGCGGAAAGGGCTTCCGTGCTCTGAATGGCGACAATTTCCTTTTCGCCGGGGAGAGTCCTGACGAATAGTGCGGCCCCGCCGACTTGGTCGGCCTGGGCAGCATAGCCTTCGAAGATTTCTTTGACCGCTTCGGTGATTTTTGGGCGCGGAAAGGTCAGATCCCCGAGCAGGCCGAGGTAGAATTCGCCCGTGTTCGCGTCCTTGTTCACGCTCGTGACATAGACGGGATAATCTTCCTCCTTCAATTCATTCAGCTTGTTTTGCTTTGCCAGGTCGGCCGCTTTTTTCAGGAAATCGCTCAGCTCTCTGTGCGCGACATCCTCGATTGAGCCAAGCAGATCGACACCGGAATTCAAGAGATGCAGCATGCGTGCTGCTTCGAAATAGTGAGCGCCGCTGGGGCCGAGCTGGGCCAGTTTTTTTATGGCTGCAGAGCTCTTTGCCGGTTGCGCCATGATATCGACCGAGCCATTGATGGCGTCGCTGTAGAAAAGAGTGTAGCCGTTCTTGTTCATCACGGAGTAGACGGTCCGATTAATGAGCTCGTGCTGGCTGTATCCGAAGAATCCCTTCCTGGTGACGAGTGAATCCTCAACCAGATACCGCTTGCGGCCCTGCATGTCCTCGACCCGCAATCGGGAGGTCTTGTCGTACAGGGTGTTCTCAAGCTTCGTTCCCTTGAGCAAATTCCTGAAGGCCCGTTCAGTGGTATTGCTCGAATCCACCAGGTGCTGGAAATGCTGTTGCACCACGGCCTGGTCATTGCCGGGGAACATCCATATTCGAGTTGAGCCGGGGCCGGTATATGCCTGGAGCTGCAGATACTTCACATACTCTTCGAGACCGCGAATATCTGCGGCGGGGGCGAGAGAACGGATTGGCAGGGCAGTTGAAACAACCCAGTCCGTGCGTGATTCAAGATCCCGCGATGCCGGCAGGGCCCGAGCAAAAGTGGCCAGGGACTCAAACCAGTCCAGGGGCAGCTCACGAGTATTCAGCTCTTTGGCCACGAGTTGCAGCCAACCTTCTACGACCTTCGATTTCTCTGCCTTCGGCTTCCTGCCGATCGCCCGGATGTACGAGCGTTCGCCTGGCAGGGCCTCCATGGATTTGAGGATGACAGGCATGTCCAGGGCCTTGCTGCCACCTTCAGGGGTGACGAGCTTCGAAAACAGGCTCGCCTCGACGCGTTGGAACTGGCCTTCGAGATCGATTGCCAACCCAACGCCTTCAAAGCTCTGCGCATGCTCCATCACGACGCCGAAGAGAGTGTCTGCCGTGGCGGAAAGCAGCACCTCGAGGGTATCCATGATTGGCTTGAAACTTCGCACCCGGAATAACTTCCGCATCGCCATCCTGAATTGCCGATCATTCAACACTTCCCGTTCCACTTCCTTGCGGAGGTCCTGTATGGCACGGGTCTTCATCATCGGGTACTGCTTTGCCAACTGGGGCAGGAACGGTTTCACGAACGCGGGATTAATGACAAGTGAAATATCTCTCGACGCATATTTCTGCGCGGTCTTGGTTATGAGCGGGTCATTGGCGAGTGAAGCCCCGGCCTGGGTCACGTAGAGCATCTTGGCGAGTTGCGCCGAGCCGCTGATGAAGACCCTGTCATCGGACGAAACAGCAAACAGGTTCTTGGGCATGTCGCGTTTCATCGGCTGGATGTGATACATCTGGTCCTGGCCTTCGGTAAGCGACATGCTGCGAGGTCTGAGCATCCCCATCAGCAGGCCGGAGAACGCCTTCCGGTTAGAGACCGGTACCGAAAGAACAAACCACTGATCGGGTCGCTGTGGATAAACGGAGAGTGTCAACGGCCGGGCAAGGTCGATGCCAATCATCTGCGAAGCTTTTTCAAGATCGAGGGGCTGGCCGCCCATCTGCGCGCCAACAAATGCAAGCAGAGGCCGCGGCTGCTGAAGGATCGGCTGGAATGGTGGGGGCACAAACTTCCCTGGGAGAAGGGCCCGAACGAGCTTCTCGGCCGCATCGATGAGCTTGTCGCCGGAGTGAACCTTCAAGTGCAGAATCGCGCCGCCAGGCAGGGCCTCCTCGGCTGATTTGGCCGGCAGACCGGTTGAGAGGATCTCCTTTACCTGGGGGCGTTGAACCTGTTTGGGGGGAGTGGTCTGTTGCGGTGGCTCTTGAACCGGCTTCTGAGTCTGTTCCGGTTCAACAGGCTTTATTTCGACCGGTTCGACCTCGACAGGAACGGCAACCACGGGCTCAGCTTCAACGACCGGCCCAAGGTGCTTGGCATTCACCCATCCCTGCTTTTCACCACCCGGGGTCTGCACTTTGACGCCGAGCCAGTTTCCTTTTCTGACAAGGATATTGATTCGCGCGCCTTTGGTGAGCTTGCCCACGACATCCTTGCCACGCATGACAGGTGCATTGTCTGCTATGACCTGGAGAGTTTCTGCAGAAAGACTGATGGCCGTGAACGCACACAACCAGAGCGTAGCTGACAGAATTCGCCGCATAGTCGGGACCTCCTGAAGAATTTAGGGAAATTGGGCAATGATTATAGGCTTGGCGATCTGATATTGGAAGACAAAAAGACGACAGTGAAGGGTGAAGGGCGATTGGTGAATAGTGAATAGTGAAGGGTGGAAGATTGCAGGGCGAAGGGTGACTCCATCACTTGTGCACCTCTGCTCGTCATTCGTCATAAAGCAGATTGCCATCGCCTCTGCGCGCCAGCTAATATCCTCACCTGTGATCACCCAGTCCTTTGCCGCGCACGACTTATGAAAACCCAGCAGATCCTCTTTACAGAACGCAACAGAGCCGAACTCGTCGAAAGGGATATTGAACTCCCGCTCGGGCCGCACCAGGCGCTTGTCAAGGCCGAACACTCCATCGTCAGCGCGGGCACGGAGGGGGCCGGCTTCACGGGGCTCGTCTGCGAGATGCCCGGCTTTGATAATCCCAATCCATACCCGATGTCTACCGGCTACGGCCACTTGGGCGAGGTTCTGGAAATCGGTGACGGGGTTACCATGTGCAAGCCCGGCGATCGGGTCTTGAGCTTTTCAAATCACGCTTCCATAGTAAAATCGGATGCAGGACGTTGCGCACTCCCCGTCCCTGAGGATGTGCCGGGAGAACGTATCGTCTACTCGCGCATGGCGGGAGTCAGCATCAGCGCGATTCGCTCTTCAACAGTGCAGCCCGGCGATACGGTGCTTGTCATCGGGCTCGGCCTCGTCGGCAATTTTGCCGCGCAGCTTTTTCAGATGGTAGGGGCGGAGGTGATGGCTTCTGAAATATCGCCCCTCCGGATCGAGCGCGCGAGAGAGTGCGGCATCCAAAACATCATCAGCCCAAACGAAACCGATTTGAAAGAAGCCGTTATGGACTGGACCGGAGGACAGGGCGTCCACATCGCAGTCGAAGCCATCGGCATCAGCGAACTGGTATCGGAAGCGACACTGCTGACTCGGCGTTACGGCGAGGTTATCCTGCTCGGCAGCCCGAGGGCAAAGGCGGTGTTCGACGCGACGCCGATGTTGCTGCACATCCACCTGGCGGCCATCCGGATGATCGGCTCCCTCGAGTGGCGTTGGCCCCCGCACGAAGTCGATCGCTGCAAGCACAACATCGTCGAAAACTATCGGCAACTCGTGAATTGGATCGCAGAGGAGAGACTCATCGTCGATCCGCTCCGCACTCATGTCGCGCCTCCAACGGATTGCCAGGAAATTTACACAGGGCTGACATCCAACAAAGAGGAATACCTTTCGGGTGTGTTTGACTGGCAGTAGAGAGATTCAGCAGGAATCGGGAATTCTGAAATCTGGGAGCAGGAAGCAGGATTCGGGATTCAGGATTCAGGATTCGGGATTCAAGATTCAGGTCAGCGACAGATCGCTAACACATTATTTTTTGCTCGCTACTCATTAGATCACCATGAACATGACCACCCTCGCCGGGTACATAGACCACGCGATTCTTCACCCCACGGTTACCGATTCGGCCGCACTCGAGGAGATCGAAAGCCTCAAGCATTACCCGCTCGGGTCATTTTGCGTGCGGCCTTCTTCTGTCAAGGCAACTGCTGAAGCTCTTGCGGACACTCAGATACCGACTTGCACGGTCATCGGCTTTCCACAGGGCACGCCCTGCACGTCGGTGAAGGTTTTTGAGACAGAAGAGGCTATCGCGGACGGAGCGACGGAAGTGGATATGGTCGTCAACATTGGCAAGACTCTGAGCGGGGATTGGGAATTCGTACGCGCAGATATCGCCGCAGTCATGTCCGCCGCCAAAGCACGTGGTGCCATGTTGAAAGTGATCTTCGAAACCGAT
>JASLXP010001099.1 GCA_030740295.1 Planctomycetota bacterium
CGCCAGGAAATTTGCGGAAGCGCACGGCGTTACCCAGGTCTTCGAGAACCATACTGAAATGGTTCAAGCCATCAAACCCGACATCGACAACGTGGCCTGCGCCAACTTCGCCCACGGAGCTTACACTGCGGAGGCGGCCGAAGCCGGAGCGAAACTGGTCATGCTCGAGAAGCCACCTGTCATCTGGCCTGGATATCCCGAGAACAGGGAGGCTCCGCCAGAGGTTCGCAAGCGCGAATCCATGGAATATCTCGCTACCGTCCTCGATACCGTTCGCACGAACGGTACGAAACTCCTTTATGGCGAGAACTTCATCTACTTCGACGGTGTCATGGGTCTCGTAAAAGTCATGGAGCAGGCTCGAAAAACAGGCAAAGGCAAGGTCCTCGTCCAAACCGGTGTCTGCGGTCATCAGGGATCGCATGCCCCAGCATACGACACTCCCTCTCTCTCTGGTGGTGGCGCGCTCTTCAACAAAGCCTGCCATCCCCTTGGCGCTATCCTCTATCTCAAACAGGTGGAAGGTCTCCTCGAATCCGGCAAACCGATCCGACCCACGAAAGTCTCCGCACTAGCTCTTCAAGTCCTCAAGCATCAGCCCGAGGCCGCCAGCGAACATTTCCGAGTCATGGAAAACGTAGATGACTTCTCACGCATAACAGTCGTCTTCGAGGACCACACCGTGGCCGAAGTCTACGGATCCGACCTGAACATCAGCGGCATCCGAAACGACCTCTCAGTCATCACCGACTTCGCGCAATACGACATCCGTGCCAATCCCAACACCGCCAACGAGCTTTTTCTGCCCGATGGCACAGCGGCTGGCAATCTCCTCTTCAGGGAAAAACTGCCTACGCCGCAGGGCACCTCCTTTCCAGTACCCAAGCAAGGCCATGCCCACGGGTATGTCAACGAAGTCGAAGACGCCGTCGCCTGCGCACTCGACCCAGACAGGTACCCCCAGTCCGGCCCTCTGATGGCCTGGGACTCCATGGCCGTGCTTATGGCCTCGTACGAATCGAGCGAAAAAGACTCCGCATTCGTGGACATCACCGAATACACCGAGGGAAGAACTTTCGACCCATCGGAAATGCCGTCGCCCTCAGCAATCTCCAACGTCTTCCTGACCGTCTGACCATTCTCCTTTCGACCCTCATTGAGAAATTAAAAAGCAGAACATGCGCATCGGTTTCGCTGCCTTCTCGCACGAGACCAACACCTTTGCCATCGAACACAACTACGCGATGGACAAGGTTCACATTCAGAGTGGTCGAGAGCTTCTTGAAAGTGCTCACCCAAAAAGCTTCATCGGCGGGTTTTTCTCAACGGGTTGCACCGGGCATTTCCTGCATTTACTCTACTCACAAGACACCCTACCCGGTCAGCTTAACTGGAAGTTGCAAAGAAGGGCACACCTCATCCGTCTGAAGTGTGCCCTTATTCCCAGGTTCCGCTTCCACATCGGACCTTGCTGTATTTGTTAACTACTCTGGCATGATAACCCTGATAATTGAGGAGCGTAACGACTCTTCAACCTTTTCGCACCGACCTCGTGTGTCACTTTTCATCCGCCTGGTAAACCAGATCCAGTTTGGTCTCAGTACCGGCTGCCACCTCCACCTCCTTCACCTGGTTCCCCAGCGTCTCGTGCCAGAATTCGATCTCATACTTACCGGCCGGGATCCCCTGAATGACGTATCCGCCGCTCTCGCCGGTAATCGCGTGAAACGGGTGATCGATCACAACAATAAAGGCTTGCATCCATCCGTGCACATCACACTTCACCCTGATCCGTTCCGCGGCGTCGAATTTCTTGACAACCTTCTT
>JASLXP010001100.1 GCA_030740295.1 Planctomycetota bacterium
CCGGATCGGCGAACTTTGTCGGATGTTGTGAAGCTGCCCATCCCCTTGGCGTGCTGCCACGAGGCCCAGCCGAACGCCTTCGAGGCCGTCCATTCGAGGTGCGGAGGAAAGTCAGACTTCTTATCAATCCTCTCGAAGCCCGGATTAACCACTCGATTCTTTCCAATCCTCAGCTCGCCCGTTTTGAATCGGAACATGAAACTGCGGTATTCGTCGGCCTCGTAGCGGGCGACTGCTTTTTGCAGGAGCGCCTTCACACGTTTGTCGAGCGTGCCCGACTTCAAGTCATGACGGTGAAGGCGAACCAGAATCTTGCCGACGGTATTGGCGAGCCCTCGTTTCCACTGTTCGCGCAGCGGGGTCGCCGTATCGCGGCGGAAGCGATCGGGGAGGAAGGAATCATTGATGAGCGTTTCCCGATACAAAACCTCATGGCGATCCAGCAGCGTGTTCAACTGACGGATCGTCTCCAGCATGGCCATTGCACTGACATCGTCGATGGTCTTGATCGCAGTCTCGCTCGCATTTCGCCGAGCCATGGAGAATCCTTCGAGCATGTCGAGGAAGACCTTCAGACCATTGCTGACATACCCCACCCGCCGTCCTTCCAGGCCATCCTGCTTCGAGATGATTCCAAGTTTTGGGGTCGCTGCGTGTGCTTCGGCAAGGAGTCGGCGCAGCACCGCCAGGTCGTCACCGGTGTACGGGCGGAACTGTTTGGCCTTGTAATGCTCGAAGAGAAATCCACCGCTGCGGGGCCTCATGTGAATCTCTTCGAGGAGCGCGTAAAGCTTCTTCATCGGCTCAGCCGCGGGGCCGAAAAGGGACTCGAAGTATTCGTTCAGGAGGTCGCCGACGGACAGGCCGATATTCCATAAGAGTCGCGCTTCGACGTATGCCATGGGCCCGTGCCACGGCCAGCCGTTCCCCATTTCGCTCGTGACACTGGTGAAACCGCGGGCGTGCTTGTTCTTCAATTCCGCAGCCAGCAGACGAGGGAAGTAGGCCGGTGCGAGCTTGGCGAGCTGCGTGTAATAGTAGAGCCCCATAGTGATTCCCTTCTCCTCCCAGGCTTTGACGAGCTCCTCATCACGTGCCCGATACGCCGCGTCGTAATACTCGGAAATATCGTTGACCAGTACGACGTGCACGTTTTCTTCCATTTTGGAAACGGGAGGCGGAGTGACGTCGTTGTAAGCAATCGCTCCGATGTAGCGGCCCGGGAATTCCTTTCTCACTCGGCGGGCCACCTCATTCACGAAATGAAAATACATGTCCGACGCGACCTGCTGATTTCGGAATAGACGCGACGGTTGAAGTTTGGCGCACTCGGTACAGTCGCAATACGCCTTCGCATCATTGATGCCGAGCGAAAAGGAATGTCGCCTAGGGTTCGCCTTGAAGTAAGCGAGCGCGGCCCGAGCGGCGACGTCGATGACCTCGGAATTGGAATAACAGATAGCGAAGTGATGCGTCCGCTGATCGGCAGGCTGCCGCTTGCTACCATTCATGGCGTAGTATTCCGGATGCTTCTCGAAATACGTCGCTGGTCGAAAAATGCGCCAGAGATTATGGCTTGTGTTTCGGAAGGGCTCGCCCTCGTCGACCACCTCGGACATCCGCATGCGACGCCGCCCCCAGTTAAATGCAGGGGATTCGATAACGCTGACCGTATGAACCAACCGGCCGGGGAATGAAGGCTTGACGCTTTTGTCGAGCGTCCCGATTTGTATCGTCGGCTTGCGTGGTATCACTCGAAAAAGGTCTTGCGGCCCGAACCACCTCACTCCCAGTTCATCCTGCAGAAAACCATAGACGCCATTCGCGGCGCCCTTGCTCGACGAGCCAAAAATCAGCAAGTCCTTCCCCACCGTTCGATAGACGTATCCCGGATACGAAATCTTGGCTGCCTCAGCCTCCAGTCCGTGCACCTCAATCGCCGCGCTTCCCAGCAGGATGCGAAACCTCGACTTGGCCTTCTTTGCATCATCGACGACCTTAACCCCGTGAACCGGATTCCAGATGCCCGCCATCTCATTCAAGTGATGCGCCATGTCCGCCGCCGAATCCCGCAGCACATTCGTCGGCAGCGCATAGGTGAGATTCGAGTAGCGTCTTGTGTGCGCCTTGGCACTCCTGTCGTCACGTCCCACGACGATAGTGCAGGTCGCCCGCCCGTCCTTCACCAGCGTGATTGGGGCGACTTCGGCAATGGTGGGCGTCAGTAGAGTTGCTGAGAAACAGCAGAAGAGGAACGCAGTTTTCAAGAATACGTTGTGCGCCATTGGATGAAAGTGGGCAAGTGGGATCACGGTCATGTTCTTTATGGTCCATTCGGGCAGGCTTTCCTTTGGGGGAAGGTAGCCTGGATGAATACAGTCCAAAGTAACGATACGCCCGTGGCCGAAACGATCCGTCTGGCGAGCGAGAGCCTCGATGCGTTTGCTGCCAATTACAGCAAATTGAAAGCGTCAGCAATAAAGTGATACAGAAATAAAACATAGAAATAGAGCTGGTCCCAAATTCCCACCTCGATGTACGTCCCGGTGATCGGGGTTTGAGGCCCACTCCTACGTTGCCCCAGCCTACGTTGAGATTGGCCAATTGCCTTCCGTTGTTCGACGCACGGTTGCGGACGTGGCAAGATGGCAGACTTTTATGGTAGGTGGATGCAGTGCCTAAGCAGATCAGACTGAATGTGGACGCGCCCGGGGCTGAGAAGTTGGCGCCCTTGCCGATCACACAGGGGATTCCCTTCCCGGACGAAGAGCTGGAGCGCGGTGCGCCGGTTCGCGTAGTCAATTCCGATGGCCACCGGCTCCCTACCCAATACACATGTCTCGCCACCTGGAACAGCGATCTGAAGTACGTGAAGTGGCTGCTCATCGACTTCCAGCCGCCTGACACTCAGGACGTGTTCCTCGAGTACGGCAACGGCGTGGAGCCGGAGCTTCCCTCTTGTCCGGTCACGGTCGAGGACGAGGCCAGTCTCCTTGTCTCCACCGGAGCGCTGGAGCTGGAGTTTGCACGCGGCGATCCTGATTTCCTCAAGGCCGTGCGAGTGAAGAGCGGTGATAGTTGGAGGGACATGCTGGGGGACAAGGATGGTCTCGCCCTCTATATGGCCGACTCGCGAGGTTTGAGCTTCAGCTCTGGCAAGGCAGCTCCCGCACCAGCCATCACGATAGAAGACTCGGGACCCATGCGGGCATCTCTCTGCATCAAGGGATTCCACGCGTCAGAAGACGCACGAGTTTTCTGTCCATACATCCTCAGAATCCATGCCTTTGCAGGGAGGTCTGACCTCCGCATCTTCCACACGTTCGTGTTCGACCAGGATCCGGAACGCGTATCCCTGACCGAGATCGGCATGAAGCTCTCCCTCGGCCTGGGAGACCAGCTCAGTCTGACATTCGGCGGGGATCACGAGCACCACTCAGGTCAGAACTGCTGCAGAGCTGAGTTCGTACAGAAGACCGACGACGAATACGAAGCCATCCTGGACGGTCAGCCATTTGCCACAGGATGCCGCTCGCGTGGCTGGGCGTCTTGCACCGGCAGCGAGGGCTCCGTTGCCGTCACACTCAGGGACATGTGGCGGGAGTACCCCAAGGCCATCGTGCTTGATGAAAAGGGGATTGACATTCAGTTGATGCCGGAGAGCGCGGGCCCTCTGAATCTCAGGAACCTCTGGACAGAGTGGCCAATCCGAGGAAAGACCGAGGAAGAGCTGCTCGCTCACATGGCCGAGAGTCCCACGGCCGGGGTGTCCTTCAAAGGTTTCCTGGGGACCGCCGATGTCCCTCAGAACTCAGCAGAAGGGAACGAGCAGTCGATGCGGGAAGCAAAGGCGTTCGCAGAGAAGCATCTGAAAGACCGCCAGGTCAGTTGGGGTGACACGGACGGTGACCCGCGGAACAACGGATCGGGCCTCGCCAAGACGCATGAGCTATGGATCGACTTCAGGGCCGAGCCGCACGCCGCGCACGAGGTAGAGCCCTGGGCCCGCATGATTGACCAGCCGCCCATCGCGCCGCCGGAACCGTCATACATGTGCGGCACGCACGCGATGCGTGTGCTGGCGGCCAGAGAAGAGGGCGTGTATCCCGAAGTGGAGCGCGGCCTGGAGCTCATGTTCGACAAGCTCTACCTGGAACCCGTCGAGAAGTGCCGCCTTTACGGGATGATCGACTACGGGGATTTGCCCAACGGGCACCTGCGCAACGACGGAGTGGTGTACCGTATCTTTCAGGACGAGCCGGGATTCAAGATCACGGACTTGATCGGCTGGTTCAACAACGAAGGCCTCGACATGTGTACTTCTCTCTGGCAGTGCTTTGCGCGAACAGGGGAGCGAAAGTTCTGGGCCCTTGCCGAAGCCAACTCAGAGCATGTCGAGGACGTGGACACGATCCACGCGCACCCGACGGACGCTCATCGTGTCGGCTGGACCCACTACCACAGCATGCTGCACTGGTCCGGCGGCGCGTCGCCATCCCACACGCACCCGCACGGGTGGCTCCTGCACTACTTCTTTACCGGGAACCGCCGGGCTCTGGAAGTCGCGCGTGAGGTTGCAGACGCCGCGCTTCGGCGCCAGGAGCCGTCGGGTATCTTCTCTAATCGCGGCGGCGTGATCCGACGTGAGTTTACGGACCCGGTGGCCAATCTCTGGGCCTTCTACGAGGTTACCTGGGAGGAGAAATACGGCGACTGCGCCAGGCGTTCTCTGGACTTCTTCCTTAGTACGCAAAGAGAGTCGGGCCAGTTCCCCGGAGACATCTTCACAGACGGCGAGCGCGGGGATCGGGCGCGGGTCTCCGAGGCCGAAGATTCCGGCTGCGGAATGGAGTGCTATATGCTCTATGACGCCTACCGGATTACGAAGGACCCGGCGATCAGGAAGGCCATCATCGCGGTTGCCGACTGGATTCTCCGTGAGAAGTACTACCTGACCGATATGGCGACTGGAAACGGTGGCATCACCGACATGTCCGTCCCCGCGGCGCACTTGGCCCACGCGTACCAACTCACTCAAGATGGCCGGTATGCCGATGCTCTGCGGGAAGCTCTCGACCAGTTTCCGGATAAGGCTCAGCAATACGCGGACATGAAAGCGCGAGTCGTCTTCCGCTCACCACTGACAACCCAGCAGTTCCTCGCCGCAGCGCTCGCTGTTGTTGGCGATTAGGCACGCTATTCGGTCCTGGCAGTCGCCTTCAATCGGCCAGTGGCCGATGAGGTGTTGCCTGGTGGAAGATGGCTTCACGTTACTTTGATGACTTCTTTTGCTGTTTGGTCCGCCCGACGAAATCCTGCTCGTCGAAGGTCAGCGCCATCAGATAGCAGTATTGGGTGCTCAGCCAGATCCGGCCAGGCTCCAACTCGAACAGGTATGGGTAGGCAATGCCGTAGTCCTGTTTTCGGATGATCACTTCCGGCGAAGACCAGGTCTTGCCGTCGTCTTCCGAAAAGGCTATCGACAATTCGTTGCGATGTCCGCTGAACGGTTTCTGCGCGATTTGCCCATCGCCGCCAAAGCGTGGATAGCTCTTCCGCTGCGTGGAGCACAGACGATTCCAGGTAAGCACCAGGCGCCCGCTGGCCAGGCGGATCATTGCGCCCGGCGCGCTGCTGGCCTCGATTTCACTCGGGCGCAAGACGGGCCACGTACGGCCGCCGTCGCTGGAGAATGCACTCCAGAAACGGTCGAGAGGGGTCCGGATCAGCATCCAGAGGCGCCCGTCCCGCAACTGCACGATCACGGGCTCCGTGGCGCCGTCGTGGTGCCCGTGTCCACCGATATCGATGATGTCGGGACTCAGTTCCCAGTTTTTCCCTTCGTCGGTCGAGACGTAAACACAGATGCCATGGCGGCAGGGGTTGCGCAACAGACACGTGATGGGAAGCACGAGTGTCCCGTCCTCCGTCTCGATCATGTTTCTCAGCGCGCCACAATACCCATCGAACACCTGCTTCCGGTCCTGCCAGGTGCGCCCCTCGTCCTCGCTGCGTATCACCCATATGTCGCCATGGACATCCTCTGCCGCCTCACGCCGTTCTTCGTCCCAGGACCAGCGGAAGTTGATCGAGTCACGGTACGCGCAGATCAGATGCCCCCGGCGTGTCCGGATCATCGAACCGCCAGTGTCGGGTTTGATCTTCACCGTGTTGCGGCACATGCGTCTCGGATCCGACCACGTTATGCCGCCGTCGCGGCTGATGAATGTCTCGTTTCTGCCCACCGCCATGAGGCTTCCGTCGCTGAGTTTGACGCTCGGGGTCAGGTTATGAGTTATGTCGTCGTCCTTGTGTTCGAGTTCAAGATCGCTCTTGCCGTCGCGTCTGGTGAACTGGTTCAGTTCCTCCATCTTCACCACGCTGCACCGAGGATCGACATAGACCATCAGGTTGGGTTTGTTCTCCCGCAGATCCCTGTAGAAGCGACGCGTGAGTTCGCTCAGGGAAACGTCGTTCGGATCTTCGCCACAATAGAGAAGCGCGCAGGCCTCCGCCCAAGCCCATTGGAGGACCTGTTCCGGTGGGCAAGATGCCGCGTCCGAGGCTGTTGCGTCTGATTCTTGCTGAAGGTTGCTGGGTGATTTCATCGTGACCTCTCTTTGTACAGTCTTGCAGAAAACGTCATGACCGACGGCTATCTGTCACTTGCTTGTTGCGCACTGTTTCTCGCTCACTTCTCCCGATAGAGAACAACCGGCCCCATCAGCCCGCCGGTGCCGAGCTCGTTGAGGTGGTGACGGTCGCAGAGGATGGTGAACTGGTTGTCGCCGGGCTTCAGGGTGGCGGTGATGTCGAAGCCCGTTCCCGTTGGTTTGCAGTAGCCGTTGAAGGCGTCGATCAGTGCGCCCTTCTCGTGGTGTCTTGTCTTTGACGGGACGGTGTACTTCACGTGCTTGCCGTTGACGAAGAGCTTGGCGCTGCCGTCGGTCGTGCCGATCCAGAGGAAGACCTTTTTGCCGGCGGGGACGGCCGGGAGCTTCTGGCTCGTGCGGTAGGCCATCCGACCCGAGCGGCCGGACGGTGCATCGGTCATGGTCAGGTGATGTCCGAGCGACGACCAGGTGTCGCGCACGATGTGCGTGGTGGGCCATTCCTTGTCGTTGAAGTCCACTGCCGTCCATGGAAGGGAGTCGGCTTCCTTGCCGGGGTTGTGCTTCCACTTCCAGTCGAGCATGGGCTTGCCGTGGCGCTTGTACTCGCGTTCCATTCGGGCGCCGTCTTTGTAGCCGACGCTGTACATGCCGTCGCTCCACCGTGGATTCCCATGCCGGCCCTGCACGTGACACATGCCCCAACTGGGATTGGCTTCACTCACGAATCGCCCGATGACGCCATACTTGCGCTGCATGGTGCGGACGCCGTGGCGCCACGTGGCATAGTCGGCTTCCAGGTTTTTGAGCTTTCCTTCCGCCCAGTCGGTGCGCATCTTCATGTACCATTCAAACAGGTTGAACGATTCGTCAATCAGCAGGACCCGCCGGTATTCGATCGGCGTTCGGCACGCGGTCAGCGCCTCGTCGACACTGGCGCGCGCGGCCTTCATCACCTCGGGCGTGAAAATTTTCAGGTAGCCGAAGGGGCTGCCGGCATACTGGCGTGCCTCGATATAGGCCCTGTCGATCCCTGTCCAGTAGCGTTCCATTGGCTTAGCCGCCGCGCCGTAGAACTTGGTCCAAAGGTCGTTGAGGATCTGTTCCGGCGTCTCGTTCGGGTAGAAGGTCATGCGCGAGGCCAGCACGTAGCCCGGCAACATTGAATCCCAGCCGTTCATGGTCTCCGGCGACCACTCCTGCAGGTTGTTCTTCAGCAGGAACGCGACGTCCGTGCCCCACTTGGTGATAAACGGGCAGGGCGCGCTGATCTCGGCCAAGTTGATGCCGTACCAGTAGGCGTTGATCTTCGCCCCGGCTTTGCCCCAGCCCTGCACCATATCGCGCAGCCAGAATTCGTTCGGGTGGTCCGGCCAGTTCATCGGGTGGTGCCGGTTGAAATCAATCGGACAAATGACGATCCGGAAATCCTCGGGCACGGGATGCTTGACCGGCGGCAGGCTCTTGTTGACGTAGGCCTGGTCGCCGAACGCCACGTCCGGGTACTTGGCGCGAACCTTCTTCGCGATGCGGTTGTGCAGCGCCATGCAGCGGTCGGTGACTGACCAGCGGCCCGCGGCCGGCTCCCAGATGCGCGGCTCGGGGTCGTACTTGCGGGCCATCGGGTCCTCGGTCGGCACCTGGCCGTCACTGGGGACGATCGAGTATCCGGGACGCAGCCCGTATTTGGCCATCACGGCGTGCGCGGTATCGAGCTGGGCGATGATCTTGTTTGCGATGTGCTCGGCCACCTCCGGGTGAATCAGACGCAGATAACCCTGGTGGGACCAGTCCGGGTGTGCCTTCACCTCGTCCTTAGTAAAGAAGCGTTGGAACGAACCGTCGCCCTGAACCAGCCAGCACACCGCGCTGATCCCGTTCTGCATCCGGTTGCGCCGCCAGAAATCGGCGCCGCCATGCCACATGCCCCGGATTTCAGTGGCCGGGGCGAGCTTTTCGTCCATCACCGGCACGCGGAGCCGCGGCAGGTCAGGCACGACCTCGCCAATTTCCGTGGGCATGAACCAGCGGCAGCCCAGCCGGTGCAGCAGTTCGTAGATGGCGTAGCTGGTGGCGACATCCGACTCGCCGTAGAGCCCGATGCCGCGGCGACGGTCGACCACGACGCGGAAGCCGAACATGCCGGCTTTCGAGATGCCTACCTCACCGAACACGGCTTCGGCCGCGGTGCCGACGTAGATCGGGGTGCGACGGTCGCGGGGCGGCAACGCCTCCACGATCTCGATTTCCGTCCCGCTCATCTTGCCAAGGTAGTGCGCCAGGTCTTTCACCGATCCGACAAAGATTTTGCCGCGCGTCTGGACAATCCGCTTTGCCTGGGCCGGCAGTTCCTTCGGCACCTTCAGCTCGTCCGCCCATCCCGGACGCACGACAATGACGCTGCGCGCCTTGCCCTTGTCTGCCAGTTCCACGTCACGGGCCATGGCCGTTCCGGCCATTCCCACGAACAGCGCGAGCGTCGCAATAGCGAGTCCAGTCCCCCAAAAGGTGGCGCGTTCTCCGCAGCCTTGGCGTCCAGGGAACACGCGGATGGGCGAGCAGAACTCAGCGCGCGAAGCGTGGCGTGGTGACAGATCCCGGGCAAGACCACAAAGTCCAGGTTGTCCATATGAATTGTCTTTTGGCTGCATGTTTCTTATTCACCAAATAGTGCGAGGTACGGGTCAGTCGAGCAATTCCTCGACCTTTTCCGCGGGGCGGGCAATGACGGCTCTATCGCCCTGCACGCAGATGGGTCGGATCATGACTTCAGGGTGTTCTGCCAGAAGGCCGATCAGGGCGTCAGGGGTGTTATAGACGTTTATGTCCAGGCCCAGATTGCCAAAGGCGCCCGGGTGCAACATCTCCTTTGGTTCGACCTGGAGCAGATCGAGGAATTGCCGCAGTTGTTCTTCGCTTAAGGGAGTCTGCAAGTATTCGATAACGTCGAACTCGACGTTGCGGTCGCGCAGGATATCCAACGCACCCCGCGATTTGCTTCAGTTGGGGTTGTGGTAGACGGTGATCTTGGCCATTGATTTCTCCTTGTTGAAGTAAAAACAAAGTTTGCGTTTTCAGGATAAGAAACGCCTGAGGGGCAATGTTCGTTCCTGGCCGATACTCGATCAATCGGAAATCGTGTTCGCCACGGGCATCTTTATTTGCTCTTGCCTTCCACTTCCTTTTCGTGCTCGACAACGAACGCTTTGGCCTCGAACAGAAGCCGCCTCTGGTCTTCTGCTTTCATTGCCCGATGGAGTATGCCGCGCTCGCGGCGATCGAGGGCGGCGGCCTGGGGTTTTTCGCCGGTGTAGGCTTCGTACAGGTCTTCCAGGGTCCAATCATCGCTGCGCTGTGTGGCAAACGGGATATCCGTGTGATCCGAAGTCTTGAGATTGGCCAATGGGTTCCGTCCCCAGGCATAACGGAAGTGAACCGGTTCGGGGACTAAGGGACTGGCAAGAACAAGAATCCTGCGGTCGTGCTGGGGCCGGTTATGGCGGTCTTTGCCTTTTACAAAGTACGCGGCCTTCGCCGGCTGGAATTTTTTGTCCTCACCAGCGATGGCAAAACCCAGGATCGGTCCATCGTGATAGGGGCCGGTCCAGCCGTTCATTTTGAGATGTATGGCGCCATCCACGATCTTCATCTCTTCATAGGTGGGCGGCTCCCACTTGATGTCGCGGCTCATGCCGTATTGCGTTGCCAGGGCCCACTTGGCGATGCGTTCACCTACCGGGATTTTTATCTGGGGATGGTACCAGGAGCGGCGCTGGTCAAAGCTGCTGGCAAAGCCGATGTTCTGGTCACCGGCGTTCTTGAAATCAAGGAAGATCCTGTACTGCACTTCGCGGATATAGATGCCGTCGTTGAACATGTACGATACGTAGTCATCGACGTCCTGCGGTTTGCCGGCCGTGCACAGCGAGATGATGCCGAAGGGCATCGCGGGGTCATTAAAGGCCGCCCGCCAGGCGGTGATCATCCTGCTGAAGACCTGGTAGTACATGTTGTAGCCCTGCGTCCCGGAGCCGAGGGCATTGTTGTAGCCCTGGTGAAAGATAGCGCCCTTGACGGGTATGCCGGCGATAGGAGCAATGATGCTGGCATAGCAGTTGCCCGGCCTGTTCTGATCCATCGCGGGGCCGGGACGCAGATCGGACGGCGCTTTCCTGTTGGCTGGAATTTCCCTCCCATCTTTCTTCATCCTCGCGACCCAGGCGTGATGGCGCTTGATCCTCTCTTCAAGGTCCTGCTTTGGATCAAATGCAGCCACCTTGTCGTCCCAGCTCTGCAGGAGGGACTGGACTTCGGGGGTACCGATTTCATCCAATACCAAACGAGGCGTCCAGGTCTCAACAGTCGTGCCACCACGTGAGACGTCAATCACGCCGATCGGAATCTGGGTGGCCATATGAATGCGGCGAGCGAACACATAGCCCATCCCGGACAACTTTCGCACGGTCTGGGGAGTGCAGGTTTCCCAGTAGCCTTCCTTCATGTGCCTCTTGAACCAGCCGCTCCACTTGTAGTGGCGGGGGAACGCCTTCCTGTGGTCAGCTCCATTCAGTTGCGGGATGGTGATGTGACGAATGTTGGGAAAGTTGGCCGACACAATCTCGAGGCGTCCGTTATCAAGTTTGGCCAGCTCGAACTCCATGTTGCTCTGCCCGCCGAGCACCCAGAGGTCGCCCACGAGAATGTTGTCGAGGGTGAGCTTCCTGCTCTTGCCTTCAATCGACATGGTCTGCGGCTTGGAGTTGGCCTCCATGGCCGCCAGGGTGACTTTCCAGGCGCGGTCGTCAGCGGCTGTGGCCTTGTGCGTCTGTCCGCCGAATGAGACGGTGATCGTTTCGCCGGGAGCGGCCCAACCCCAGACCGGGACCGGTTTGCCGCGCTGCAGCACCATTCCTGCCTGGAAGATGTTGTGGACGCACAACTCTTTGCCGATTGCCGGAACATCAGTGAAGTTCTCGCCACGTACCAGTTCCGGTTTCTCCTCGGCGATGCCGCAGGCCGCGGCCGTCAGCGCGGCCAGTACGGTGATTAGAACCATATTCTTCACTTTGAGTACTCCTCGTAGCTGCGGCGAGCCGCCGCTACGTTATGGGGTGACATGCTTCGCCATGAATATCCGGTAGTCGTGATATGGGATGTGAATCGGGCCGTAGGTGTTTTCGGAAATGCGAGTGACGATGTCGCCGGATTCGATGTCCATGAGGACGGTCGAATTGCCGCTGTCGCTGGCGATTTTTTGCCACCAGTCGGTGAGGGATTCGTGCACCTTGGTCTGACCTAACACTTCTTTTCCTTTCAAGGTATTCGGGCCGCAGAGGAGGCGCTCTTCGTCGAGCAGGTGCAGGGGCAGCTCGACCGGATCGAAGCTTTCGTTCATCACGACGATCAGTGCATGGTAGCCGTTGCCTTCGGGTAACGAGCGGCGATAGGCGCTCACATAGACCTCGCTTTCCGATGATGGTTTGTCGCCGATCTTGATGGTTTGCTGGTTGCGCCAGTAGGGGAGCTTTTCGATGTTGTTTTCGTCGAAGTAGCCGAATTTGGTGAGGGCAGTCAGCAGACGGTTGACGTCTTCTTTGTGGTAGATGATGCCGTGCGGGCCGACGGGTGTGACGCCGATATCGTGCAAGAGTGCGCGGCCGATGATTTGGCGGTCGAGGCGTTTGTCGTCGCCGTATTCAGCGTGGGTGGCGTCAGCCATGTGCGCGGTGGCGAGCCCGGAATGGCTCTGCGAGAGATAGCGGTACACCGAGATCGGAAACTGTGTGACCATGTCGACCTCGAAGGCGCGATGCTCGGCGCCGGCGCCTTCGACCAGGAAGCTGCTCCACCAGAAGGATTCGAGCATGGTCGCTTCGTTGTTTGTCCATGCCTGGTGGCGGTTGGGGACGTTGTTGATTTTGTGGATGCGGGCGAGGCGTTTGTAGTGGTCGCGCTGGTGGCGGGTGAGGTAGCCGTTCGTCCAGGGCAGGTGGGTTTTATTGTTCTGCTGCTCCCTGGGAAGGATGTAGCCGTTACCCATGGCGAGGTTGTCCGTCCAGCCAAATCCGATCGGCCAGTATTCGTCCATGTGCCAGCCGATGCGGCGTCCGACCCGAATCTGGCGCTCGAAGAGATAGGTGGCCTTGTCTTCCCACATGCGGTCAACGTTGGGGGCTTCGACAGAGAAACCCATCTGAGCGTTGCGCCATTTGCCGTAACGCATGAAGGGCGGATCGTCTTTGCGCCAGGTGTGTGCTTGCTCGTAGGGCAGGTCGGCGGGCGCCTGCGATGCTTGTCGCCAATGTCGCTTGAGATATTCCTCTGAAAGATCGTAAGGCTCGACCCAATAGCCCGCGGCCCACGAATGGCCGAGCGTGTAGTACCAGGCGTTGGAGCGGAAATTCTTGGGCTTGTTCTTGGCAGGGTGGGTGAGGATGGTAAACGGGATCGTGCGGCGGCCTTTGACTTCGGCGGTGTGATTGACGAACTGCACCCGCATAGTCGCTTTGCCGGCCGCGTCGCGTTCGATTTGGATGGTCGAGCCCTCGGCGTCGAACATCCAGCCTTCGGAGCTGTCGCAGTAAAAGGTGAAACCGCGGTCGCCGCTGCCGAACCAGAACCATGGCACGAACCGTCCGTAGGTAAGTTCGCGCATGGCTTTTTTGCTGTCCCAGACGATGCCTTCGCCGTCGGGGAGTGTGCACTCCCAGGCATCGGCTGCGGCCATGCTGCCTTTGCCTGTCTCGGAGAAGGCGATATCGACGAGTCCGTCGACGGGCATGACCATCTCGAGCAGATCGATCTTTGCCGGCTGGTCGGAGCCGTAATCGAGCGTGAAGTGGATCGAGCCGTCGCAGTCGTAGCGGGAGACGAGCTTTGCGGGCAGCGGGCCGAATTTCATCTCTGATGTATAGACGGTCTCGCTCTTGCCGGGCCGGGTGATGGATGCGGCTTTGGTGATCGAAGCGTTCACGCGTTTGCCGTCGATGACGGCTTCGAGCCGCATGGGTGAACGGAGCTGCGGGCCGCGGCCGATTTCGAGGAGTTCGCCTTCTTTCCACAAAACCCTTGCGCCAATCTTGCGCTTCTCCAGTGGAATCTCGCGCCAGTCGGGCTTGATGACAATCTGGCCGGGCATGCCCTGCGGTGTGATGGCGAAGCGATGCTTGACCGTCTCCAGGTTGGTGGCATTGGCCTTGATGGGCTCGAAGGGCTCCCAGACCTCGTCGCCGAGTCCGAGTTTGTTGTTCTTCCAGGGGCCGCCCTGGTATTTGAAAGGCTTGAGGTCTTTCTCGCCGACAATGCGTTTGTTCTCATCGAATAGGAGGATGGTGGCCTTGTACTTTTCCTCCTCGACGAACTCGGGCACATCGGCGAGTAGTATGGCAAAGACATCGTTGAACGGCCGCGTGATTTCCTTGACGACCGTCTCTTCCGGGTCGTCTTTCATGATGATGAGCTTGGCCTCTTTGGCGCGCTTGGACTGGTCGCTGCCGCCATCGATGCCGACGTCGATGACCACGAAGACACGCTTGTCGTAGTGCGAGAGCTGCATGCGGGCGTCGAACTCCGTGCGCTCCGGCCGGGCCTTTTTCAACATCGTCGGGAGAATCTGGGTGTAGGGCACGCCGCCGGTCTGCCTGACCGGTTTGCCGGTATTCGGATCGACGATGGGTTTATTGTCGTCGCCTACCCGGTAGACCGTGATGCCGTGGTCTCGTTGCAGGTTTTCGTATTCCATTTCGCCGCCGTGGCGGGAATGAAATCGCATGAGCCTCGCCCGAAAGAGGAGTTTCGCCGGCCGGCCCGCGCTGCGGACATCGAACCACAGGACGTTGCCGTTCTTGGTGATGCCGGGGAACGCTTTGCGCAGGCGAATCTTGCGCGACTCGCCGGGTGTGAGCTCGAGGATGCCCTTGTTGAGGTCGGGCGCATCATAGCTGGAGTAGATGAGGCCGCGGGTACTCTCGACGAAAAAGCCGAGCCGCATGGTCTGCGAGCGGGTAGCGTGATTCTTGACCGTGAAGCGGACATCGATGACGTCGTCCTGGATGGGGCCGAGGTCGTTGCACTGAAAGGCCACTGCCTGCGAATCAAAAATGAGTTGCCCCTTGGTGGTGTTCCACTGGTGCTGATCGAAGACATGCGTGAGCGGCAGACCCGAACCGCCGAGACCGGGGTGCACCCAGAATCGATACTTTGTGCCATCGGGGGGAGGCGTCACGACAACAGGCTGACCGTTCTTGTCTTTGCCTGCGTAGTCGAGCACGACGAACGATTTGAACGGCACGCTGAATTCCATCCCCCACGCCTTCTCATCGACATGTGACCGGATGACCGATTTTGAAAGGTAGGTCATGTCGAACTGCCCACGGCGAGACCAGGTCCAGTCACAGACAGTGTTGAGCGAATTCACATCGAAGCGAATCAGCCCCATCTGAAAGCCGCGGGCCGGGTCGTGGTAAGGCCGCAGCTCGAACTCGATATGGTCGTCCCACAACACCCCGTAGAGCGGATGGTTCAGCACATTCGGAAACCGCCCCCTCGACCGCAGCCACGAGCCCTCCGGATAGACCGGGTAGGTGATGAAGCCGTAAAGCTTCTCGCGGTCAAACATCAGGTAGACATTATTCTGCGTCTCCTTCGGAGCAAGGAAATTAAACGCCCCGCCACCGATGTCATACCAGAACCCCGTAAACGCCGAAGCATCCTCCCATTCCTTCGGCGACATCTTGCCATCGATGGTGGGCGGTTTTTGTGTCGGCGGAACGCGAATCAGCGCGGCATCGACGGTAGCGGCTTTGCCGTAGGAGGTGGGGTGCTCCTGGGCCGGCAGATACCCAACCAGCACGAAAAGAGCGGAGAGCAAAATAGCAGGAGCGTTCCACATGTGGAGGTTCAGTCACCTTTGAAAGTATTCGAAGATTCTATTCTTCTGGTATGCGCCTTGCCTCACACTAACGCAGATGTGAATAGCCCCTCTGCTGTAGCTCGCTCTTCCGGCGCACGAATGGTCATGCTGCTTTCTACAGCGCTAGCACGCGCAGAGGCCCTTTGACGATTGGGCCGTCCCTCCTGGCTTTTTCCGTGAATATTCCATACCGTACTGCCGAACGTGCACTGCTACCGCCCCAGGAGGTCCAATTATGTCATTCGGTGGAGGACTGTTTCATCATCATTCCCTGGACAAGGCTGCGAGAGCAGATGCCCGATCGGCCTCAACCGACGCGAGAAAGGCCAAGACCGAGGTCCAGTTTCTTGAATCCGAAATCGAGCGGCTCCTCATGATCACGGAGGCGCTCTGGTCAGTTCTGAAAGAACAACACGATTACGATGACGACGAGTTGGTCCGCCGCGTGGCGGATATCGATCTGCGGGACGGTCGCCTGGACGGCCGTGTGGCGAAGTCAGAGCCGATCAGTTGCCGGAACTGCGGAAAGAAACTGGGAAAACGCCGTGCGACTTGCTTCTATTGCGGGTCGGCAGTTGCGTCCAATCTATTTGAGCGGTGACGCTCATCACGGTCGAGGCTGAGTTCGAGAGGCATCCGTTGCGGGTCACGACATGAAGGCCCCCCGCATCGTCTTCGCCCACGGCCTGCAACATCCATTGGGTGCGACTGACCATACGATTGGGTGGGAAAGTTGGCGTCAAGCTTCGGTACCGTGATGGCTATCTGCGTGGTTCTGGTCGCGCGTTCGCCAAGGTCAACTCCTCCTCGACAGTTCGGTACAAATGCCTGTTTTAGATCGAGGCAGACATGCTCGGGTTGCTGCCTGATGAAAAGGATTTGATTTGAGGGGTAAGAACGTGCGATGATTCATCGTATCCACAAGCCTGCACGCTATTGCAACCACGTGCGGCTCGTTTGCGCGCTTCTGAAGAAACGTTGAGACGTTCTGCAGATTCATTTCAAACCCATTTAGAGGAGGACGGTATAATGCCGGCACAAGTTCAGAATGAAGCCCCGGATTTCACTTCTACCGCTGTAATCGGTCAGGAATTCAAAGAGATCAGCCTCTCCGATTATCGCGGGAAGTACGTGGTCCTGTTTTTCTATCCCCTGGATTTTACGTTTGTTTGCCCCACAGAGCTGATCGCCTTCAGCGACCGCATCAATGATTTCAGGGAGCGCGGCGCCGAGGTGCTCGCGGTTTCCGTGGACAGCCAGTTTTCCCACCTGGCCTGGCAGAATTCGCCCAGAAACGAGGGCGGATTGGGAGGCGTGGAGTACCCCATCGTTGCCGATATCACGAAATCAATCGGCCGGGACTATGGAGTCCTGCTCGAAGAAGATGGCATAGCACTGCGAGGGCTGTTCCTCATCGACCGTGAGGGCATCGTTCGGCACATCACGATCAACGATCTTCCTCTCGGCAGGAGCGTAGGCGAGGCGCTCCGCCTTCTCGATGCGTTGCAGTTCTTCGAAGAAAATGGCGAGGTCTGCCCGGCCAACTGGACTCCCGGTGATGCCACCATCAAGCCAGACCCCGAAGGCTCCCAGGAATTCTTCAAGAACTCCTGACCCGTCTCAGACAGCGCGTCTGCCCGGCCAGCCAGTCGGGCAGACGCGCGACTCATTATGATAAGGAACCGGCCTGCCCTCGGGAAACTTGGATGCGTTCGCGCAGGTCATCAGCCGTGTGGCGGGGAGCGATGGGGTGGCATTCCTGCCAATGCACGCGGGCATTCCCGAAGGCTGATTCTGCGAACCTGAGGAAAATGCCACGTGTCCGACTCGCCCAACACTCGCATCAGACCGCAGGCCGCGGCCTTCATACTCGCCGTATCGTTTATGGGTGACACTTCTGCCGATGTGAAACTCCGCGATCGCGACGACACGGTCCGCATGGACAACGGCCTGGTCTCCGTAGTCGTGCGAAAGGCCGACGCGACTCTTCTGTCGATCAAGAAGAACGGCATCGAGCTGCTCATGGCGCCGGACCGCCGGGGCCGGGGAAAAGGCTACATTCAACGCCACCCCCAGTCCGGCTACAGCATCCCAAAAATCGACAAGTTCCAAGTGCATTTGCGCACGCCCGACACGGTCGATCTGTCCTTTCATCAGGACAACGACGACTACCCGTTCGTCTTCGACGTCCACTACGTCATGCGCGCCGGGGTCAGCGGGTTCTACAACTACATCATCCTCCGTTACGACAAGCACAAAGTGGCAAGCTACGTGGCCGGCTGGCATCCACGCCGGCCGAAGGAAAGCCGGGTCAAGCTGGACGCCAACGCGTTTGCCCTCGGCCAGTGCAACCTCTGCCTGCGCATGAATACGCAGGTCTTCACGCATACAGCCGTAAGCGATACGCGCCAGCACCTGCTCGTGACCGAAGAGATGCTGAAGCAGTCCAAGAAGATCATGGACGCGACCTACCGGCTGAAGGACGGCCGCATCTACTCGAAATACGACATGGCCGTGCGCATGGACCGGCACCGGCTTCACGGCATCATGGGCAACGGATTCGGCGCGTGGATTATCCAGGGCAACGGCGAGCACCTGAATGGCGGACCGTACAGCCAGGAACTGACTGCGCACTACGGGATCCTCCTGCGCCACTTCAGCGCGTCGCACTTCGGCTCCACGACACCCGTGCTGACGCCAGAGGATCACGGCTGGGCGAAGCTGGGGGGGCCGTGGCTCGTGTACATCAATACCGCGGCGAACAACGAGGAGCTGTGGGCCAACGCCAAGAGGCAGGCGGACCAGTACCTCGCGCAATGGCCCTGCAAATGGCTCAAGCACCCCCTTTATCCCATCACGCGCGGCACTGTACGAGGCAAACTCGCGATCACTGACGGTACGGACCCCGCCGGGTCGCTCATCATCCTGGCGCAGCCGCCGGGTGGCCGCATCCCCGAGTGGCAGCAACAAGGCCGCGGCTTCATCTTCTGGAGTTGGGTCCAGGGCGATGGCTCTTTCGAGATCGGCAGGGCCAGGCCGGGCACGTATTCGCTCTACGCGCTCAACGACAGCCAGATGGGCGAACTCCGCCGTGATGGCGTAAAGGTCGCCACTGGCGGCACGACCAAGGTGGGCACGCTGACATGGAAGCCAGACGTGCGCGGCAAGATCCTCTGGCAGGTCGGTGTACCGGACCGCACGTCCCAGGAGTTCCGGCGCGGTGGCGAGCAGCGGCAGTACGGACGATGGCTCAAGTACCCGACAGACTTCCCCAACGATGTGACGTTCGAGATCGGCAGGAGCCGCGAGCGCACGGACTGGAACTACGTACATGTTCCACACTATAAGAACGGCAAGTGGCACCTGCCCACGTGGAAGATCGTATTTGACTGCGGTCAGGCGTACTCAGGCAAAGCGTACCTCCGCGTCGGCGCGGCAGGCATGGACCTCCACAAGCGCAGCCCGGACGCATGGGTCGGTGCTACGCTCAAACTCAACGCCGCGGACATCGGCACGTGCCAGTTCAGGGGACACGACAGCTCGACCGCGCGCGGCGGCACACAGGGACGATACCGCGAACAACTCGTCGAATTCGACGCGACACTCCTCAAACCAGGACGCAACGTTCTCGAGATGACACTGGCGGCCACGTTCACCTTCCGCGGGCGACCTCCTGCCAGCTACCCCTACGTCGCGCTCCAATACGACTGCATCCGACTGGAGGTCAACGAGCATGCCAAGCCTTGACCCCGCGAAGGCCACAGGTCTGCTGATGCGGAGGCATGCACTGCGCGACCGCGCCATCCCATTTGTGCATGGAGGAAATGCCATGAGCCGCAGCCGTCGGCTTTTCATGGAATGTCTGATGATGTTGTCAATTCTGGACACGGCGTGATGTCGATCGGCACGTTTCCGTTGCGGATCGAGTGGGTCGCCGCGCAGCCGACCGCTACGGCCATGCGCCCGTCCCGGGGCGTGGCGACAGTCGGAGCGTTGTCGAGCACATGGTCGAGGAACTGCCGGCAGATGCGCGGGTCCGCGCCGCCGTGTCCACCTTGCACCGCTCCGACCTGAATGGTTGCGGTGGCGAAGTGCGAGTCGGACCGCGCCTTGGTCTTGTTGACGCGCTGCGTCGTGACCTTGATCTCGTTGCCCGTCAGTTCGGCCTTGCCTTTGGTGCCGATGAGCAGGTAGTTCCGATTCGTCTCGGTCGCGTAATGGCACTGGACGTAAGCAGCGCGCACGCTGCCCAGGTCCAGGAGCACCATGCTGTGATCCTCAACGTCCACCTCCTGCCGAAAGCAGCACATGCTCTTCTTTTCGCGCGTGCTGAACTCGGTGCAGGTGTCCTTCTCGTCGCAGTCTTCGCAGACCAGGTCGTTCGGCTTGTCGCCGCCGAAGAAATCGAGTGAGCCCATTCCGGTTACTCGCTTCGTGTACCGTCCGGTGAGGAAGTGGATCATGTCGAAGTCGTGGCTGGCTTTCTGAAGCAGGAGCCCAGTCGAGCCCTTGCTGTTGGCGCGGTAGTCGTGGAAGTAGGCGAACCCGCCAAAACCAACGAAATGGCGAACCCACACGGCCTTCACCTCTCCGATCTGGCCCGAATCGATAACGTCCTTGAGCGCGATGAAGTTGTCCATATATCGCATGTTCATGCCGACCATGAATCGCGTGCCCGATTGTCGCCAGGCCTCGAGCATGCGGTCGCAATCTTCGGTGTGGATGGCCATGGGCTTCTCGCAGAACACGTGCTTGCCGGCTTCAAGCGCGGCGACCGCGTGCTCCGCGTGCAGGTTGTCGCGCGTGAATACGCCCACAGCGTCGACATCGTCCCGGGCCACGAGGTCGCGGTAGTCGTTGCACGTGAAGGTGTCTTTGTGCTTCTCCTGGAAGCGGCCGAGGAACTCGTCGTCGATATCGCATCCGGCCACGATCTGCGCGCGTGGGTCATCGTGCCAGTTGCTGGCCATCCGAGCTCTATGTTCGACTCCGATGAGTCCTATACGGAGGGGGATATCTGGCATAGTGAAGTTCCAGCGAAGGACGATTGGGGCAAATGACCGGGGCGTTGCCCCTAAGGATGGTCTGCCCGAAATACCAGCCCGTTGGGCTGGGCCAGGCAAACGGCCGGGGCTTTGCCCCTGAAAACTGTCATAGAGATCCGTAAGATTGCCCTCGTCTCGGCCTACCAGGAGCTACTGGCCGAAAAAGAGGGTGCCCAGGCTCGTGCTCCGGCCTGCCCAGCGCCAGGTACCGGTGACGGTCTCCTTGCCGTCAGCGTCGGCGTCGTGCCAGAGCACGTCGAAGCCCGCGGCCGAGCCGGGCCGAGCGTTCAGACCGTCGAGAGGAATTGCCATCTCGGTAGTCCAGACGGTGATGTTCTGGTCCTTGACGTGGTAGCTCTTCGTCTTCCGGCGCGTCGTTACTGAACGGATGCCGTCAGGACCTGCAAACTTGCCCTTTTGCCACTCGAACGCGTAGGTCTTGGTCCCTTCCACTTCACCTGCCGCGGGGTTCAGCTTTATCTCGAGGCGGTCACCGTCTGCGCCGGAGGCGACAAGGTCGTCGTCTTCACACCGAATGGCCAGGTAGAGGTTCTGGTCGTCCCAGGCGCTGTAGATGGCGGCTCGTGCATCCGTGCGCCAGCAGTATTTGAAGTGCTCTCCGTTCTTCTCGAACTGCACAATATGTCGACCGAAGCGTCCCCAACTGTAGGTGTAGTGCATCCACGCCGGATGGACCGCGTCCCATTCCGAGAGAACTCCGTCGAGTTTGGGCTGGAGCCGCGGCGCCACCGTCATCCAGCAGGTATCGTAGATGGGATGCTCCTTGCCGGTGGCATCGGTCACCCAGGCCATGAAGGTTGCGTTCTCGATGGGGAAAGCTACTTCCGCGGTCGTCCGAATGCGGCCCCATGTGGTTGCCCCAGCGGCAATGTCACCGATGGTGCCATCCGATTCAGGCAGCATCCATCGGGTGCGGCTGACCATGCGATTTGGTGGGAAATTGGCATCAAGCTTCAGGCCCGTGAGGGCTTTCTGAGTGGTATTGGTTGCGCGCACGCCAAGGTCAACTCCTCCTTGGCCGTTCGGCACGAATGCCAGTTTCAGATCGAGGGGGCGAGGTGCGGCCGTGGCGTTGCGCAGCATATCGAGAAACGCTGCGTCCCCGAGATCTTGATTGAAGATGAAGGTCGGTTCCTCGTTCAGATCAAAGACCACGTTTCCACCTGTGGTCTTCGCATCCGGGCGCGGGTTGCCGTACATCCCCGCCACCTGGACCTTGCCGGCTGCGCCGGGGAGGGTGAAGTCCTTCCACTGGCGCGGTTCGGTCTTCCAGTGAATATCCAGGCCGTGGAAGTTGTTAGCCCAGGTGCAGGCGCCGAGCTGGCCGTTCTGGCGGAAGACGATGATCACCGTGCGCAGTTTATCAAGGTAGATGTCTTCGACCGGCTCGGCGTTCGCCAGCAGGAGAGGGATACAGCTATAGGTGAAGCCGTGCGAGAGCGGCGTGCCGTCGTAATCCATGAGCGGATAATCGGTGTTTATCAGAGAGCCGCGCATCCACATGCGCCCGGTGTAGTGGCCGATGACCCGCGCGTCCTGCACCAGGGTCAGAAAGACCATCTCCCGGGCAGTGCGGGCGGTCAAGTTATAGAGACTGCTGTAACCGGGAATAGAGTGCTGGAACTGCGGCATTCGAGAGGAGCCCACGCCGATACAGCTCCAGGGCAGGCCGTACCGCTTCTGCAGGTACTGGACCTTGCGGGCGTCCCAGTATTCGTAGTTGTAGCTGCTGGAACCGAAGCCGCCGAGTTGGACCTCGTCACCAAGTTCGGCCAGCATCTCTTCGGTGTAGTCACCCATACACGAATGGGTGACCTTCATCGGCTTGCCGGACGCGGCGAATCCCTCCACCGTGGCTTTGGTGATCCGGGCAAACTCCGCTGGGCTGTAGTACATCTCAGTCTCGTCGTCAATGGTCCACCACTGGACTTTGTCACCCAGATTGAGGGCCACCTCCTTGCAGTATTCCTTCCATTTTTTCAGGTCGGGGAAGCCGGGGATTACATGCTTTATCTGCCGGGTGATGGACCGCTTGTCGGCATAGGACTCGACCGAGCTCAGGTACGGGTCTTTGAGATGGGTTGGGAGATGGCCCGGCCAAAGGGCCGGCATGGTGCGCATCCCATACTTCCCGGCCATCGTGAGGGTATTGCGCGCTTCCTCCCACTTGAATTCGCCTGGCTTGGGACAGAGCCTCCCGGGCTTATCGATGTAGAGCTTGCAGTAGAGCTGCCACTTGTGACCCATACGCGCCATGAGCTCTTGCACGGCTTCTACATTGTCCATGTTCGACGCCACCGCGTGGCGCGGCATTTCCTTCGGAATGGGAGGCAACACCGAATAGACGAGCTCGCCTTCGGCGACGGGTTTCTGCGAGTCCAGTCCCCCGTGGGCACTGTAAACCGCGCTGAAGAGGCCGCGCAGTTGAGGCTCAATAATTACGGGCCGGGAGACGGTCTGGCCGGCGGGGACGGGGATGGTAACCGAAGCGTCGGCCACGAGTCGTTCCCGCACATCGACGATCCGATAGCGCAGCTTTGCCTCTGCGTTTTGCGCTCCCGAGTTGCTGGCCCACGCGGTGAGAGTGACGGGGCGGTCCGAGTACATGATGTGGCCCAGATAGGGCGTGGCCAGGCCGGCCTCAATGGTCGCCCGTGGCGCATAGGCCGTGGCCGCCGCGCCCTTCTCCAATTGCAGCGCATCCAGATCACAAGCGCCGTACACACCGAGTATCACCGGGCCGGCCTCCAGCTCTCCCGTGGCACTCAGACGCTGCCACTTGGTCGAGAGCGCTGCCTTGGCGCTGATGACTGCTTTGCCGATCTTACGCTTGGCGCCGATCGGCAGGATCGAGACACCAAGTTTTCCGCCGGCCTTCTTACCCCGGGCATACGCAGAAAGCGTGTACCTGCCCTTCTCTACTACCATCACCACGCGGCTGAAGTGGGGCAGGTTCCCCGGGAAGCGCATGCAGTACGCGCCGTGGAATGGTGTCTCTCGGATGTGGTCCCGCTCAGAGAAGATATATGTGCCCCTGGCCGCTCCGCTGTTGGTTGCCCAGCCATCGCTGCCGCCACCTTCGAAGGACGAATTGGGCCAGAGGTTCTTCCGACCGTCGAAAGCCTGTAGAGCGACCGGCGTGAACTGTGGCTCGTTCTCTGCTGCGGGGGTGCCGTGAACGTCGACGTTCCGATAGACGGACTTGTCGTACTTGGCAATGACCTGGGCGGCTTCATCACGGCCCGATGTGATGACGTGGTATCCCTGGATGGATGGGCCGGTCTTCTCAGTGAGGTCCGAGGTCACGTAGATTTGGTCCACCGGAATCGTGCGCGTGCTCGGCTCATAGATATGGGCGTATCCCTTTCCTCCGAACTGGACGGCTTCCAGCTCGATCTTCGTTGCGGGTTGCTTCAGGGTGAGGTTGGTGCCTTTGAACCAGCGAAACTTGTTCTTTTTCAGTTTCTTGTCCCACTCGATCCGGCTTTCAGCGCCCCCCATCCGGACGGCCACAATATTGGATTTGTCTGCCCAGTAGAGGCCACAACTGGAGATAAAGACCTGGTATTCCCCTGCGGGGAGGGGTTTCGTCAGCGTCTTCGTAGCGACCCGGTTCTTGGCGCCTTCGTGGATCATGGCAAAGTAGCCCTTGCCCGGTGCGCCGTAGCTGCGACAGGTCCCCTCGAGCGCGTACCAACCGGGCTCGCGGTCTCGGAAGTAGGGATACCGTTTGAGGCCCTGGAATTCCTCGGCCTCGATAGTACGCCGCTCGGCCCCGTGGACCCCGGATGGAGCCAGAACGACGGCAAGTGCCACGAGCATGAGGGTCGCGAAGCTGCGTGCGGGGAGATATCGCGTCAATCGAAGAGATGGTCTGTCCATGTGTGGATTCCTTTTCTTGATTCTCAATTCTTGACTTGGGGCTAGGAATTCAGGTTCCGCTGAAGTGGGTTGTGCGCGTCTCGGTCCAGGCGGAAGAAACCCGTTATTGGGTACCCGGCAAAAATGCTTCGCAGTCTACCGGCCTGGAATTCATCCCGGTGGTTTCAGGCAAGGCAAAGTGATGATCACGGATTAGCATTATCAGATGCCGGGGCAGCCCACACGTATAGCTCATACAAACGGTCCGGTCAAAAATGTGGCCATGGCGGCGAGGCACTGCCCTACGGCCGGCAGATGCGACTCCGGGCAAGCGGTCTGAATTGTCATCTGAATGAGAAGCCAGAAGACGGAACCGATTTCATTTCATCCCTTGTGTAACCCTTAAGACCTCTTCGACAGTCGTGATGCCCTGGGCGGCCTTGCGGCACCCATCGTGGCGCATGGTCACCATTCCGGCCGCTATGGCGGCTTCCCTGAGCTCGTCGGGTTCGACATTCTTGCCGATGAGGTCTCGAACGTTTTGAGTGTCGGGCATGATTTCCACGATGGCTGTTCGTCCTCGGTACCCCGATCCTCGGCACTCGCTGCAGCCCCTGCCCTCCACAAAAGTCGCCGAGCGGAGGTCAGCTTCGTCCGATAGTCCGGTCAGGGCGCCGAGTGATTCGGTTTCACAGGGCCCGGCGCAGGACGGGCAGACTTTGCGGACCAGCCGTAGCGAAGCCGAGCCGCCCAGGGAATCAAGGACCAGCCAGGGCTCGACACCGATGTCAACCAGCCTTCTCGGAACTTCGGTGGCATTGCTTGTGTGAAGCGAAGTCAGGATCAGGTGGCCTGTAAGTGCTGCCTGAACGCAGATGATGGCCGTCTCACGATCTCGGATCTCGCCGATCAGGATGACATCAGGGTCCTGACGGAGTTGCGATCTGAACAGCCTCGGAAACGTTGCACCGATGTTGTCCTGCACTTCAGCCTGCAGGACGCCCGGGATGAGGTATTCGACGGGATTCTCAATGCTCAAAGCTTTTATGGAAGGTTTACATGTCTGTCGTAGAAGGCCGTACAGCAGCGTTGTTTTGCCGCTTCCGGTTGGGCCTGTGACGATATGAATGCCGTTGGGGCGGCCGGTCCATTCCTTGAGCGAGGCCAGGGCATCAGGCGATATACCGATCTTTTCTATATCCAGGACCACTGCTTGCCGGTCGAGAATGCGCATGACGACCGAATAATTGCGATTGTTTCGACCATCAACGAGGAAGCGCATAAAGCTGCAACGGAGGTCCAGCTCTTTTCCCTTCAGGTTCAGTTTGATTCGCCCGTCCTGCGGCCGCCGTTTCTCAGTTACATCGACATTCGCCATGATCATCAATCGGGAAACGACGGCATCGTAGGTGTCTTCGCCAAAGGATTCAGGGGTTTGCATGACGCCGTCGACCCGCAGGCGTACGTGCCCGCCGCCGGCGGTCGGCTCAATATGGATGTCGCTCGCCCTGGCTTCGACGGCATCCAGGATGATGCGGCTCACGAGCTCCAGGATGTCTTCGCCGGAGTTCCCGGAATCGGACGCGGCAGCTTCGGCCTGGCTGATATCCTGAGAGCCTGCAGCGTCCAGGGCTCCGCTTTCCAGCCCCTTGGCGATGCGCTCGGCAATCACATCCAGCACGCCTCCTGCTTCGCCGGCTCCGACAAGAGTGACGACACCCGCGGAGAACACGGCCGGCATGCTCTCCGTACCAGCGCTCAGAGTTTTGCCGGATCGGACCATTTCGTGAATCTTGTTGATGGCTTCCTTAAGTTCAGGCAGCGTCAGTTCAGAGCCGATGACTTTCAGGGCGCCAAGGAGAGGAACGCCTGAGGAAAGCAAGAGGCCGAGTTGTCGCCAGAAGCGGATGAGCTCGGATTTTCGGGATTCGTCGGGTTTCATGGTGGTTCTCCTTTGGGCGTTTCGAAACGGTGGCCACAAGCAGGATGCTTGTGGCTACGATGCGGCGAATTGGGCGGTGATCATCCGTCTTTCGTAATCTCGTTCCCGATCTTCGATCCATCTGAGCACACGGTCTCTTCGGTATCGAACTTCGCCTCCGATCTCGAAGGCGGGAAGATTCTCTGTTTCCAGCTTCTGGAGCGGCAGCCTCAGGAAGCGGGCCAATTGTTCTGGCGTCATGATGTCCGGCAGGTCGGTGGACTCCAGACCTTTTTCGTCGACCACCTCGTTCAGGATGCGAAGGCAGAGCGAGCGAGGCGTTTCCTCATCGTTTAGCTTTGCCAACAGGCTGTCTGTCTGTTTCAGGGCGGAGAGCAGGACGGTGCACGCTGGGCAACTTTCGAGATGTCCCTGCACTTGATGGGATATGTTCTCCTCAAGTTCCTTGGAGTCGAACTCGCTCAACAGGTTCTTGCACGTCTCACAGGTCATGACGGGTCTCCGTAGAGGTGCTGCATTGCTTCGGCCAGCCGAAGCCTGGCGCGGTGGAGATTTGTTTTAACCGTACCGAGAGGCACTTGAGTTATTGCGGCGATTTCTTCATAGCTCATCCGATGCGACGAGCGAAGGAGAAAGATCTCACGCCATGCATCAGGGAGCCTGGCAATGGCCTGGTCCAGGTGATCCAGAAGTTCGGCAGATGAAGCGATATGACTTGGGTCACCTTCGCCGGTACTTTCGATCTCATGCAAGGTCTGAAAACGAACAAGTGACGGCTTTCGCAGTTCATTAAGGCAGACGTTTCTGGCGATGGTATAGAGCCAGGTCCGGAATTTAGCGGTCGGCTCGTACCCGCCGGACGAAGAAACGACCTTCAGGAACGTGTCCTGGCAGGCATCTTCGGCAGCAGCCCGTTCACCCAGCATCCGCAGGGCGAAACGGTAGACCGGGCCGCGATGCTTTTCGAACAGCAGTTCGAAGGCCGACCGATTTCCGTACCGAAACATCAGCATCAGTTGCTCATCCGAGAGATCTTCATTCACAGACGACTCTCCGTAACAGGGCTGATGACTCTATAAACACATGAAGGACAAGAAAGTTTCACTCATTCGGACCGCACAATGACCAAGCAGGTCACCGCGCCCTCATAACTGGCAGGTCGGATCCTTTGTTTCCTGCATCGAGACGAAAACAGATCTTCAGTGAGCCGTTCTTCGTGGGATCGGTCTGGCGCTGAATGGTCCCGTATTTCCTGCCACAGGGGTTGTAAACGCTCACGGTATGACGCACAGCAGCACTCCATTGAACTGAGCTTTGCGAACACTTTCTTCGCTCTGCGGAGCCTACACCCCATTCGACCAGATTGTATTCACCCGGATGGATAGATTCTTTCAGATCCTTGATATCAGTCTTTTCACGCGAGATACCAGTCAGGTAAACGCCTGTTCTTCGATTTGCCCTTTACAACTCAGCCCCATTCGATAGAAGAAACGAAACTACCACCTGGACTGAGCGATTCTTGAAACCTGCGTTAGGCTCATTCCAATGGGGAATGAGGTCTCAAACTGAATTGCCTTCCTCAATCGTCCGCCATGTCTGATCAGATCTATCGCACGCTCATCGTTGAGGGCCGCCGGGAGAATGCCCGGGCAATCGCAGAGCGTCTGGAATTGTGCCCCGCTCTTGAATGCGAGATTACGATTGTTGAGACATTCGAGAAATGCCTCGATGAGCTGTCAAAAGAAGCTGCCGATCTCATCCTCCTGTCTCTTACACTGCCGGATGCAAAAGGGGTCAGGAAAACGCTTTTTGAGCTGCTGACGAAAGTTCCCCAGATTCCGGTTCTTGTCATCATGGATGAGGACGAGCCGGAACTGACCAGGCGGGTGCTCAGCGCGGGAGCACAGGATGTCGTTTTGCTGGAACACCTGGAGGCCACTTCATTCGAGCGGGCCGTCTTGCATGCCATGGCCCGGCAGGAAGGGCTTGCGGATCTTTCCAGGTTCGCGCGGGAGCTTCAGGCCAGCGAAGGCCGCGTTCGCAGCATCATCCGTAACTCAAGGGATGGGATCGTGGTCGTCGATAAGAGTGAAACGGTTCGTTATTGCAACGCTTCGGCCTGGTCTCTCTTCGGCAGGCAGAGGGAAGAGCTGATCGATCACCCTTTTCAGTTTGCTCTGGACACGGAAGGCACCCATCGGATTGAGATCGAGAGGGAAGAAGGTGAGACCGTGCAAGTGGAACTGAGCGTTTCTGAATTCGATTGGGAAGGCCAGCCGTCCTTCCTTGTACAGATGCGCGATATCACCGAAAGAGTGAATGCTGAAATTGCGCTGAAGGATTCCGAGGCCCTCTACCACTCGATGGTTGAGACCCTGCCGATGCAGGTGTTCCGAAAAAACTTGACCGGCCGGTTCACTTTTGCGAATGACAGGCTGTGCGAGTCTTTGGGATTTCCTCTCGAAGAGATTCTTGGCAAGACCGACCTGGATTTTTCGCCCCCGGACCTCGCCGAAAAATACATCGGTGACGACCTGCGAGTGATGCAGACTGGCAAACACTTCGAGGATATCGAGGAATGGGAACGCCCTGATGGCAGACGAATCGCTATCCAGGTTCTGAAAACTCCTATCTATGACTCGCAGAACCGAATCGTTGGCATTCAAGGCTTTTTTCTGGATGTCACTGAACGCCAGCGCGCGCAGGAAGCACTCAGAGAAACCGCGCAAAAACTGGCCGAATCGAACCAAATGTTGAAGGAGTTCGCGTATGTCATCTCCCACGATTTGCAGGAGCCGCTCCGTGCAGTCTCAAGCTACCTCGATCTGCTGAAGAACCGAATCGGCGACGACCTGGACGAAAAATCTCAGATGTACGTCGATATGGCGACGGATGGTGCCGTTCGAATGCGCGCTCTTATTCAGGACCTTCTGCGTCTTTCGCGGGTCGAGACGAAAGGCAAGCCACTCGAGCCAGCTGACACTTCAGAAATCTTGAGACGTGCGCTGGCCTCCCTTCGGGTCGCTATCGAGGAGAGCGGTGCCAAAGTCACCCATGACGAAATGCCCACCGTGGTGGCAGACACCACGCAACTCCAACAACTCCTTCAGAATCTCATCAGCAACGCCATCAAATACCGGGAGGAGCGGACGCCCGAGATTCATGTAGGCGTCAAGGCTGGTGCGGCCACATGGGAATTCTACGTGCGCGACAATGGCATCGGCATTGAAGAAAAGTTCAAGAGCCGCATCTTCGGCATTTTCGAACGCCTCCACACCCGCCAGGAGTATCCCGGCAACGGGATCGGCCTGGCCATCTGCAAAAAGATTGTGGAACGACACGGCGGCATCATCTGGTTAGATTCAATCGTCGGCGAAGGCTCAACGTTTCACTTCACGCTGCCAAAGCAGACGGTGTAGCGGATAGGAATCCTGAATCTTGCCTTCAGAACAGCCTCTTAAACTCAACCTCGGCGTCGTCTTGACCGCAGCCGGCGAAAGCAGTCGTCTGCGGCTCGGACAACGAAAGCCCTACCTTGACCTTGGGGGGCAGCCTGTGCTGTTGCGCACCCTCGATGCTTTTGCACGGCTCGACTTCGTCTGCGAGATAATCGTTGTCGTCAATGAGAAAGACCGAGATGAAGTTTTGCAGAAATGGGGTGAAGAACTCAAAGCGAAGAAGGTTTCACAAATCATTCCCGGTGGTGCCGAGCGACAGGATTCAGTCCGAATCGGCGTCGAGGCCCTTAACGAAACTTGCGATTGGGTCGCCATTCACGACGGCGTGCGCCCATTCGTTCGCGCAGAAGCGGTTGAAACAACTGTTCGCGCTGCCTTCTCTGTCGGAGCCGCCATTCTTGCGGCGCCTATGAAGGAAACAGTCAAAAGGTTAAGCGCTGACGCTGGCCATGAAAGGCCTGGACTCATAGACGCAACTATCCCGCGTTCGGGTCTCTGGTGCGCGCAGACCCCCCAGATCTTTCCACGTGTGCAGTATCTGGAAATCTCTCGCCGCGCCAGTGAAGAGGCTTGGCAGGTGACCGATGACGCACAGCTCTTCGAGATGGCTGGCCTGCCCGTCGCGCTTGTCGAAGGCGCCTATGACAACATCAAGATTACAACTGAGGCGGATTACCGGTTGGCGCAGTTGATGGCGGAGTGCTGGTTTCAGGAAAACGCCTCCTGAGGCCTGCAAGTAGATTTACTTGCAAGCAGAATTACTTGCAGAAGGAGTACGCCATGATCGTTCGAGCAGGCATTAAAGGGGGCATTCGAAACGGCCTTATTTACCCCTTTCGGTTTAGTGCTTTCACAACTCGACACTCTCGCTGGCGATCACCACTGCCACATCTCCTTCCTTGAACTCATAGTCCGTCGGGTTCACCTGGGAGGAGCCATCCGGCGACTGCACGGCCAGCAGGATGGCATTCTTCTCTTTCTTAATGTGAATGAAAAGATCGAGAAAGCTTTTGCCCGCCCAGTCATCTGGCAGGTCGAGAGTGTAAAACTGATTGCCCCGTTCGTGTGTCAGAAGTTCCGAGACCACGTGCACGAGGCCGCGGTTCAGAGCGGCCTGCGCGAGGAGAAAGGCGCTCTGCTCGTCCGCGATGACGTAATCGTTCACCTGCCCCATTTCAAGGTGCGAACCGAACTCTCGATTGATGAGCTCGGCGCATGTGTAGATCTCCGGGTTCAGTTTTTCCGCGGTCAGGGCGGCGAGAATGGTCCGGGCGTCCGCATCCTGTTCGCTTCGATTGTGGCTACGATCGCAGAGAATAATGCACGTGCTGGCTTTGCTGATGCCGGCCCTCTCAAGGACCGAGACTTTGGTGAAATCATCGTGCAGAAAAGTGACCTTGTTGGCGACCGACGGATCGGTCATCTGAAGCTCCCCCTCCTCCTCCAGAGTGATCACCACGATGTCCGAATTCCTGTGAGCACTCTGATATTCATTGATGATGATTTCGGCCTTACGACTCCAGCCGCAGATGATGATGTGGTTTTCGAGCTTGATCAGATTCACTGTGCGTCCTCCACCCTGGATACGTTCGATCATATATGCTGAAACCGTTCCGGTAAGCATTGCGAAAAAAGTCATCCCCAGGAACATCACAAAGATGGAAGCGAATTTGCCCCCATCGGTCTTTGGCATGTTCGGAATGGGTTCGCCCGCAAACAGAGAGTAGATACTAAACCAGAAGGTCTCGGTAAGAGAATCCAATTGCTCATTCGCTTCCCTTTCGAATGCGAGCATCGTCGCGCTGCCGAACAGAATCGCTATCAAGATGAGACCTAGCACGATGATGTACTCGAGCGCGCCCCTCCGCAGAACGTAAGGGAAGTAGCTCACGTATCGGGTGAAGATGCCCATCAGACGGAAGATCCTCAGCAACCGCAGCAGGCGCAGGGCCCGGAAGATTCGGAACATCCTGAGCAGCGGAAGCACCGAGAGGATATCGATCCAATAGGTCCGCAAATACTCTTTCTTCGATGGCGCGGCAATCCCGCGAAGGGAGAGCTCAATGGCAAAGATAATCGTCAGCAGGTGATTCAGATCTTCCACGAGCTTGTAGCTCTTCGCGGCCGGACTCATGGACATCTCCACGAACGTAAGCGACACAGATATCACGATCAGACCGCCAACCGTGAGCTCTACGGTCCCGCAGTTCATGGTCTCGTGGAGCCATGTTTTCCATCCCTTCGATTGTCCGGTATTCGTTCCGCTGTTCATGAGAATTCTGCGAATTCACTTTTGCGTTTCGGGAGAGACAATATAAAGGAATGCCCCTGTCAACCTGTCTCACTGAAAGATCCTGCCATGGCAACTGAAACAGTCCTGACGCCCAAAGACCACGAACACTTTCTCAAACGCGGTTATGTGGTCGTCCGCAATGCCGTCCCACCAGAAAAATATGAACCGGCTGTCGAGTGGCTTGAACGGGGCAACCAGGACGGTACTCCCGGTCTGCCCGGTTTCAAGAACGTCGGCGGAGAGATTGTCAACGCCTGCCAGACCGAACGGATGCACGACGCTATAGCAGAATTGTTCGGGCCGGAGTATCCACACCATCGCATCCGAAGCGGCAGTGAAATGCCTCGGGTCTACGACCCGGACGGAGAGAGGCGGGAATTCAGAGCACATGTGGACGACAGCTATCCGGGGATCATGCCGAATGGATGGGCTGTTGGTTCTTTTACTTTTCTGACTCGCGTTCGATCGGGCGGCGGCGCTTTCGTCTATTTTGAAGGCTCTGTTCTGCGATATCGAGAAGCGTTGGCCCGGCATTGCCAATGTGCCAAGGGCTTTGCCAGCCCAATTGAGTTCTCCGGCCCGGCCAAAGAGTTCCTCGCGGAGCCGGGGGACGTCCTGCTCTTCCAGCAGCTAATGGGGCACAGCGGTTCCACCAATGTTGCCGACCCAACGACAAGACAGGCGCTTCTGGCACGCTGGCATCCATATCGAAGGATTGTACCGGGCCTCAAGCCCTTTGAGGAAATGTCCACTATCGAAAAGGCATACAGCGCGCGTTACCTCGCAGACCGATTCGGTCTCGACCTCAGGATTCCGCAGCCAAGGAATGTCCCAGGCGCGGACGCAGCCATCCATTCTGGTTTCCCGCTCGGCGAGCAGGTCACCGCTTGCGCGATGCTTCACTTCAATTCTCAGATGAATGTTTTTTTCGTGGACGCCTCCGAGCCTGCAAGCATCCGTCACGTCCTATCAAAAGACTGCGTGACCTGGCAGGAGGCCGATCCTGTCAGCATCCAGGCGGGAACCGTTCACTCGTTGTATCTCCATCACTATGATTTGGAGGCGATTCTGGGCGTTTGCACGGATGCCGGGACCTATGTGTATCAGTCGGATGATTTCAGGAACTGGCAGCGGGTGACGTCATTCGAGACCGCTCTGTGTGCCACGCCTTTCTTTGTTTATGCGAAATACCCGAGCCAGGTGGCTGAAAGACAAGCCGTCTATCGAGTCTTGCCGGACAGCCCTTCTGAGATTCAATGCAACTGGGCCGATGAGTGGGCGGATGTCTCCAATGAATCGCCGAGCTCAGTTGCCGTGCGAGTACCGGAAAGTTGCACGATTCGAGATATTGGGCTTGCCGCCAAGTTCGCCGACTCCCAATGCGCTTTTGTTGTCGATATCCAAGGCGAGCAGAGCAACGGTGGTACGGAGCCGTGGTATCTAATGCCACGAGATATCGCGGTCGCCACGGAAGAGGCCGAGCCGCTGTCGTACGACTGTCCATCTCCGCCGAAATTCATTCGTGTAATGAATCGCAATAGGAATTACTGGCTCGTCACCTTCGTTCGACAGCAAGAAGGTCAGGACAGGCTATTCTGGGGCTACATCGATTGGGCCGAGCGACCAGAACTGAGAGAAATCCGCAACGCGGAACAACTGGAACTGGCCCTGTGCGTGGTGGGTTTTATTTGAAAGGTGTGGCGAAGGCCCGGCGCACACAATGTTTGATTCACTTAGATACCAACAGGGCTACTTCAATGTTCAGCATCCGCATTCTTCTTTTTTCTACATTCCTTCTTAACCCCGTCCGTGCCGAAGACCCCAACCTGCTCATCATCCAAACCGACGAGCACAATTTCCGCACTCTCGGCTGCTATCGAAAACACCTGCCGCCTGAACAGGCTCTGATGTGGGGAAAGGAAGTCGTGGAGACACCCAACATCGACTGGCTTGCGGACAACGGCGCCCTGTGCACCAGCTTCTATGCGACGACACCAGTCTGCTCTCCTTCGAGGGCCGCGCTGATGTCGGGACGCTATCCGCACAACACGCCGGTCAACACGAACAACATCGCCCTCGATGGTAATGTGATCACTTTCGCCGAAGTGTTGCGGCGGAATGGCTATGCCACTGGCTACGCGGGCAAGTGGCATCTGGATGGCAATGGCAAGCCGCAGTGGGCGCCCAAGCGGAAATTCGGATTCGAAGACAATCGTTACATGTTTAATCGCGGCCACTGGAAGCAGCTCGAAGACACACCCAACGGGCCGCGGGTGAAAGCGCGCACGGACAGAGGCCCGAACTATGGCGTGGATGGCGCCGACACAAAATCGTTCACCACGGATTTCCTCTGCGATAAGACGATCGAGTTTATTGAGACCCATAAAGACAGATCTTTCTGTTACATGGTCAGCCTGCCCGACCCTCACGGCCCGGACACCGTGCGTGCGCCGTACAGCACGATGTTTTCAAATCAGAAATACGACCAGCCGCGCACCTTCAATGTGAATCTCGAGGCATGGCCTTCCTGGGCCCAGCCGAATGGGAGATTCAATGGCATGGCCGCGTACTATGGGATGGTGAAGTGCATCGACGATAACGTGGGCAAGATACTCGGCTCGCTCCGCAAGAATGGCCTCATCAAGAAAACCTGGATCGTCTTCACCTCAGATCACGGTGACCTGCGTGGCGAACACCACCGGCAGAACAAAGGTGTCCCATTTGAAGGCTCAGCAAAGATAGCATTCCTCCTTTATGCCCCGGGAAAAGTGAGACCGGGAACCCTCGTCCACGAAGCGCTCTCATGCGTAGATTTCATGCCGACGATTCTGCCGATGATGGGATTTAAGCCGTCCGGCCAGGAAGAGGGACGGGATGCGTCTCTCATATTCACCGCCGCGCATCTCTCCATTGAATGGAACGACATCGCATTCCTTCGCGGCACCGGAGAAGAGAGGGGCTGGCTGGCCGCGGTGACCGATCGGTACAAGCTCGTCTACGCGACTCGTGACAATCCGTGGCTGTTCGATCTGAAGAGGGATCCGGATGAAATGAAGAACCAGTTTCTTAATCCGGACTATCGAGAAACGGTGAAGACGCTCTCGGCACAACTGAAAGAGTATGGGGAAAAATACAGAGACCCGCGTATTGCCAATGCCAAACTCAAGGCCGACCTTCAATGGGGTATCAATGGTGAAGGGGAGTTTGTTCCGGCCAAGGCACCTGAGGGCAAGAAACCCAGGGGCAAAGGGAAGAAACGCAAGAAGGCGAAATGATCCGAGTCCGAGATGGCGATAAGTGAAACGTTCGTGATCGATACCGAGCTGGTGGATGACTGTCGCGTTGAAGGCACGGATATGGACACCGTCCTTAATGATGTTGCATGAGTCATCGGTCTCACCGTATTCCATGCCGGCCCTGACACGGCCAGGCTCAGTAACATTGGGGTCTTGCATATCTGAGAGCTTTTGCTCCGGTGTGTAATTGGTCCGGGTTCCTAGCGTGTACCTCCCGTCTCGCATTCCTTGAATCAGATGGATGCTCTGGCAAGGATGGCGGATACTCGACCTCAGGAGTGCAAGGCAAAGTTATGGATGAGAAAGAAAACACTGATCAGAAAACCCAGGCCAAGAAAAGCCTGCTGAGCCGCATAGGCAAAGTGGTGGCGATCCTGATCGGTGTGCTGATAGCTCTCATACTGGTGGTGAAGGCACTCATCAACGGGGGCGTATTCGATGAGCGAATCAAATCGTATGCTCTCGATCGATTTCGTATCCAGGTCGACTACGACCGCGTGAACTGGTCGATCCCGTTTTCATTCAAGGTCTTCAAACCGAGTGTCGTGGCTGCAGAGGCAGGAGGCAGCGCGGCGCCGATAGCGTGCGATCAGGTGAAGGTCCGCCTTGCCCGAAGTGGCGGAGAATGGTCGATCAGCGATCTCGAGGTCACCGGCTTGGAAATCTCACTCGAACTGAATGACGAGTGGCAAGTGCAGCGTTTGCCGGGCGATCTGCAGTTCGCCTTTCCGGATCTAATAAAAGAAGGACAAGACGATGAACAGACTGCCGAGCTGAAGGCACTGCCGGCCCTGGGAGTGATTGGCGCGCTTCACATGTTTCAGAAACTTGGTGTGACGGATTCCGAGATCACCATCGGCTTACCTGAGGCGAGAGAGATTACGGTCACCGATATTCAGGTCGAATCCAAGACCGAAGACGAGATCCTGGTTGGGACGATGACCGCGACTGTACGTGCGGCAAGATCGGACTTAATGACCCGGTTGGAGCTTCACGAAGATGACATCAGATTTGCCGTGGCCGAAGGAAAGAGCCTCAGGATGGACAGCCATCTTGCCATCGCCGATGGCAAGATGGCTGTCCGCGTAACTGCGAACGAATGCGTACTTTCGAAGTATCGCGAACTGGCTCAGTTCGCCGGCCTGGACATGCCACGGGCAGACGGTGCGCTCTATGGCACATGCGCCGGTGAACTGAATCTCTTCGATGTGTTTCTGAATCGCGGGACGGTGAAGATGAACCCAGCGATGAGCGTTGTTAAAGGTTCTTTGGTTATTCCAGATTCTGGAACGCTCAAGGCGGCCGCATTGAATCTCGAAGGGAACATTGAGTACAGCCTTCCGGATGGCCGGATTCAGTGGAGCGGCATCCGGCTCGACACCTCGGAGTTGGAAATCATTCATTCGGACAGGATCATTCATCTGAAAAAAACGGATACACAGTCCAAATCAGGCGAATACCGCGGCGGCTCATGGAAAGCCGAACTGCAGTCGCAGATCAAAATGGGTGAGCTCGATATTTCGGTTTCGTGCTTACCGGCCGCAGAAGGTGAAACGCTCAAGATTCACACCCTCAATGCTGCCTGCCCTGGTGTCGGAAAGGTCGAAGCCGAGCTGACGATCAGCGAATTCAAGAGGCTCACTCACGGTCAGATCTCACTGACCAATTTCTTTCCACATGATGCCATCGAACGAATCGCACAGTCCGTGCCCCTGCCGGCCGCCATGACAAAGCTGCCTGCATTTATTCCGGAGGGTGAACTCAGCATTCATGCGGACCTGAAGAACCTTCCAGTCACTTCAAATGACTGGTTGGCCGACCTGAGAAGCTTGTCGAGCAAAGCCGATATCAAGTCCAGTTTTCTGCACACGGAAGGTCGCTACGACGGCAGGGCGAAGCTGGATTTCAGCAACGAGGCATTGGAGATCGAAGCATTCGAAATCCAGACCCCGATCGGGAACCTGCAAATCCAGGGAAGCCTCAGCAGCACATTAAACGAAATCAAAGAAGGCACGATTCAGTTCGCGGATATCGCGCCCGGCGATTATGCCAAAGAGCTCTCTCTGCCCAAAGAGCTCGAAGAGATCCTTGTCGCATCGACCGGCTCCGGTCATCTGAAATTCGTCAACACCTCTTTGCCCCTGGATGTCCTGGTGGTGACCCCGGACCGCCCGTTTCCTTTTCGGAACCTGATCGAGCGCTGCGTCATCGAAGGCAGCCTCGAATTGACGGGCCCGGAATCTCTGAAGACTGAGATCGTCTTTGAAGGAAAGGAGGATGAGCTCGTTCTGAAAAAGTTCATGCTCGATTGGAGAGGATTGGGGCGGCTGGTACTCACCGGCAGTGTGAAGAGAGATCTAGAAACACTTACCAGCGGCTCGGCAAAGTTGTCCGGCGCTTCCGTACCAAGAATTCAGGAGCTTTTCGGCTCACTTGCTCCTGAGATGAGGATGCTCGAGCTGAAGGGCGGATTGGACATCGTCACTGAAGTTCATGACTTTCCGCTCATCATTAGAGGCAAAGCACAAAAGGCTGAGGCGACTTTTTCAGTGAGCTTCGACAAACCTGTTCTCTCACTCAACAAGCAGGATTTTTCGTTCTCTGCTTCAAGCAAACGCTGGCAGGCGAAAGGAAAGGCCCAGACAGTTCTTGGAAAGAGTGGATACCGTATCTCCGATCTGAGCACTCGACTGAGTTGTGAAAACACGAGCCTGGTCTCTGGCAAACGATCATTCAAGAGCACCAGGGGAACGACGGACATCTCCGCAACGGAAGCAGGCGAGGGCCGCTACTCCATAAACAGCACATGGTCTATCGATATCGATCAGGAGACACATACCGGCAGCATCAAGGTCCATGCGAGCCCTGACCGGATTATCGACATGGAGCAGGCCGTGTTGGAGTGGGACAAAGTCGTGAGGCTGGAAGCCAAAGCCAAAAGGATCGACCTCAAGCTGCTGACAGAATCGCTGCAAAATGCCGGAAGAGCATTTCAGAGCGCAGCGGCGGACCTGCGGGTCCTCGACATTGGGAAGCTGCAGTCCTATGTCAGTGAACATCTGCCACAGGATTTCAAAGCCTTTCAGACGAAAGGGGGTTTGGAGCTCTCGCTGCTCGCAGATAACGCCCCAGCCGATGGAGTTCCTAAACTCATGCTCACCGTCTCGACGGCCGGTGCAGCGGCCTCAGGCATCATCAAGCCTTTGCGGGAGGTGACCGGCGATTCGCCCGTTGCCTTCACGTTGAAAGGGGAAGCCGAGTTGTCCTGCATACCTGACTGGTCTGAACGCTCTTTCCGGGAAATCCAATATTCGTTAACAGGTCTTCATTTGGGAGCGGCGATCCCAATCGAAGAAGAAACGATTCACACTTCGATCAATTGCGAGCTGTCCAATAAGTCCATCCAAATCAGCGAGGCCAGTATTCGCTGGCCGAGCGGGGTGGCGGCTGTCCTCAAAGCAAGTGCCGCCCGTTTCGGCGAGTCACCGAAAAACGATCGGACGGGGCCGCCTGCCGCCTCCTTCACCTTGGGAAAGGACATCCCGCTGGCTGATTTCATCGGCTTCACGCAACTCAATCCCGTGACCTTTGAACTGCAGAACATCGATATTGCTGAGCTAACCAAGCTGACCAGGCCGTTCGTATCCGGGCTTCTGGATGAGTACACGCCCAGTGGAAAGTTGAAGCTCAGTTTCAAGACCGGACCGGGCATGTTGATCGGAAAGGAGCTCGCCGTCCTGCAACCGCCTGATGGCGTCACACTTCTGCTTGAAATGAGGAAGGCCGGATTACTGCCGATCGACGAAAACAGAGTTGAAGGAATCGAAAACCTCAACCTTGACCTGAAGGCCACACTTTCAAGATCAAAAGTGCGCGGCGAGACCGCGGTGGATCTTGATGCAGACATCAAGGCGGACAGTTTTTCAGCCTACAGGGACTTGTTCTTTCTTGATTTCACCAGCCGAAAGGTTGGGCTCGGTCTGAAGGGACACTTCTTCAGTCCTTCCCATTTTGAAATTGGGGAGGGTAAGTTGTCGCTGTCGGACGCGTTTCAGATCGGTGTATCAGAGCTCTCGGCGAGGAATGTTGGCAAGCTGTGGTCTCAGATATCAGGGCCGGTGCGCGATGGCGACCAGCGCGAACGAGCATCCTTCAAGACCAGGCTGTCCATTGATGTCTCCAACAACGATCAACTACTGACGGATCTGCGCGAATCGTTTGGCGAGTCGCTGCATCTCTTGAACCTGTTGGAGCTCACGGGGAATACGAGTATCGAGACAGAGATTCAGGCAGGCCACGGCGAAGTTCGAACTTGGGGGCGATTCGAGGTCAATGAAGCGGATGCATCCTACGGGCAGACGCATCTGGAAGGATTGAACGCAAGCATTCCTTTTGACTTGGGCTGGCCACGGGACCCGCCGAAGCCTTCAACGCCGCTGCCGTTCGGTAAGGTCTCGGTTGAAACACTGACGTCAGGCATCGTGTTTTTTGAAGACCTCGGGCTATCGCTCAAGCTCGAGGAAAACCGGCTATACACGGAGGAGGTGGACCAACTCTTCTATGGTGGCTCGTTGAAGATCAGTCCGATCATGACGAACAGTCTACTGTCCGATGACATCAAGGCTGAAGGCAACTTAAAGGTCGAGGGCATGCAGATACAGCGGCTGTTGCAGTCGCTGCTTTTGCAGGACTTAAAGGGTGTGGCCCATGTCGACCTCAAGAATATTCGACTCGGTGGCAAGGACCTGAGTCTTGAGGGGAATGCCAATCTCCATGTCTTCGACGGCAGTATCGAGGTAACCAATCTGGCGGTGAAGGATCTGTTCTCCAATCTTTCGCGACTGGAGCTCGACCTCGTCGCCAAAGACCTTTCGCTGGAAGAGGCGACGAATGTGATTCCGGCAGGCGAGATGACGGGCATCCTGGCAGGACACATCAAGGGACTGAAGCTCGATCTTTCAACGAGACAGCCGATTCAGTTCGATTCTTCTTTTCGTACAGTGAAGAGGCGCGGAGTGCCGCAGTACATCACGGCTGACGCGGTGAAGACACTGTCGGGGGCCGAAAAACTGGCGGCCGAGTTCTACAATATCGAGGGGAAGCACCGTTATAAGGCATTTGGCTTTGATGCTTCGCTGAAGAACGACCTGATTCACATCAAGGGGGTGGACCAGAAAGATGGGCGAGAAGAGATTCTGTCGCCTGCTCTGTTTTCACGGGTGAAGTACTCCGTTCGATTTCCGCAGGAGATCAGGTATCAGGATTTCGAGTCGGGAGTGATTCGGGCCTATGAGAGCGTCTTGGATGCGATTGCAGAAGATGGAAGCAAGCCGGATGTAGAGGTGAAATGATCTTCCATTACCTGTTCCCCATTGCGCATTGCGTCATACTGACCTCGCCTCTCTCCGCGGAACGCGCCTCTCCCATCTGGTCGCTCAGATTCTCGCCGGATGGCCAGACGCTGGCGGTGGGGATTCATCAACAGGTGCTGTTGATCGAAACGGAGAACTGGAAGGTTCGGGGCTCTTTGCCGGATTTCATGGACAGCGTGCGATGCCTTCGATACAGCAGGGATGGGAAGCTGCTGATGGTCGGGGGCGGCTATCCGAAAGAGATCGGCGAAGTGGTAATCTTTCAGACCAGCGATCTCGAATACATCGGGGGCAGTGAGCATCACGTGGATGTAGTCGAAGATCTTGTCCCGCATCCGGGCGGCAAGAAGTACGTCACGGTCAGCATGGATCATTCGGCGATCATCACAGACCAGGCGGAAGGCGAGATCCTGAAGATTCTGAAGCACAAAGATCGGGTTTACGCGGCCGCGGTGTCACCGGATGGAAAGTTTGTGATCACCGGTGGTGCGGACAACGTACTCCGAGTCTGGAACATGAAGGGCGAGCTAGTCACGAGTGTGCAACAACAGAGACTGGCGGTGAGAGGAATACGGTTTCTGTCGGGCGGCACTGAGTTTCTTGCTTCACAGGAGGATGGCCGATTGTCGAGATGGGCTCTCAGGCAGACAGGGAACGACAAGTGGGGCCTGAATCGGTTGAAATCCGAAAAGGCTCACGGTGAGTACGCGGTTCATTCGTTGGCCCTCTTACCGGCAACTAATCGCGCGCTGAGTGCCGGTGCAGACGGGCGATGTGTTTTATGGAACACGGATCGGCTGAAACAGATTCGAGAAATCCTCAGTGATGCGGATCAACTTTACGCAGTTGCTGCGAGCCCGGATGGCGCGCTTGCCGCAGCCGGCGGGCGATCTGGAAGGCTTCACGTCTTTTCATTGAAGGATGGCAGTCTGGTAAAGACACTTGTGCCGCCTGCGCCGAAGATGGAGGAGATGGAGGAGGAGTGAAAGGCAAAAAAGGCTTCCATCAAATTCAAGGAAACAACGAATGCGGCAGATCACTCTCCTCCAAATCTCCCGGAACTAATCAAAAGGAATGCCCAGCTTCTCGAACCGCTCCTGCAATTTCGCCTTCGCTTCTTTGAAGGGGCGCTTGAGGAATTCCTTGTGATCGTGTTCGCCGTGGTGGTGGGTGACGGTGCCGTGGTCGTAGTGGCGGGCCGTGTTATCGATATAGGTGAGGCCGCCTTCGATGAGGGTTTTCATGTATGTGGCGCTGTCGAGATCGAAGAGCTCATATTCGCCACCGACCGCGACGTAGATGGGGCTGGTATGGGCGTGGATGCCGCGGCGCCAGCCATCGTAGTGAGGGATGGTGGTGTAGCCCGGGCCTCCGCAGCGGGCAGCGAGCCAGGTGTTTTCTTCGACTTTGATTCGGGCTTTGAGCTGGATCTTTTTCGCGCCGTTTTCTCGATTGGCTGAAGCGACTACTTTGCCGTGCTGGACGATCTGCAGCGTGTGCATGGGGAAGATGGATTGCGCACGGGCTTCGACCTCGACCGTGCCTCCGTTGCCCGTGAGCTTGAGTGTGCTGCCGATTGGCTCGCCGTTGACGGTAAACCAGATCATCGGACCGCTGGTCTGGAAGGTGTTGCCACTGCGCAGGCCCTTGAGCCAGTTGTCGTAGGTGAATCCTTCGTCCTCAGGAATGTGGACGTAGGTGCGGCTGAGGCCGACCGGCACGTCACTGGTCATTTTGTCCGTGCCCCCGCAGATGGGCAGGCGGTAACCGTTGTTCAGGTATCTGTACCATTCGCCGTGGTTGTATTCCGAGTGGATGAGGAACTCGACCGCGTCCAGACGATGGGTGGCGACAAGTGTGGCCGGTTCGCAGTTGGGTGTGGGGATGTGCGGAAGGACGACCAGACCGCCCTGTTCGTGGCATTCGTCCGCCCAGTGCGAAAGTGTCGTTTCAAGGTTGCCGCCCATTTCAGCTTCGCTCGGGCCGTCAGAGCACCACGGCATGATCTGCTTCTTGATGCCGAGGAGGGTGAGGTGTCCGAGGATGTGCTGACGGTTTTCGGAGCATGCGTAAACGATGCTGCCGCCCTCCTGGGTGACGCTCGGACGGCCGGTGAATTCCTGAGTATCGGTGAAGAGGTGTCCCCATTGTGATTGGAGGAGGTTAACCACGTTGAGGTCCTCTGCCTGGCCCTCCCGGTGCGCACCAACGGTGCTAAGGAAGTGCACGTGGGTATCGCCACTGAAGTAACGGTCTTCGTTCATGTGGGCCACGCGCTTGACGCGGACTTCGAGCTCACGCTGGCCTGGCTTGATGCGGACCCGTTTACGGAGGGGTGTGTATTCGAAGCCGCGGGACACATCCACGTAGACATCGCCGCGGGGTAGCCAGCCCTGGCAGGTGCCGTCGATGTACGCATACGAAATCTGACCGAGCCGGACGTCGCCGCCGTTGTCGAGATGCCAGCTTCCCATGTCGGACATCACATGCGAGTGGTGCCCGTGCGGCTGAAACGGGATGCCTTCCGGCGAGCGGAAAGCCACTCGGCAATGGACCGGTTTGCCGGTGTCGTCATCGACCACTGTAGTGTGCACCCAGTTCTGGCCTCGGTGGACGACCTCGAGCTGGACACGGTCGCTCGCATTGACCTTTCCCTTTTTCTGCAGATCGCCCCAGTTGGCTTTGCCGAGAGATTTACCGGCACTTTTTACTTCGACGGTCGCGGTCGGCGTGGCTGCGATTTCGACGTAGCTCTTTCTATTTTCGTTTGCCTTTGGCTCACCCCAGCCGAGTTGGGCATCCTTGAGATGATCCTCCACACCGCCGCCGGGCAGCGGGTATGGGAATGTGCATACGCCGCGATCCACTTCCACCTCCAGGTCGAACGGTCGTGCCGCGTCGGTTTCTCTGGTGACGGTGATCTGAACTTCCTTTTTGCCTTCTCGATTAAAGGGATACTCGTCCACGTGCGAAAGAGTGACCGCGGCGATGAGGAAGCGCGGGCCCTCCGGAATGATCTCGACGGATTCTATGGCCGCGCCTGGATGAGGATTGTTCCAGCAGAAGAGGATGTAGTCTCTCGGCCATGCCTGATTGACTTCGGTCTGGCGGTTCCCTGCCGTGCCCCACGGGCCGGAGTGCCGATTGGGTTTGCTGTCCGCCTGGTCAGGGACCGAATTCACAGGGAGTTGCCCCCACGATGCCGGGATGAGGCTGATCTCGAATCGTTCGCGAACCGGGATGCTAATCTTTTTGCCATTAGCGAAATTGAAAACGTACCGCGCGCATGGGACGCCGATGGGCCCGTTGTTGAAGAGATCGGAATCGAGCAATCGATGCGCGAAGAGGATCTTCTTTGCTTTCTTCTTTATCGGAACAATTACCGATCCGTTTTTGCAGCCTTTGCCCTTTCCGAGCCCGATGAAGACCTTTTTGGATTTGCCGTCTTTGCCGCCGATCTGAAACGGCAAGCCGCGCAGTGACTGTTTGCCAGTGGCGGGATTTGCGCCTTTGCCAACAAGGGATGTGGATGCGTTACACAAACGGGCCAGGCTGATGGTTTCGTAATCCTTCATGATTCGTGATGAGAAATGAGTAATGAGTAATGGCAGGTTGGCAGTCTGTTTAGTACTTGGTGGATTCGGCGTCAAGGATAAAATGCTGGATGCTGGCCGCTGGCCGCTGGATGCTGGATGCTGAACTCGATGCTCGATGTGTGGTGCTGTCGCGTACGGTGCAACAACACAGCTCAAGCCAAACGGTCGGCCCTACACAATTCGCACGCACGGTATCCAGCATCCAGAATCCAGTATCACTCTCAACAACGACACATTTCCGTACCGGATGCTGGATGTGGAGATGAGAATACATCGGGCATTCCTTCACGGCAGTTCGTTCGCCACGCTAAGGTAAAAACTGTTCATCCGCTCACGAAATTGCACCGGGGTCTCGCGAGCCAGTGCCTGTTCCAGATCCCACCAGCCGATCTCGTTGAGGTGATCGGTTTCCTCTAGAGTGCCTTTGAAAAATTCCTCGCGCCACTTGGCGGATTCTACGGACACGAGCCCGTCGTTATCGCCTTCTGCATTCTGAATGATGTAAGCGGATGGCTTGAGTAGTGTGAGCACCTTCCAGAATGGTTGTCTTCCCGCGTAGGTGCGTACCTCCATCGTTTCAAAACAGGTCTCTTCGAATTCGCGAACTTCGGGGTCGTTGTTAAACGTGTCGCAGAAATCTGTGGTGAGGCAGTCGAAGCCTGTCAGGTCTACGCCGATTGTTTTTCCCCAAGGCTTGAGGAAGCCAAGGTTCTTGTTGCCCCAGTCCGCGAAGCTAGTGCCTGCGTGTGGGGTGCTGATGGTGGTGAGCGAGGCGACGTCGCTGTGAATGCGGCCGCTACTTCGATCTTCGAACAGCATATGCCGGCTGTCGAGGCCGCCCATGCTGTGGGCGATGATGTTCACCTTTTTGTGGCCTTTGTCGAGGATGGTCTTGATATTGATTCGCAAAGCCTCAGCGCGTTCTTTTACGCCGGCGGCCCAGGGCACGTTTGAATGGTAGACCGTGAATTCTTTCTCCATCAGGTGAGATCGGATGCCGCGGAAGTAGTGGTAATGATCCGACCGCGGCTTCTCGTGGTTATCGAGCTCTAGAGCGTTGTTCCATGGCTCGTCAAAGCGGGCGATTCCGTGTGCGAGGACGATGGGGTGGCTCATGCGAGGATTGTCTTCCTTGTGGAGATTGGACGTTTTCCTTTGTACAGGTGTTCTTCAAAGTCTTCGTACTCGTTTATCAATAAACCGACAACCAATCTCAGGGACAGGGATCTCGCAGGGATGCACCACGTTCTTTTTCTGACCGTCTGCTCTATCTGGGCCACGAGTTTCATCTTGATGAAGCGGGCCTCCGAGAGCTTCGGGGCGGTGACTATCGGTGCGTGGCGAGTCTTCGGCGGTGCTCTGTTCCTCGCAATTATCTGGGCGATCAAAGGGGAAGGCTGGTCGATAAAGCGTGAGCATTACAGGCATATCATCTTTGTCTCACTGATTATTTACCTCTGGCCATTTACCATTCAGCCTTACATGGTGGCCAGGCACGGCGGAGCTTTTATTGGAATGATGGTTTCCCTCGTTCCGCTGATGACGGTGATTCTGTCTATACCCATGTTGAAGACTTACCCGTCGGTGAGGCAGGCAGTGGGTGTGCTTGGCGGCCTGGTCTGCCTTCTGTTCCTGATGAAGGACGGCCTGCAAAGGAGCATCCCCGCCTCGCACATGTTGATGATCGCGTCAGTACCAACCGTTTACGCGTTTGGGAACACATACGTCAAGCAGCATCTGTCGGAAGTCCCGCCGCTGCCTCTGGCTTGCGTCAACCTGAGTCTTGCGAGTCTGATTCTGCTGCCCATCTCTCAGTTCGCGTTATCTGGTCAGATCATAGAGGGAGGGGATATCGCAATGGCCACAAATTGCCTTGTGATTCTGGGTCTGTTCTGCACCGGTTTGGCAACCTTTATCGGATATACCCTCATTCAGAAGCGTGGGCCTCTGTTCGCCGGAATGGTGTCTTACGTTGTCCCGCTGGGCGCCATGATGTGGGGCTGGTGGGACAAAGAGCGGATCACGGCAACCCAGGTGATCTGCCTCTGTGGTGTTCTGCTGATGGTGGCGCTGGTGCAGACGGACCAGCGGAACAGGCGATGAGTCAGGCCCCAGGGCCTGGGAATGCGGGTCGGTGACCCGATGTTTGACACTCGAAGCTCGCATGGTCCTTCCTGAGACACTGGATGGCATGCGCTGTGCTCAACTGAAACACACGGACGTATTGATGCGAGCGTTCGTCCGTCATGAAGGGTCTCCTGAATTTGGCGGCCCTTTTTAGTTTCAGTAGTCCTCTTCCACCATTGTCCACCAATCCCAGAGATTCTGGATCGCCTGTTTCCGCCGCTTCAATGGCGAGTCCGGAGAATAGCCGAACAAGTTTCCATTCAGATACTCGTGGGTGCGATGGCTCAATAGCCGGGCCGCAGTGATCCGGCGTTCCAGTTGCTCGGCCTCGAGCTCCCGAATAAGTGAAGGAACGAGCACGAAGCCAGGGCTGGTCTCGAGCGCCTTCAGCGCAATGGCCCGTTCCTCTTGATCCGAGGAGGCGGCCAGATTGATGTTGCCCTGCACTTGTTTCTCGAGCTCGGTCGGGAACCATCCCAGGCGAAAGATCTCGTCCATCGTGATGGCTCCCAGGCTCAATCCATAGAGCAGGCAGATACCTGCAGCACAGGCTGCCACTGGCGAAGTCTTCTGTGCTTCAACTTTCTCTTCGATTGCTGTCAATCCTCTGCCTCCTTCGGACTTTCATCTGTCCTCTTTACGGGGAACTTGCCTGGTGCGAAATCACGGCGGATACGCCTGCCGACTCCGCCAAGTCGCCGGCCTACAACGGTGGGACTCGCGCCCGGCCAGGGCGTTAAAAGTTGCCGGTATGCCCCGATCACTTCACCTTCGAACGCGGCCGCTTCGCGCTCGTACATGTGATCCTTCATCATCCTGAGATGGTTCTCGAGCCGCCTGTAGATTTGTCTGACGGTATCGGGATTGTCAGACAACCTATCCACTAGTGTGGCGTGGTCCGCAAACCACGCGGAGTAGGCTCGAAGGTAGCCCGTGTGTTTGGCATCCCTTGACGGCGCGATGAGCTTGCGCGTCATCAAAGGATCGTCTGGTTTCTTCTTGGGGCGACGAAAGGAATACTGAATTCCACAGGCAGGAACAGACAAAAGTAGAGCCAGGAAGAGAACAAGAGCTTTGCCGGCGGTGATGGGTTTCAAATGAACAACCGGCATGAGTGCAGCTCATTTTTCCTTCTTCTTTTTCTTTTCCTGCGCCTTGGGCTCTTCATTGCCTCTTTCCCCTTCGCCATTTGGCTGGGCCTCACTTACCCGCTTGAGAATCTTCTCAGAGGGGGGCTTGGTTTCTTCATTCAGACTGAGTGGATTGGAGAAGGGATGTTTGGCGTCCACACCGACATAAATCAGGTTGGCCGGCACGCTTCGCACGTTTTCACCTATCGCTCGTTGAAACTTCAACACGAATCGGGATTTGGCGGTAAATTTCACCTCACCCCCTTTTCCTTTTGCTTTGGAGACGATTCTGAAACCATCACGAGTTTCCTCTAACGCGTTCTCGACTTTCATTCTTTCCTTGCGCTTCTTCTCTGCTCGCTCCTTCGCACGGCGTTCGGCTGCCCTTTTTCGCTCGCGTTCGCGTTGGCGATTCCCCTCACCGCCCTCTTCGTTTCCACGTTCACGTTCGCGTTCGCGTTCGCGTTCACGTTCTGCCCGCTCTTTTTCTCGTTCTTCTTTCTCTCTTTCTTTTGCCCTTTCCTGCTCTTTCTTCCTTTTGTCCTCCAAGACCTTTTCCCTGGGCTTAGCGCCTTTCGCGGCAACTTTTCCTGTCACGAGTGCGTGGAAAGGCGTCGCACGATTGGTGCCCTGCCATTTGATGACCCAGGGGTACGGCGCTTTAACGGATTTGAAGATCTGCACGCCGAATCCGTCGCGAATCTTTTTGGGATTCGGACGTCCCCATACCAGCAGCCTGTTCTTGAGACCGGAGCCCTGGCCAACCGTACCGGGCTTCTTCGTGATCAGGATCTGATCCTGGCTGGCGGAAATGAACTTCTGACCTTTAGCAAAAAAGCTCAACTGCCGGGTCGAGCCGCCGACCTCGATATCCGAGCGAATGAGTTTGCCGGTCGATGCCTCCCAGAGCTTCAGGTTGCCTTCACTGCCGGATGTTACAATTCTGCGGCCGTCTATGGCATAAGTGGCCCGCGTGTCTTCACCGGATTCCGCGTCGAGTTCTCTGAGCGGCTTCCGATCTCTCAGATTCCACAAGACCACTTTCCCTTTGTTGTAGGACGCCAGCAGGATCTGGCTGTTCATGCTGTAACTGAGATCGACGACCGCGCCGTTCTGGCTGTCGATCTGGGCAAGCTTGCGTTTGGTTGTGGCATTAAAAATCCGAATCACGCCGTTGTCGTCACCGGTAGCGATCACGTTCTTGCCCGTCTGGTAGGTAAGCGCTCGAACAGGGCTTTCAGAAACGGGAAAGGCGAAGCGTTTTCTCAGGCCGAACGCATCCCAGATGATCAGTTGACCTTCCGCGTCCGCCGTGGCCACCTGGTTGCCCGCGGGGTTAAAGGAGAGAGCGGTCACTTCCGCTTTGTGCCCGCGCAGAGTAGCTGCAGTACGCCAGGTGTTTGGATACCAGATGATGACCGTGCCGTCCTTGCCTGCGGTGGCAGCGCGGCGTCCATTGGCAGCAAAGCCCGCGGCGGTCGCGCCGCCCTTGTGGCCTTGGAGCTGCTTTGTCATCTTGCCTGTATCGAGGCTCCATACCGAAAGACCGGCAGCAGCACTGCCTTCCTCGGACGTGGCTGCGGCGATGAGGGTTTTGCCCCTGGAATCAACGGCTACGGCATTGACCGTGCCTTCGGGTACGATGCTATGAATGACTTCGTCCGCATCGGCGACAAGAATGATTAAGGAGGCGAGCGAGAATAGTCTCAACGAACTCATGATGAAGTTCCTCGTTTCAGCAGTTTCCGAAAGGGGGACGCATATCTTAGCACCATCGAAAGGTTTTTGTCAGTTCTCTGGCGGTAGTTTTCATAACATTCGGTACGGCCCTTCGCGTTTCAAAGTACAGCGGCCAGCGCTAAAATCGTTATCCAGAAAATAAAGTCTGAATCCGCATGAACCAATTGGAATCAGGATGAGCAGTCAGGATATCAGCGAAGCCTTCGAAGAATGGGATTTCGAGCCCGGCTCAATCACCGTGCGCAAAATCATAGGCGAGGATGGCAAAGAAAAGGTTCAGATGCGCGTCGAGCTCGGCCTCATACAGATGGAAGTCACCGGCAGGCCGGATGGTAAACAGCCAAATGGAATGGAGTCATACCTGGAATACCAGGAGGCCATGCGTGACAAATATGTTGAAGAAAACGGCAACGATTATGGCTTTACGCTCAATGTGGAAGAATGTGCTCAACTGCGTGAAGAATCCCTTCATTACTACTATCGCTACCTGAGCCTCTTCCACCTGAATGAATTTGAACAGGTGGCCAATGATACCAGCCGCAATCTGCAGGTGAGCTTGATGCTGCGCCAACACGCGGAGGAGGACGAAGACCGATACTCAATCGAGCAGTATCGTCCCTACATTCTCATGATGAACACCCAGGCCCGGGCGCGCCTCGCCTCCACGGAGGGACCGTATGACGCGCTGGGCATCGTCAGGGAGGGCCGCCGAAAGATCCTCAAATTCATTGATGAGAATTACAGTCTGTTTGGAATCAGCGAAGACTGTCCGGAGATGGGCATCCTGGAGAGCCTCGAACAGGAAATCATGGGCGACTTACCTGACGATTCCATCGAAAGGCTCCGTGATGAGCTCAGCAAAGCCGTGGCCGCCCAGGAATTTGAAAAGGCCGCAAGCCTTCGCGACAGGATTCGAAGCATTGAAGAGGGTGGTTAATGGCTAATGGCTGTTTCCGGTTTCGAGTTTCATCTTCATCTTCATATATTGGCGGTCGGCTTTTACAGGGATTATTGGTGAACCATCAACTATCAACCATAAGGATACCCCATGTCACGACCACCACTCGCGCTTGAACTTTATTCCGTCCGCAACGAACTCAAAGAAGACACAGCCGGCACCCTCAAGGCCGTTGCCGAAATGGGCTACGAAGGCGTCGAGTTTGCCGGGCCTCCGAACAACTCAGCCGAAGAGTTGAAGGGCTATCTCGATGACCTCGGCCTTCCCTGCTGCGGCTGGCACACGCCGTTCGCACTTGTGCAGGACGACAAACTCGAATCGACTATTGAATTCAACAAGACGTTGAACAACGAATTCGTCATCATCCCCGGCCTGCCGGGCGACCAGACCCAGACCCGTGACGACTGGCTTAAGATGGCCGATTTTTTTGACGGCCTCGCAGACAAACTCGCCGACCACGGTCTGGCCACTGGCTACCACAATCATCACCGTGAGTTCACGCCATGGGATGAAAGCAGTGACGAGACTGCATGGGATACACTGTTCGGCAACACCAAAGACAGCGTGGTCATGCAGCTCGATACGGGCAATGCAATTTCCGGGGGAGGCGATGCCGTCGCTATCCTGAAAAAATACCCCGGCCGTTCACGGACGACCCACCTCAAGCCCTTCCATGCCACGGCAGCCAAGGAAGACCGGGGCGCCGGGTTCCGCCCAATCATCGGCGACGACACAACAGACTGGCCCGCGGTATTCGATGCCTGCGAAAACGGCGGCGGAACTGAATGGTACATCGTCGAATACGAGTCCGATGCCTTTCCACCTCTGGAGGCCGTTGCGCGCTGCCTTAAGGCTTTGAAGGCGATGGGCAAATAGATTTGCGTTCGTACCTGCAAGCTGCCGGATAGGACAGAGGCTCCGTCTTTCCCATCGTCTTAATCTTTGCGGCGGTTCTCGGCGAGACGATGAGAAAGAGTTTGCCGGCTGGCGAACACATTATCTCCGCAGCATTGGAATGGCGGAGTGATGGGAAAAGATGGAACGATGTGAAGTTTGAATGTTTCATATTGTTCCTCAACGCCGACCGTTGGCACATCTCATCAGAGAAAATGTATGCGAGTCATCACGCTCTCATTACTGGCTTCTGCAGCAACGTCCGGCGCGCTCTGCGCCCCTGCTCTGGAGTGGAAGGCCGTGCCGGGAGGTGGCGGGATGCGGACCCATGGAGGTTGGAACTACATCGTGTGCGAAATGAAATCGGGAGGCGAAGCGGTCGAGGGAGAGATCGTGGTCGTGTCAGAGGGGAACGTAAGGGCCGAGTTTGTCCTCCCGTTCAAGATACCGGCCAAAACGCAACGGAGATACATCCATTACTTTCAGACGGACCAGGATGACGTCGAGGTGTCCGTCAGGTCTGGTGGCAGGCGGATTGGTGATGTGCAGCCAATTTACCTGATAACGCTTTACACTTCGCAGGGGCTTGTCGAGGTCGGCACAGGAACGCGTATCGATATGGTGGTGGAGGAAGGATTCATCGGAAAGAAGGCATACGCGCGTTCGCAGTTTTCTGACCTGCCGAGCGATCCGGTGGGCTACGATAATGCTGATTGGCTCATCGTCAGTGATATGGATCGCGTTGGCGATCTTTCTTTCAGGCAGAGCCGGGCCTTACGCGTCTGGGTGGAAACCGGCGGCAATCTCATGGTGTTCCTAAAGCCGACCGAGCGCCCCGCCGGAGTCATTGCCGAGATGCTGGCCGAGACTGGCGTTGGCACCCAGGGCGTTGTGACTTTGAAAGAACTCAAAGCCCTCGAGAGGCTCTACTTCAAGTTGGAGAATGAAGTGACGGTGGCGGCCCTTCTTGCTCCGGCTGATTATGTAACCTGGCGCGAGAGTGGCGTCGTGGTGGCGGCCGTTGTCCCTGTGGGATGGGGCAAAATCGGGATCTGTGGTTTGCATCCAGGCCGGGTAAAACTGCCCGTGCAATCGAAGAAGTTCTGGGAGCTCATCGGGCTCGAACGAAAGGCGATGCCCACACTCACCAATGCCCTCGCAGGTACCAGTAATCTACCGGAGGAGGCAGGTGAACTGCTCATACCAGGAGAGGCCGCGCTGCCCATCAGTATGGGCCTGGTCGTGGTGTATCTGTTCGCCTACATTCTCGTGCTCGGGCCGGGACAGCGTTGGCTGTTGAAAAGAAGGATATCGGTGATGCTGAACCTGGTGATCTTTTTTCTCACACTTGCGGTCTTTACGGTGGCTGCCCAGAAACTGGCGAGCCACAAGAAAGGTTCGGAGCTCTGGGTGAAAGATCTGACCATCATGGATATGGCGCAAAGCGGGGTGATGAGAGCCAAGACATATGCAAGCTTTTTTGTGCCATCAAGCGGACCGATGAAACTCGGGCTCGGCAGTGACGTCCTGGCCTCTACATTCTTCGCCAACAAGATCGATATTCGCGTGGGCAGAAGCGGCCGGCTCTGGGAGACACGTATGAAGGCGAACCGAACCGAAGCAAAGATGAACTTCCGCCAGTGGGATACTCGCATCTTTACCGCGGCGCACTGGTATCACCCGCCCCGGCTCGACGGTGCCCGCCAGGTGCCGGAGGGACTGGATACGACGCTCCGCAAAGCGGCGCTGGTGACCTCGAAAGGCATCATTCAACTCGGCACCTTCGACCTGGAAGACACCCCTGAACTGACAGGCGAGGAGAAGAGACTCTCACCTGCCGAATTCGAATCCCTGATGCCAATCAGGATCAAGGGCAGCAGAGAAGTTCCCGCCGAGCAGTTGGAGGATGCTCTGCTGTTGCTCTCGGTCGGACGCTACAAAAAGGTGGAAGAGATGAATGTCATGCCCTGGGTCGGCAAGAATACTGCCATCGTCATTGGCATTACCGAATATGCACCGATGAGCCCCAAGCTGGATCTTGAGCTGAAGAATCGCACGAGCCTTTGTGTCGTGAGGAAATTAGTGCGAGGTTCCTTTTGACTGTGCGGCTGGCATATCCTCGCTTATTCAGTCGACCCTTGTCGCCTTGCCATTCACTTCCAGCACTTCGTAGAAAGCTCCCTTGCGCGGCACGTCCACGATCACTTTTTTGAAATGTGGGATCGTGACCTCCACTTCTGTTCGATCTTCCAGAGGCGAGTGCGCGTAGAGCAGCCATCGTCTTGTGCCCTCTTCACCAAGTGCCAGGGCCATGCTGAATACGGGCAGGTTCGTTTTCATCGACCACGGTCGTTCAGGGTCGAGGCTGGTGTCGAGGAGGTACCAGCGGTGGATGTCCTTCAGGTGATCGGGGATGTCTGTCTGATACGGATGGCGGTGCGCTTCATTCGGCACGGCTCTTCCATGTCGCCAGAATTCTTCGAGTTTTCTGTTCTCGTGAACTCGATCCACCGCGGCGATCATTCGATCAAAGTACGGCTGCCAGGGCGCCCTCGGAACGGTCGAGCCGCGGAACTCGCGAAAGACACGTGGCCGCAACAGCCAGAGCCCGAACTGCAGCCAGCCTTCGTGCCGGTCCGGGGTGTAGGTCTGGTCCTCTTTCATGTAGTGGCATGCTTTCGATTTCTTGAGGTGGCTGGCGTCATAGGGCTTGCTCGGATCCCAGCCGGAGTTGCCGTCCCATGTGGAGACCTCCCACCAGAAATCCGGGTTCTTCCGGTAAACGCGGTCGAGCATGAATACCCAGTTCATGGACTGTACCTGCGTTGAGAACACCCAGTGGTCGCGATTGTCATTCCAGTTGTGGGTGTAATACGAAGGGCTGCCGCCGTCCCAGAAAAGCGGCTCGGGATCGATCACATCCTTCGTGATCAGCGAATAGACCTTCCAGCCATCCCAGCGTCCGAAATGAGAAGGGCCAAACGAGCCGTAGCCAACAAAGCGCACGTTCTTCTTCCAGCTCTCTGTAACCAGCGTATCACGCATCGCCTGGAACATGACCGGGTAACGCTCGGCCCAGCCCTGGCCTACGACCTTGCGTTTGAATTCGTCTGACTTCCCTTCACCGTGGAGCTTCAGGTATCGGCCGGATTCGGACAGCCCTTTGTTCTTTGCCCAGCGCAGGCGCGGGGCTTCATTGTTGGATACGAAGAGCACCAGCGGCGGGTCAGGATAGAGTTCCTGCACTCTCTTCATGGCTGGTGTGTCGACGTATTCCTTTGCCGGGTCTTTCCATTTTTCAATGGCCCCGAACGGGCTGACGCGACCGATGAGCTTCCCTTCCGGAGTCAGAACTGCCGGTGATTCGTCAGGCGGCAGGGCGCGGTAGTTCTTCTTGACCAGCATGGCTTCCCACTGAGTGCCGCGAAACGAAATTGGCAGCTTGAGTTCGCGGCAGTGGGCGAGCAGCGCTGCGTAGTAAGCATCGAATCGGGCTTTGGACTTTTCATCCGCAGCAGGGTTCCCTCTCGGCCAACCCATCCAAGGCAGGATGCGGTGACCCTTGTTGAGAAGCTCGACCTGGTAGCCGGTGGTCCAGCCTTTTCCGTAGCTGCCCATGTTCCAGTGGCTGAGAAGCGGCAGAGGCCGGCCTTCGGGGCCGTTTGGCGGGAGAAGGGCCTCGTGACGGATTTCTACGGCGACTCTGCGTGCGAGCTCGGTGGGCGGTTCAGCAAAGGCAAAACTGGCGCAAAGGAAGCTCCCAAGGACTCGGGCAGACGAGGAGAACAGAAAGTTCATTAATCCAGTTCCGGCAGGGCGGTTACAGCTCAGACAATCTCAACGCGGCAAACTCGGCAAATCTCGTGTTCGCTGCCGACTGTTGAAAACTCTTCAGGGCAGCTCGCGCCTCCTCCTTCTTTCCGGCATTCTGCAGCATCTCGGCAAGGCGAAAGGTAAAACGCGCTCTGGCTTCCAAGTCCTTCACCAGTCCCAGGACAGCTTGAAACTGCGCGGCCGCGTCCTCATGTCTGCCGCGCTTCGCGTAGAATTCGGCGAGCTGGATGCGCGGCTCGGCACGCGTTCGGAATTGCTGAACGGCCTCAATGTAAAGCTCCTCGGCTTCCTTGTAGTTCCGCTTCTTCATCGCCGCATCGGCCTTGTCGAAAGAGATATGCTCGCTCACACGGTCGTCGCCCATCATCTCTTTGGCCACGGCGAAGAAGAAAAACATCATCAGCCCGTGGTAAAAGAAAACCCAACTGAACATACTCGCCACGATGGGCAACACCTTTAGGAATGGGCCCGCGGCATCGGGTACAGTCGAAACGGCCCACGCGGCTTCTGCAAAAGAGACGAACAGCCCTGTCAGGTAAAGCAGCTTGCTTTCGCTGAAGTTTTCATTCCAGCGAACGAAGCTGAAAACGCATCCTGTGATGAAGACGATGGCAAATGGGAGCATGGCCGCTTACACCACAAATTTGTCCAGGTTGGACGGATTCCGCATGCGTGATCTGGCTTCTTCCTGAGTGATGTGCCCACGCAGGTAGAGATCTTTGAGTGCGTTGTCCATGGTGGTCATCCCCTCACGGGCGTGGGTCTCCATGATGCTGTAGATCTGATGAACTTTGCCTTCCCGGATCAGATTTCCGACCGCGGGGGTGTTGACCATGATTTCGGCAGCGACAGTGCGACTGCTGTTGTCCGTTTTACAAATCAGCCTCTGAGCAATGACCGCGAGGAGAGAGAGCGCAAGCTGCGCCCGGACCTGGCCCTGTGAATGCGGTGGGAATATGTCGATCAGGCGATCGATAGCCTGAACAGCGTCATTCGTATGAAGCGTAGACAACACCAGGTGGCCGGTCTCCGCGGCAGTAAGAGCGGCCGAAACTGTCTCGAGGTCTCGCATCTCACCGACAAGAATGACGTCCGGGTCTTGCCGCAACACGCGTTTCAGGGCTTCGGCGAAACTGTTGGTGTCTGTGCCAACTTCTCTCTGGTCGACGACGCTCTTCTTGTTCTGATGAAGATACTCGATGGGGTCTTCGATGGTGATGATGTGCGAACGGCGTGTGGCATTGATGAGGTCCATCATCGCGGCCAGGGTGGTCGACTTTCCATGCCCCGTCGGGCCGGTGATTAGAACGAGCCCCTGATGATATTGTGCGAGATCGGTGAGGAGCGGAGGGAGGCCCAGGCTATCGATACTGGGGATGTTGTCGTTAATGAGCCGAAATGCGGCGGCGACCGAGTGTCGCTGGTAATAGACGTTGCCGCGAAAACGATGGCTACCCTTTACGGTAATAGAAAAATCAAGCTCTTTGCGCGCTTCAAAATCCGCTATCTGCGCACTGTCCAGCACGCTGTAAACCATCTGCTGCGTCTCTTCTGCGGTGAGCGGAGGAGACTTGGCAAAGGCGAGAGTGCCGTTCACCCGCACGCACGGCGGCGAGCCAACAGTAATGAGCACGTCGGAGGCGACCTTCTCGACCGCGAGTTCGAACACGTCAGTTAGATCTATTCCCATAAACGGCGACCGCTGATTTGTTACCCGCTGGCTGCCTGGAATTTTTCCAGGTAAGGAACGGGGTCGATTCTATTGCGATCGTCCAGGGCAATCCATTCCATGAAATGCCGGACCTCGATGACTTCTCTATCCGCCGAAGGGAAGACCCGATGAAAGATTCCATCCGGTTCGAGGGTTATGTAGATCCCGATTTCCGCCCAGTCGCCGCAGACATAAAAGGCCTTCTCATCTTCATCAACAAGGATGGTCTTCGTATGAGGAACGTGCGCATGCCCGGCGACAAGCGCAACGGCATCGTCCTGCATCACCTTTGAGGCGGCCGCTTCCTGAAATCCGAGTCCCTGCAAGTTCTTCTGCTTTACTTCGCTCTGGCTGACACGGCGCATCTGGACGGCCATCCACTTGGTGAAGAAGAGGGGTGTGAAAGCGATGAAGGCTTTGACGATCGGATTCCGGACGACCGTTCGCCAGATGCGATATCGCCAGTCGCTGGTGCAAAGCAGATCGCCGTGTGTCAGCCGAATGGTCTTGCCGGCCATTTCGATGTCGTGGAAATCACTCATCAGGGTCACACCGGTGCGATCGACGAAATGATGATCCAGAAGGAAGTCGCGATTGCCCGGAGTGAGATTGATGCTGATGCCCTGGTCTGTAAGCGAACGGAGCTTGTCAAGCACTTCGGTAAAATCAGGAAGGAGCAGGTGCTTTGCGCCGAGCCAGAAGTCAAAGAGATCCCCGAGGATGATGATGTGCTCGGTGTAGCCGGGGAGGCCGTCCAGAAAATCCATTACCAGCCTTGTCCTGGTCGGGACACCGACCGCCAGATGGCAATCGCCAAAGACAACGATGGGCTTGGAACTGCTGGCAGACATGGCTCTGTCGCTGGAAAAAGTCGTCAGCAAGAGTTAAAGGGAAAGCCTGTCCAGCATCAATTAGGGATGCGGGGGATCTGGAATCTGGAATCAGGAAACCGGAATTCGGAACCATCGGGATTTGGGATTCAAGATTCAAGATTCAGGATTCAGGGGATTCAGGATGCTGGATGCTGGATGCTGGATGCTGGATTCAAGATTCACATGTAGTGTATCGGGATTAAGTGTCGCGAATCGGGATTCGGGCCGGTATATATGCTCTGACGCTCCAAACCTCGCGTGGTTTTGGAGTGCAGTGACTTGCTTGTCACTGTTTCCTCTTTCGTATGCGTCCAATCTAGTCGTCGGACCCCCAAGGCCGCTCCAGAATCCTGAATTTCGGACCCAGAATCTCGGGCTCTGAATCCCGAATCCTCTGGACCCGAATCCTCTGAATCTTGAATCCAGAATCCAGAATCCAGAATCCAGAATCCAGAATCCAGAATCCAGAATCCTGCCCCGGAAGACTCACATGCCAGCAGAATCCAAACGAATCGTGCGCCTTGCCGCCATCACACACGAGCTCAGGTGGGAATACCGAACGACCTGCAGCAACGAATCATTCAACCTCGAAACGGCCACCGCCTACATTGAGCATCGCACGAAGCGCGGTCTCGAGCTGATGTCTGCGGCTGCGAAGGCCGGAGCAGAGCTTGTACTGGGGCCCGAGTACTTTTGCGGAAGCGAGGCATTTATGACGACAGGGGAAGTCAAAGCCCAACTGGCGGGATCAGATGGCCAGCCTGCTCTTCAAGACCTTTGTCACCATGCCTCCTCACACCAATGTGCTCTGTCTGCTTCCTGGAATTCCTCGATAAACGGCCATGTTGTTCAGGCAGGCTTCCTTGTCGATGGGCGCGGTGAACTTGCGGGGCGTCACATAAAGCACAATTCCATACGGCCTGGGAGCGACATTGAGAAGAAGCTTGATGTGTTCGATCTCGATATCGCCAGGACGGGCATGCTGATCTGCGCGGATGTGACTGACGATCCTCAGAACGCGGCCGCTATGGCATCGAATGGGATGGAACTCCTTCTGGTTCCTGGTGTCGGATTTTCAGGACAGAACTGGCGGCACATGATCATTTCGAGGGCCATCGATATTGGATGTCCGATTGTTTATTCGGATACCGGTCGGGCCTTGATCGTGTCTGCGGATGGAAAGGTGGCTGCCGAGGTTGTTGCGCCAGAATCCTTCATTGTCGCGGATGTTGAGATTGGATGCCGCCGATGAATCCACTTCCGCCAGTGAGCGCTACTTTCATTCCGGTTTCTTTGCGTTCTCAAACGCCTCTTTTGCTTCCTGGTAATACTCGCTGTCCGGAAAATCTTTCTCGAGCTTTTTGAGATAGATTTTTGCCATGTTCGGTTTGTCGTTCAGCATGAAGTTGTTAAACATGGAGAGGATTGAGCGCGCCTTCTTTTCGTTGGCGGTGGGCTTGGGCTTTTCCTTTTTCGGCTCGGTGCCCGTGCCTGTGTCTACGGCGATTTCTCCCCCTGGCAGTTCGGTTGGGCCAAGCAACTCATTCAGCTCTGTTCTGGCTTTTTTGGCAGAATCGGAATCTGGGTATTTGGAGATGAGCTGGTCGTGAAACTTTTTTGCGTCTTCCGCCTTCTTGTTCAAGAGATAGCTTTTGAACTGCGAATACAGTTTGCGTTGCTCGGCTTCGGGGCCGGTGAGCTGGGTGCGCGTTCTCGTGCTGCTTTTCTTTCTTTGATGTATGGAAACGATGAGAGGGATGTCTTCGTCCACGTGCCCCATGTCAAAGGAATGATTGGCGCCGACGCTGTAGAGCGAAAATCCCTTTTCCTGTTTCTTGTAGCGAACGATCTCGCCGTTAAAAACATCCTGCGGCACTGCATCAATGAAATCAGGGATAAGGCTGTCCAGCCCCTTTGGCCATTCGCCTTTCTTGAGCGCAAATGCCTCCAGACCCACTGCAGTTTGGGCGAGCTTCAGAGCCATAAGCGCGCGGCCGTTTGCAGCCCACAGCGTCGCATGATTGGCCAGTTTGGATGCCAGGGGCTGGGATGGGTTGGTGCCTGGTTCAGCCCCGGCATCCAGGTCTTTGAAGTATGCCACATAGTTTTCTTTTGCCGCTTGAATGGTCTCTCTGTGCTTAGTGATCAGAGCCTGGATGTCGTGATATCTAGCTCCCGTAAGATTGTAGAGTGTGGAGACAGATCCCAGGCCGCCGAAGTCCTTTAGCTGAGCCTTGAGGTCTTCGTCGCTCATCTTGGATATCTCTGCAGCAAGGGCTACCTCGCCCCCGACGGCAGTGGCGAGGCCCTCCTGCAATGTTGTTTCTGCCTCTGCGAAAGCGCTCTTGAGCTTGTTCAGCGATTTCGCATCAACTACTACCCGGCTCAGCACCTGAGCAAGGGTGTTTACTGTGGTGTTGATACCTTTTGCGTAGGCAAGGTGGGATTTGGAGAATGGCTCGCTGCTGAGTGATTCGGCCAGCCTCAACGAATCAATGACCGTTTGCACGGCCTCCTTGGCGTCGCGACGGTGCGCAAGGTATGCGGCCTGCCATTGTAGAGCGATGAAGGCATTTTCTATCTGTTCCAGGTGCGGTGTTTCGGCGAGCAACCCCTTGCTCAGATCCACCGAGTAGCTGCACTTTTCTATCTTGCCTCCATCACTGATGAGAGTGAATGCCTTTTTCGTTGCGTCAAGACTTTTCCGTGCCATCTCCCCCGTTTCGTCTGTAATCTCTCGGGCAGGAATAGGCAGGGGAATGTCGCTCAATGGGGACTCGGTGGATTCCTCAAAAACTGCAAAAGCCTGAGTGTAATTTTCCGCGGCATTGTCTTCACCATCAGCGATCGAGTACGACTCCTGCAAATCAGTAAAACTCGTCGGTACCCCCTCTCGCCCGATCTCAGCAATCGTGCTGTTCATCCGTGAGGATGCGGTGTATCGGAAAGTGACTATGGCGATGAGCGGACACAGAATGACCAGAGCTGCAATGCCCTGCTTCTTGGAGAGCTTGAACCCACCAGACTTCTTGCCTGGCGCATCCCCGCCAAAAGATGCCCCACAGACCAGGCAACCGACCTGGCCCGGCTGGCAGGCCGCGTTGCACGCAGGGCACGTCAGCGCGGGCGCCTCATCCTCCGCAGGTGAAGGCTCAGGCTCGGGCTCGGGAGCATCGATGGACATGTCATCAAAACTTGTTTCCTCCTTTGGCTCACCCAGGCCCAGAACATCATCCGGCGGCCCGGCGGCGGGAGCCGCAGGCTCGGGCGGGAGCGCGTCCTCGAGGCCCATGTCGTCCGCGGGTGCCTCGGATTCCGGCGCGTCAACGGAGAGATTGCCGAACATGTCATCACCGCCGCCAGAGCCCTGATCGCCCAGACCCAAATCCACGCCGCCGGGAGGTACGGTTATGTTGAATTCTTCTTCGCCGCCCGGATCTGGCGCAGGTGCTGGCTCAGGGCCTGAGCTCACATCGAGCGACATTCCGCCGAAATCATCGTCTCCGTCAGGCGGCGGGGCGGCCCCCTCCTTCTCTTCCTCCTGTGGGCTGCCGGCATCCATGGAAAGACCGGCATCCATTTCCATAAGGCCTCCATCATCTGCGGCGGGGCTCGAATCCTCTACAGCAGGTTCTTTCTTCGCTGGTTCAGGAGCGTCCGTTCCACCACTGATCGGCTCGAGCGCTTCAGTGCCCACGGTCGACCCGGTATCATCTTTATCGAGCTTACGGCCGGATGCGCCATCCTCACCTACGATGAACCTTCGATGGCATCGAAAGCACTTGACCTTTCGGCCGCCAAGGTTCTTGGCGAGATTGAATTTTCCGTCGCAATCGTCATACGGGCATGTGACGAGCATCTTATCTTCATCTGACATCTGAAGTGTCCCGGTGAATTGAAGCTGGAGGGCCGGGATTTTCGGAGTCGAAACTCGATGTGTCAATTTCCGAACACAGACTGATTAGTCATCCAGACTTCTGAAAAAGCCTGAACTCCCTGCGATTGGCTTCGATAATGCCTCCAGCTCGAGCGTCAGGTTTGGTGATGGTGTCACTGGAGCAAGAAACACCTCATCCCAATCTCCTGCCAACGCTCAGGATGCGAATCACAGCAACTGGATCGATCTCCTGGCTTAGCCCGCGCCTGTCCATTCATGGCCATCATGGCCATTCCTCGCCATTGCACCGCCGGATCCGCACACCTATAATCAGCCGGGCGCGCGGGCACATCTTTTTGAGGGTACATCGTGGCCAGGAAGATCTTTATCACGTTCGAAGAAGCTGTAGATGAGTTCGGGATCGAAGGCGAGCAACTGCAGGAATGGATGCGTGGCGGAAAAATAAGGGCCTTCCGGTTCCACGATACGATGAGCTTCAAGCGGGCAGAAGTGGAGGCCCTCAAGGGGGGCTCTCCCGATTCGGATACCGAGCCAGTGTTGGCTTCAAAAGCCCCCGCGGAACCGGAAACCGAATCCCCAAAGAAGTTCGATATCGGCGACGTTGTTGGCGACGTTCAGGAACAGGATCTCAAGGTTCCGGGAGCAGACGACCTCAAAGTGCCATCGCTGAAAGATATTGAAGAGGATGAACTCACCGTGCCCCTGTCGGAGTTCCTGTCCAAGCCTCCCGCGGGGGATGATGATGAAGAAACTTTCCTTGAGCCGCTTGGCAAAAAGAAACCAAAGATTACCAAGCCGCCCGAGCAGGAAGAGCCACCCGATTCGGAACTCATCCGCTTCCACTGCAGTTGCGGCAAGCGTCTCAAGTCGAACCAGGAATACATAGGACAGAGTGTCCTCTGCCCCAAGTGCAACGAGAAGCTCAAAGTGCCCGCGGTGAGTGAGGCTCGCAGAGAAAAGACCACGACGCCCCAGGCGAACCCGGTCCTGGTGAAACTCCTGGCGAAATTCAAGAAGCTCAAGGGAGAAGTCAGGGAGATATCAGCAAAGTTTGGCGACCTCGAGCAGGACCCGGAAGACGCTGCCCAACGTGGACTGATCACGAGGATGGGCACGCTGGAAAGGCAGACCCGGGAAATCGCAATCGAGCTTGAAGCTCTGAAGAAGGAAAACCAGCAAATCCGTTTCGATATTGCCAGACTCCAGGATTTGATGACCCGGCTGCAGCCTGAGGCTGATGTCATGCTCAGCGGGCATGCCCAAACCTCAGGCTCATCAGATGAAGACCCCTTGGCAAGATGAATGAATTTCAGGCGACCCTGACGCATGGCTTTCTTCAAAAAAGTCGACCCTAAAAAGCAGATTCACCTGGTCATTGCCCAGATGAACTCCGGCGATTACCTGGACGCGATGAAGAGCTGTGAAAAGCTCATGCAGAAATTCCCTCGCCACGCGGAAGGCTCACGCCTGATGGGACAGGTCTGCGAAAAGCTTGGCAACGACCGCAAGGCATCCGGGTTCTTCAGAATCGCGGTGGAGGAGAAACCAATCTATGCCAACTACCTGGCGTACGGGAATGTCTGCCGGCGCCTGAACGAGCCCGGCAAAGCCAGCGAACTCCTGGAAAAGGCCCTCGGGGCAAGCCCGGATTCGATCGAGTTCATGGAACTGCTCGCCGAGATTTACGAAGAGCGCGGCATCTGGCCGCGGGCCGTTGCCATGCGGAAAGGAATCTACGACCGGCGGAACGATGATGCGGATGCCCTCTTCCGCCTTGCTCGCTGTACTCACATGGCCAGGCTGCTCGAGGAAACAGCCATGCTCTGCACCCGCCTTCTGAATCAAGAGCCCGAACATGCAAAAGGGCTTCGACTCTTTGCCGAATGCATGCTTTACCGCAACATGCATGAACGCGCGATCGAATTGTACTCACGAGCCCTCCAGGCCCAGCCTGATGACTGGGAAGGCCATTTTCAGCTCGCGGAAATCTACCTTGCCAGAGACCAGGGCGCCAACGCGAAACGGCACTTCCAGCTCTGCATTCGGAACAACAACGAACACCAGGAAGCACACCGAAAACTGATCGACGCTTACAAAGCAGACCAGGATTGGATCGAAGCGGAAATCGTCATCAAGCACCTCGTCGGCTTGGGTGAAAATCAGGAACTGCTCATCGAGCTTGGCGACGTCTGCGCGGCACAAGAGGAATACGAAGCCGCGGCCACGGCTTACCAGCAGGCAAGAAACTCAGGCAAGAGCAGTGAGGAGCTAGACGCAAAATACACAGACGCGGCCATTCGCTCCGGAAGAGCTGAAGAGGTGTTCGATATGGCTCACCGGCTTTCTTCCGGCAACGTATTCAACGTGCAGTATCAACATCTCTACGCGCTCTGCCTGATGGCCGCCGGGGACCAGGAAAAGGCGACTGAACTGGTCAAAGGGGTCACTGCCTCCGAAGAGGAATTCTCTGAATTCTGCACGCTCCGTTCCAGGCTGCTGGGAGAGGCAGGTCTTTTCCCCGGCAATAACGTGGCCTCATCGTAACTTTTCAGGTCTAAGAGCCTGTAGCTGTTCAGTGCCGAGCTATTCTTACTTTTAATCTTGCTTCTTACAGCACCCGTTGGCCGCAACCGAAAAGAACTGCTGATTCTCCTGAAACCATTTCGGAAATCCGAATAAAGAATGATGATTTCTGATTTCTGAAGTCAAGCATTCGTTTAAGCAGCACATTTCTGACTTCGAAAATCAGCAATCAGAAATCATCATTCTTTATTCAATTCCTGAGCAGGCTGCAAGTGTTGGTGCGGCTGAATGTTGAATCATGGATTTTGAGTCACTTTCAAAGATCTCTTGCCAAAAAAACAAAACTTCCACGGTTAAACCTGTCTACCGCAGCCTGACGGCGCCGAAGGCTGCTGTAGGATCAAAAGTAAGAAAAATACACGCACGCCGCGCAGAAGTTACGAAGTAATTCTATGATGAACACCGTACCTGCCGCCCGCATCGTCTTCGAGTTTGGCACAACCACCCAGGTGGTGGAACTGGACCCGAGCGAAGACTACATCGTCGGCCGGGGAGATGATGCCAACCCTCGCGTGAATGAAAAATCCGTCAGCCGGAAGCATCTGCGCATTACCTGCAACGCCGAAGGCTGGCTTCTGGAGAACATCAGCAAGACAAACGGCATTCAGTACAAGAAGGGGGTGCTTCAGAAGCTTCGGCCGGAACACGGCGATGTCTTCGCTCTCGGCCGCGTCAGATGCACCTTCGCCGAGCACGGAAAATTCCTGGGCGCCCAGGAAGGAGCGGACCTCAACACCAGCCAAGATTCGCCACAGACAGAGCAGCCCGCCTCCGATGAAGGCCCTGCCGATCCCGCAAAAACTCAGATTGTCCAAACACCACCACAGCCGCTCGTTTACTGTCCCGTCTGTGGAACGAAAGTTCAGATTATCGATTTCGTCAGCATCGAGGAGCTGAACTGCCCCACCTGCCGGGCACACATCGGCCGGCTGGCCATCCGGCATCTTGATGCGGCCGGCATCTATGACTCCATTCTCCTCACCTCAAAACCCAGCGACAAAAGCTCAACACTTTCCATCGGCGATTACCGCATCACCGAAGAGCTTGGAGCGGGCGGCATGGGCAAAGTTTTCAAAGGTTTCGAACCGGGCAGCGACCAGGTCGCCGCGGTGAAGCTCCTTTATCCGAGCAAGACTACAGACACCTTCATTCAATCTTTTGAGAACGAGGCCCGGGCGCTGGCGAGGCTTTTTCACAAGAACATCGTCAAGATCTATCGCTTCGGCAGGCACGGCAATGTCCACTACATAGCGATGGAGTTTGTCAAGGGGACGAATGTGAAGAAACAGATAAAGGAAAAACGCCGCCTGCCCATCGAAAGGTGCACCGAAGTCCTGCGGCAGTCTCTCGTGGGTCTGGATTACATTCACAAGCAGGAGATCATCCACAACGACGTGAAACCGAGCAACATTCTGGTCGGCGAAGACGGCACTGTGAAGCTCGTGGATTTCGGCATCGTGCAGCTCAGCGGCCCGGTCGAGGAGGATAAACGTTCGCATGTGGCCGGCACGGTGGAATACCTCAGCCCGGAGGTGGTTCAGGGCGGCTCACCGACATTTCAATCGGATCTTTATTCACTCGGCATCACCCTCTATTACATGTTATGCGGCAAACGGCCCTTCAAAGGAAAGACCCCCAAAGACACACTCAAGATGCATGTGGAAAAAGCCGCGGCGCACCCAAGCCATCACCGTGGCCTGCCGGACGAGCTCATCGCAATCATGGCCCGCCTCATGGCCAAAGATCTGAAACACCGCTACCAGGCCGCGACACAAGTCCTCGATGATCTCGATTCGATCGATCTCGGTCACAGCCTGGATCGGGCTACCGCGCAGATGGGCAAGAAGTGGAAGAAGTGATCCAGGCTGATGACAGATTCCTTCGTAAAAAGTCCGTCTCGCCCCGAAGGGGCAAAACATATCAGCCCAGGGCAACGCCCTGGGTCATTAGGAACGGTCACCCTTGAGCCCTGAAAGGGCGGCACCAATCGCTGAGAGGCATCATGTTGTGTCGCCCTTTCAGGGCTACAATTGTCTTTTCTATCTGTTCCCAGGGCGTTGCCCTGGGCTGATATGTTTGTGGCCTTTCAGGCCGGAAATCGGCTGAAGTCGACTTCTTACGAAGGAATCTGACAGGTCGTTACGTGCATCGGCCCTCTGCCCTTAACACGCCGGAACTACTTCGAATGACTTCCAAACAACGATTTACTGCAGCGGCCGAACACAGCGAGACTGACCGCGTTCCAGTGGGTGAGCATTGGGTGCCTCACACGCTCGTCGAGCAGATTGTCGGTGTCGAGCGCAGCCACTACAACGCGTGGGGCTACGCTCAGATCGCCTTCTGGGAAGGGCAGCGGGACGAGGTGGTCGATCAGATGAAAGAACACTATGTCGAATTCATTCGGCGAACGGGACTGGACATGGCGACCGTTGAACTGGTGCCGCCGAAGAATTGGGAATTCGAGTGCCCCAAACGGTTGGGAGAAGGGCTCTGGGAAGACGCAACAGGTTCGAAGCTCCAGTGGTACGAAAACGTTCACGACATCATGGTCGTCGAGGAAGGCACAAAGGAAGCCCCGCACGAGCCGCATCCTGAGCCCGACGGCAGCGAGTGGGAATTCTGGGATCACGTTGTGAAGGAACTGGGCGAGACCCATTTCATCATGGCTGTCGGCATTCCCCTTTACCCGCATGACTACTGCCGCGTACACCTCGGCCGCAGCCGATTCGATTCGTTTCAGAACCTGATGTACCGGATCAAAGAAGATCCTGATTCCATTGCCGAAGCACAGGTCAAACAAGCGGACAGCATCTATGAGGGCTCGAAACTGGCTCGGGAGCGCGGTGCGGACGCGATGCGCATCGTTTTCGATTACGGGTGCAGCACAGGCCCTTACTGTTCTCCCGAAGACTTCCGCCGAGCCTTCCTGCCGGGCCTGAAGGCACACTCGGACGCGGTCCGTCGCGCCGGCCTGATATCTGTGCTGCACGTGGATGGAAGTGTCGAGCCGGTCATCGATCAGATAGCCGAAGGAGGTCCGGATATCTACCAGGCCGTGCAGGGCTACGAGCCCATGGACGAATACAAACGCGCGGTCGGTGACGACCTGGCATTCTGGGGCAACGTGGACAACGATCGCCTGGCCAGAGGTACGCCGGAAGAAATTCGCTCTCTATCGCGATGGGCCATCCAAAACTGCAAACAGGGCGGAGGGTTCATCCTTGGAAGCGCGCACGATGTGCTCCTGCCCACTCCGAAGGAAAACTTCATGGCGATGGTCGAGACAGCGTTTGAAGACCAGCCCCAACATCTCGTTAGTGAGAAAACCCAATGAATTCCTCAAGATTGCTTATCGCGTGCTGTCTTGGG
>JASLXP010001101.1 GCA_030740295.1 Planctomycetota bacterium
CGACCATTTTTCTCCTGGCCCTTTTTGTTGAAGAGCTCAAGCCAGTGCCGATTACCCGTCCCGTGATACAGCGACAGCAGAACCGGCATGAGTATGGATGAGTGCTGACTGTTGAGCCCCAGCCATGAGAAGCCGACGTGCGATCTCGTCACTCCATCGGCACGCATAATGCCCCAGCCATTCTTCTCGAGGCGTTCGCCGATCTTCTGAAGTCTGTTTCGAATCCATTTCTTCTCATCGTCAGTAGACAATGAGGAGTTGGCGTATCGGGCGAGGCTGATCACATAGGTCGTGTGCTGATCCATTGAAGAATCATCGTAGTAAGCAGTGTTGTCATCCGGATGAGGCCCCCTGGGAACCAGCCCCTCGACGGGACACACGCTGCCGATGAATTTCAGCGCGGTGAACAGCTTCTTGATGTTGTCGCTCAAGAACGGATCAGCTCTCCCCTCATAGGCGTCGAGAAGTGAGGCCAGCATATGCCCGCAATGCAGCGAGGTGTCGGCGATGCGTGAGCCGTAACCCCACGGATGCGGCTTCTTTGCCTTTACGTCAGCGGGGGATGTCCAGTTGTCTTTCGAGACGAGCCGCGAGCCATAGAGCACGTGCGTCTTTGGATGCTGGAACGCCGCCAGGTAATCGCGCGTCAGCGAGAGAGCAATGCTGACAAGCTCGTCCTGTGTGAACGGCAAGCTTTCAGCAGTCACAGCTTCCGCCTTCCCTGGAAATCTGGGGGTCTGAGCTGACGCGATGCCACATATGAAAACACAGATGATCAGAACGGAAGAGGGTGAGAGCTTGATGCCTGAGTTCCTGAGCGTTAAGCGCCTGGACCGGAGTGCCATCATCTTCGCCGGCGCCGTCTTCTCCGCCGTCTGGGCCTCCTTCGCCACAAGCGTTCTTTCAGAAGCTCGTAGGTGTTGAAGACAATAGGACAGACCCTGTAGTTCCCGACAACGCCCAGTAGACGCCATCTGAATCCCTCCATCATCAGGAACGGATAGTCCCTGCAATCCTCCGGACGATCCTCTTCGAGGCTGCATCGGTTTTCCTTCAGGAAAGAACAGTGCGGCTGCCCTGAATCTTCGTCTTTGTTCGGTTGCAGGTAGTCCCGATCAAGTTGCTCCCTTGTGATGACCAGCCGCCCGGCGATTGTTTGTTGGTCTTCCTCCGTCGGTTCCGGCCTCAGCTCAATGCAGCAGTTCATGCACTGAGAGCAATCGATCTGCTCAGTGACTTCCCCGGCGATCTGGTGGACAATGGAATCGAGTTCCTCGCAGTCCATATCATGACCTTTGAGGTAGGCGCGAAAATCCATATTCTCCCTTTCGCGTGTTTCTCCAAGCTGGCGAATAAGATCGAGATCCGTTTCCATGAGTTCCTCCCAGTGAGTGACAATGTCGCGGCCATTTTACAGAGCATTCGCCGAACACGTAAACGATGAATTTCGTTATTGGCCAGAGGTTTCGCCTCGGCGCGATCCTCACGTTCAGCAAAGCCGTTCGTAGTGCACGCTTTAGCGTGTTTCCGGCGGCGACAGAACACGCTAAACCGTGCTTTACAGAACTCCCATTGGCTCACAACGGCATGGCCGGCAGCAGGATTCGCGACGGATGTTCCTTGTGGTGATGTATGGTGTGGTGTGCGACTCGCCTCTCGTGGTCTTCAGACGGGTTGCGGCCGGTGTGGGTGTTCACGTCGAAGTGAGGGAAGCTGCTTCCGGTGATGTCGACGCGCAGGCGATGTCCTTTCTTGAACAGATTTGAGAGTGGCCGCATTTCAACCCTCAGATGATAAACCTGGCCAGGCACCAGGAGCGATGGATTTTCAAATCCGTCACGGAATTTTGCCCGCTGAATACCTTCCGACACAGCGAGTGCAAAACCGTCCGGATCATCTGCGGAAGGTGGATACACGTCCACGAGCTTGGCGACAAAGTCAGCATCGGCCCCGTCCGT
>JASLXP010001102.1 GCA_030740295.1 Planctomycetota bacterium
GGCGGCCCCGTTCCTGCTTTCAGATGATGGCCCTGCATAGAAAAGGAAAGACAAAAACCGAAGATAAAAAGACGGAAGAAGAAAAGTGAGGATTAGAAGCAAGATTAAAAGGAAGAGTCTGATATAGCACTCTTGATCGCCGACGGCTTACGGCTTACTCGGGGAGCAAAACGCGTCATTGTGTTGCGCGTTCTGAGTCGAATCTTTCTTACTTTTTATCTTGCTTTTCATCTTTGCTTTTTCTCTGCCGCCTTTTCATCTCTGGTTTTCATCTTCACTTTCTTTCGCTTTGGCTGCCCCGTTCCTGCTTTCAGATGTTGCCCTGCATAGAAAAGGAAAGATGAAAACCGAAGACAAAAAGACGGAAGTAGAAAAGTATGGATTAGAAGCAAGATTAAAAGGAAGAGTCTGATATCGCACTCTTGATCGTCCGAACTCTCGAATGAAGAAACACAAGGATACACCTCGATGAATTCTCCCGATACAGACACTGACCGTCGTGACTTTCTGAAGCAAACCGTTTTGAGCACCGCAACAGCAGGACTGGCGATTGCCTCGACCTCCCATGTGAACGCGCATCCCGCCGAGGAGGCTTTCGAGCCGGAAGTCACAGACAATGTGGACGTCCTCGTGGTCGGCGGCGGCACCGCGGGACACGTCGCGGCGATCCAGGCCGGACGTGCCGGAGCGAAAACACTGATCGTGGAACGCAACAGCCAACTCGGCGGCACAACGACAACCGGCGGCGTGGCGTTTCCTGGTCTGTTCGACGCGTGGGGCAAGCAGGTGATCGCCGGTATCGGCTGGGAGCTGGTGAAGGAGAGCGTGGAACTGGACGCGGGCAAGCTTCCGAACTTCGCAAAAGTGCCGCAGCGCCACTGGCAAAACCAGGTCTACACGAATCAGTTTCTTTACGCGATCCTCGCCGAGGAGAAGTGCGCCCAGGCCGGAGTAGAAATTGCCTACTACGAGTTTCCGCAGGCAGTGACTAAGACGGACGGCGGCTGGCAGGTGGATTGCGTCGGGTTTGGGACGAAGCGCCGTGTGCACTGCAAGCAGATCATCGACTGCACCGGCGGAGCGGAAGTGGTGGGCCTGCTGGGGCTGCCGCGGTTGCGCGAGGACGAACGACAGCCGGGGTCGTTTCTGTTCAAGCTCGGCAGTGCCCATGCGCCGGGCCGGGAGCAAGTGCACCGGCTTTACGTTCACGGGGCGGATTCGACGAACTCGCGCACCGCGACCGTGGCCAACCTGACCGGCCGAAAGTCAATCCTCGCCAGACTGCGAAACAAGAAGAAGCGCCTCATGCACTTGCAGCCGGAGACCGGCTTTCGTGAAACCTACCGCATCGAGGGCGAAACATTGATCACGGTAAATGACTACACCTCCGGCCGTCTGTTTGACGATGCGATCAGTAATGCGTTCTACCCGGTCGATCTCCACACGAAGACCGGCGTCAGGCCGAAGAAACTGAAGCGGGGCACGGTACCGACGATCCCGCTGCGCGCGCTGATCCCGAAGGGCAGCCGCAACATCATCGTCGCGGGCCGGTGCGTCAGCAGCGACCGGTTGGCGAACTCCGGCCTGCGAGTCCAGGCGTCGTGCATGGGCATGGGCCAGGCCGCGGGCGTCGCAGCAACGCTGGCCGCGAAGGCTGGAACGACTCCGTTGGAAGTCCCGCTGGCGGAGATCCACACGATGCTGCACAAACACGGGCAGATCGTGCCCGGTAAGGCCTAGCGCGCATGAAACGGAAACGCAGCTTCGTCACGCTCCTGACCGCGTCGAGTTTCGTTGTCCTCGCGGCGTCGGGGATTCTGGCGTTTGTCAGGCCCTTTTCGATCCAGGTCGTCGGGCTGCATGCGCTGATGGGATTCGTCTTTGTCGGGGTCATCGCCATGCACGTGGCGAACAACATCGAGCACTTGTCGCGATACGCGCGAAGCAAGGCACTTTGGACGACGCTGGGTGTCACGGCAGGGCTGACCGCGCTCTTCCTCTGGCAGCCGGGACCGATTCGCAGCATTCTGGGTCTGAGCAAGAACCTGGGCCCGGCGCTCGACCGGTTTGAAATGAAGCACGACGGCCTCATCTACCGCTACAGCCCCGCGCCACACTACAAGATGGCCCTGACTATTCGGGCCGGGAAGGCGTTCAATAAGAACGATCCGCCGCACATCGCCATCTGGCTCGAGAACGCGTCGTTCTATCACATCAAGACACTTCGTAAACCAGAAGACAGGGCCGCTGGCCGAGCCGCGTTACCCTATTGGGATTTCAAAGTTCGCGGCTGGGAAGAGGCGAAGCGCAAGGCCGAGAAATCAGGAAAGGATCTGGCCGAACTGGAAGTAGACGCGATTTCCGGTGCAACGCAGAACAGCTCCTTCGACCCGGCCGACTACATCCTACCTTCCGATCCCGAGAATCGGATGCCCTACCGCCTGCTTATCGAAATCGATCATCCAGACGACGAACAGCCCTCGCTCGTGTATGCCGTAGAGATCGATAATGCAGACCCTCGGGCGTTTCAGTTGCTGGAGCTGGTGGGCTACCCGAAGCGCGAAGAGAACGACGAGGACGGCAAGGAAACGTGGTCGCTCTACTACGTGGATGAAACGTTCAGTTCAGCCCTGGACCTGATCGACAGCGCATTGCTCACGATCGATCGAAAGCAGCTCAGAGGACCCACGGAGTGAGTCCACCACTATGCGCAGTCAGATGTGGATGACGAATTCCTTGCCGGTGGAATTGCCTGCAGCCGCATGACGGTCCGCACGCAGCATCTTCACCGCATCACTTACCATTGGGGATGATTCCCGTGCAGCCACTATGCCCAAATTGCGCGGCGTACCTCGCCAGACACCCTCCACGTCCAGTTTCCGGGGTAGTGGCAATAAATACTCCGCCCATGATTCCGCTTCGGACAATTCCTCAGCACCTGTAATCTCTGCATTCGACACTTCCGCGCTCCTGAGGTGAATGGCTATGACTTCTCGACGAGCAGGCTTCCCCTTCAATTAACCGGAAAACACATCGTTGCGCTTTGAGAAACTGACTCAGTTATCGCATAAGAGT
>JASLXP010001103.1 GCA_030740295.1 Planctomycetota bacterium
TCTGCCAAGCATCTACACATCAAAAAACTTATAACTTTCGGCTTGACGGATTGGTTAATGGGAACTGGAATGCTTGCGCTGGCCCACATTCCTTTCCCAACTCGAAGACAATTAAATCGTTGCATTGGATCTGTGGGCGGGCTGAGCGTCATCACATCACTTAAAAACTGCGGGCATTGTTATGGAGTCCCTTGAGGGACAGGTCTTCGCAAATTGTCGCCTGGGCGAACAGATAGGAGGCGGTGGTCTCACCTCAACCTATCGCGCTGTCGATGAATCCACGGGACAGAATGTCTTCGTGATTCTTTGCGGCGGGCCGGAACTTCCGGAAGAACATCCCGGTCGCGTTCGGTTTCGTCAGATAGCCGCTACTGCCGCCAATCTGAGCCATCCCAATCTGCCGGCCGTCACCGGCCACGGCCTCGAAGGCGATTTCGATTTCTTCATCAAAGAAGAGATCACCGGCCGGCCTTACTCACACATTATCAGCGAAGAGGGGCCGCTCTCTGTAGTGGACGCTATAGGAGTGATCGACGGGGTGGCCAAAGCGCTCCAGGATGTCATCAAGGCAAAGGTCGCTGACACTGTCGTCAACGCGGACTCCATCTGCCAGTATCCTGACAACCGTATCGTACTGGCGGGTCTTTTTAACAGGGAGTCTTCTCCTCCCAAGCGGTGGGAGGCCAGATTTCGCGACCATCATTCTGTCTTGCCATCTGAACGCGATCATGTGGTCTCACTGGGCGCTCTGCTCTATCACCTGGTCTCGGGCAAAGAGCGGAAAAAGCATAAGTGGAACGTAGACCCGGTGCGGTCGATAGCAAGCGATCCTGCAACCCGCAAGCTGCCGGAGGACTTTAAGAATCTTCTGACAATCCTTCTGAGAACCGGCCAGGGCGGATACTCCAAGATCGACGAAGTGCTTGTCGCGCTGAAAGCCATCGATGGCACCGCGGACCCCGATTCCATTCTGAAGGAAGAACTGCCACCAGAACCGTCCACGCAGGAACAACCCCCAGAGGCAGAGCCGGAACGCTTGACCCCGCCCGGCTCACCCGCGGTCAAACGACCCGAAACCGCTCCAGCTCCCGAGCCGGCCCACAGTCCAGCCGAGGCACCTCAACCCCAAGACGAGGGAATGACCTGGGCGCTGATTGTCATGATCCTCTTCCTGGCCGCGCTGGCCTCTGCCATTTATGTGTACCAGGACATCAGCAGTAAATCCGATGGAGGTCAGGCTGGCGGGAAGAATGCGGCGGGCCTCGAGTACACAGAGCTGGTCAAGAAGCTGGAAAGCCTGGTTGGGGACCAGCAATTCACAGAAGCTTTGAAAATGGTGGAGTCCTTCACGAAGAAAAACTCAGGCTCCCATTGGGTGGAATACGCGAACAACGAAAAGGACCTCATTCGGAAAACGGCCTTAAGCCGCTTCAAGGGGATCAAGGAAGAGGTCGAACGCCTGAAGGCCCTGGACAAGAACGAGGACGCAGTGGTGCTCCTCGAGCATGTCATCCTGCACTTTGGCTTGCAGGAGATTACCAGTGAGGCGGAGAAAATCAGAGCGGCGCTTGTCGAGGAGAATTAGACTCTCGCGGTTATCGACATTTAGCGAATCTTGGAGCACCTTTGTATCTTTGCCGTGTTTATGAATGCGCAAGTTACTCGGTCAGCTTTTACATTGAATCTGGCCGCCCTTCTCATACTGCTGGCCCCAGCCCCGGGCCAAGGCGAAGAGATCCCAATCATCCTGGGCGATGATGACCTCAAACAGATGGTGCTGAGACTCGGCGCCGAGACTTTTCAAGAGCGGGAAGATGCCAGCAAATCTCTGCGAAAAGCAGGAGCGGCTGCAAGCCCATTCCTGATCGAAGCTACAAAGTCAAAAGATCCTGAGGTCCGCGCCCGGGCCGCGTCTCTCCTGCGCAGTCTTGCTGAGACTCTGATGGCAGACCTCATCTCGGCTCAGCCCAATCGAGCCTACAACGAGCTCAGAAGAATGGGGCAAGTCGCTTTCCCCATACTTGAAAGTTTTGAGGAGTTTGGTAAGCCGCGCGTCCACTATATGGTTGCCCGACTTTTCGCTGAACATGACTCCTCCGCCAGCCTGGATTACCTTGTCCGCATTGTTCGTTTCTCTGATGGGCCGGCGCGGCAGTTCGGTATTGAAGAGCTCGCGCGACGCAAAGCGGTCGAACACCTGCTCCTCTGCGTTGAAGATGGCGGCACTGAAGACATTCAGGAAAAGGCGGCCGGGCACCTCATTGAAATCGCAGACAAGAGCATCCTGCCTAGGCTCTGGAAGCACCTGAAAGATGAGGAGAATGAAGGCCGCGCTCTTGTCCTGCGGATCATCATGGCTCTCGACCCAGAGACCAGCGAAGACAAGCTGCTGCCATTCCTCGAGGCGGAGTCGCTCTCGGTCAGAAATGAAGCCATCACTCAGTTGGGATTCATCGGCGGGGATAACACAGAAAAACAACTCATCCTGATGCTGAACGAGATGAACCCTCAGACCGTTGCGTCGACCTCCCTCGCGCTCCGCCGTTTTGGGTACACGGAGCTAAATGCAATTTTGAGAAAGAAACTGTTTTCCAATGAGTCCCGTGAACGGCGGGCTGCACTCACTGCGATGTCAGCCCTGAAATTGACGAGCGCAACGGAAGCCATTGGCGAGCTGCTTTACGACCCGGATCGCAACACCCGCTTCGGTGCCATCTCCGCTTTGGCGAGTATGCGCACGTCGAAAGTAATCCCAACACTCGTGCCTCTCCTTGCCGATGCCGATCCTGATATCCGCTCCGAGACGGTGATGGCACTTCGCAAGATAGGGGGAAAGAGCCCCGTGGCTCGGGTCGCGCTCGTTCCAGGCATGCACCGGCTCATAAAGAAACAGGCTTCCCTGCCCTGGTGCATTCATCTCGTTCGGACATTTCTCAAGAAGAAGTCAGAAAAGGCTGTCGCGGCTGAAGTGGTCGAACTCATCTACAAGCACAACATCATCAAACATTCGCACCCCGGCTACCGTGACCGTGCTGCAATTGTGCTTCACCGTTTCGGGCAAGGCGTCGCGGAGAAATACTTGATCAGAGCCCTCGAGAATGACGACGAATTCATCCGGCTGGCCGCGGCCAAGCATTTGGGGCCGGTCGGGGATCCTGCCGCCATACCATCGCTCGTCGAAGCCCTCGATGATGACAACATGCTGGTCCAGCGCGCCGTTATCCACGCTCTCGGCTCACTCGGCGCGAAGAAGGAAGGCCCGAAGATACGGAAGCTCATGCTCGACGAAACCGCTTGGCCCGAGGTCCGCAAAGTCGCGGCCGCCGCATTGGCCACCATGCTCTACGAGCCTGCGTTGAAAGACTTCGGACGTCTCGCCAAGGACAAAGACATGGACGTCCGCATCGGCGCCGGTTCCGCCCTCGCCACTCTTACCAACATCACCTGCATTCCCACGTTCATCAGCGTCATGAAAGAAGGCAACGCTCATCAACGCAGAGTCGCCCAACTCTTGTTGCAGCACTACACGCACCGATCATTCGGATTTAATCCCAGAGATGACAAAGTGCGCCGCGATGCTGCCATGGAACGCTGGGATGCCTGGTGGGAGAAATATGCGAATGAGTAGGTAGGTAAGAAGTGAATGGTGAATAGTGGAATAGTGGAATGATGCCCGAATCCCTGCCCCTTTCACCAGACGCGGCAGATCAGACATTTCAGATACTGTGACTCCGGACACGATGCCAGAAACGGATGATCCTCCGCCTGGAAGTGCACCTCGATGATCTGAAGATCCCGTCCGGCATCATGCGCTGCACCATGGAGGATGCTCTGAAAGCCATACAGATCCATCGCCCCCGAACAAGAACACGTGTAAAGCAACGCGTCCTCAGCCGCGACCTGCAATGCCCGCAAGTTCAACTCGTGATAGCCCCGTGCCGCCTTCTCCAATTCACGCCTGGAGTGGGCAAATTTGGGTGGATCCAGAATGATCGTTTCAAACTTCTCACCGGCATCGACCAGCTTGCGCAGCTCCGTAGCCGCGGGAGAGAGCCTTTTCGAGAATCGTCCTTCAAGGCCATTGTTGACTGCATTCTGTTTCGCCAGATCCAGCGGCTGCCGTGCCTGGTCGATCGCTATCACCTTTGCGCCCGCGGCGGCCGCCTGAATACCGAACGCGCCCGTGTAGCAACACACGTCCAGTACGCGACCCGGCTTCGCCAGCGCTGCGGCCCGCGCCCGGTTTTGACGCTGATCCAGGTAGAAACCAGTCTTGTGACCTTCCTTCAGATCGACCAGTAAATCCAGGCCATTCTCTTTGAAAGTATGTGTCTTCCCAGGCTCGTCGCCCAGGAGGACTCCGCTCCGTTCCGGGAGGCCCTCGTACTTGCAGATAGAACCGTCACTGCGTTCGTACAGATGCTCGATGCCTGTCGTTTCCTGGATCACTTTCAGCAGCATCTCTCGCCGCGCATCCAGCCCGAGCGACATAAACTGCACCACCGCGAACGGCGGATACCAGTCAAGGACCAGACCGGATAACCCATCGCCTTCGCTGTTGATGAGACGACATGCCTGACCACTCTCCAGCAACGGCTTCCGGTGACCTATTGCCCGCCGAATCCGCCCACGCCAGAAATCCTCATCCAGCGAAACTGCCTCGGCCCACGAAAACAGCCGCACAGCAATCTGCGATTTCGAGTTGTACAGCCCTCGTGCAATGAACTCTTTTTTGGTATCCACCACCAGAACTTCATCGCCATCCGCAGGGCTGCCCTCAACCTTCCCCATCGCCCCACTGAAAACCCATGGATGCCGAAACCGAAACGGCCGGTCTCGCTTAGCCTTTAAGATGATAGTCGTCGTACTCATTCAACCTGCACCTGTTCGTTATTACTCATTACTCATTATTCATTACGTTTCACATCACGCGGCCGGCTTTCCGCCGCAGCAGATACTCAGCCGATGCGCACAAGAGAATCAATCCCAGCGGCCACCAACCTTCCCAGAGCGCCCACGTTTCGACCTTCGATTTCTGCACTGAATCGAGTTTCATCCCTTCCAGCAATTCCGGCAGCCCGACAATATCGGTAAACGCCCCGTTCCCCAGCTCAGACATTTCCTGCAAAGGCCCGGCCGTGGCGGCGAGCCGGAAATCAGAGACGTTTCGGATGCTGTCACTGACCAGCGCACCCAGTCTATCCAGGCCTGTCGGTGAAGTCGCTCCAGTCCCCTGAATAATCCACGGCATCGCGGCAAATTCAATAACCCCTCGAACCAGACGGTTGATAACGCTTTCCGAGCCGCCCTGCCTGAGCTCTGCCAGGGAGCCGACCCCGCAGAACAGAATCCCTCCCTTCCCTATCGGCAGCAGACTCATTGCTGAGCTGCCTTCCCCTTCAAGGAGAGGGATCCCTCCATCCATCGAAGAAGCATGCGCGGCCTCGGGCAATGACTTCCATGCCTGCAGCGAAGCCCGTAGATCCGTCCCGAGGGAATAGAAAGACAGCCAAGAACCTTGAATGGTTGCCAGGCGCTGTGGGGATAACCTACGAGTCTTCAGACCAAGCGCTCTACTCCAATTGCCGCTCTTCTCATCCGCCGTTCCGAACAACAACACCTGCAGACCGTTGTTGATTGCGGCCCGCAACCCCTCCAGGCCGACATCATCCAATCCATCCGGAACGCTCCCCATCAGGACAAGCAGTTTCACACGCTCCCACTGTTTCGGTGTCTGGGGGAACTGGTCTTTCTTTTCGCCGAACTCCAATTCGCCGATCTTGGCAACGGCCGCAACGGACTCCGTATCCAGATGAGGAATGGTCTGAGCGATCTGCGTCATCAATACAAATTCACGTGAAAGGCCGTTTGATACGATCATCACTGCCGGCCGCGTTTCGTGAACATGGATCACCCGTTCGATGACTTCGTTACCCGCAAAGCAGTCCTTCCCTGCAGACACTAGTTCTACGACCACTTTGTGGCGCCCCGTCTTGTTTATCGCCGCTTCAAACTCTATTACACCTGCATCCGACCCGACCGTCTCGACCTCACCCAGCACCTCCCCCCCACTTCTGATGACCAATTTCGATTTCACATCTTCCGGCGTCTTCACTTTAACCAGGGCTCGCCCCTTGAACCGCACTGCGCTTTCCACGTTTAAAGGCAGTTCCAGAGCCATCACCCCAACGTCGATGGGCTCGGCACCGTCTTCCCCAATCAGCACGGTGTGAATAGAAACCTGGCCTTCACTCAGCGTGGTGAGGATCTCCATAGCTGACTCTGAATTCTTACGAGCCCCATCATCCAGAATGAAGATGGAAGAAAGCTGACCCTTGAGTTGTTCCGACGCGGCCATCTGCAGTCCCGCGGTGAGACCTTCGCAGGGGAGACGGATGACATCGGCACGCCCGCCAAATCTGTCTGTTATCAGTTGTGCTGTTTGCTGCGCCAACTCCTTCCTCAGCCTTCCCTCCTTCTCAATTGCGGTGAGCCCGGATACCTCAATAGACTGCTGGTCAAGCCCGGCCTGAATCTTGCCTGCCTGTTCAATCAATGCCTCAGATTCAGTCAAAGTTTGAGTGAGATCCTCGACAAAACTCTCAAGCAGGTCCGGATGCTCCGAAGCTTCCTTCATTGCCACATCGATCCCTGCAATCAGTTTTTCAGCAGATGCCCTGTTTAAGCTCACATGCTTCACGAAATCTGCCAGTTCATTCTGGAACGCCTGGTCTGTAGAACCACCAGGCAACAGATTACGTGCGGCAGAGACACGCCCACCGGCTTCTCTCAAGTCTTCAACAAAATGTTTCACCGCGGCCCTGAAACCGGGCGTAGGAGGCAGCCCACTGATCAGACTTGAGAGATCCTCACTGAACCGCTTCTGTGCATTTGCCAGGACTTTCTTTTGGAGTTCGAGCCCACGCCCGATCTTTGAAGCCGCCGCGTTCCGGTCTTCAAGCTCAAGCTGCCCCAGTGCAGTCAGGGCATCTATTTTCTTGTGGAGCGCACCGAACTCTTCTCGAGTGTTCATCGTGCCCCGTAGACTCTCCAGCACGACCATCCGCGGCTTTTCACGCCAGACAGTTCGAGTAATCAGCATCGGCTGGCACAACAGCCAGACCGCCACCAACACGATTGCGGCACGCAGACCAAAAAGGATGCGAACCGTCTTCTCCTCACGAGTCTGATGCCAGAGCTCTCTTTTCAGATGAAAGCAGACCCATCCCCCTGCAAGCAGCAACAGACCAATCCCTCCCCATCCGGACAGAAGACCAGTGGTCAGAAGTTCGTGTGTCCGTTGTGGGGTAGACAAAACAGTGTTGGAGGTGAGAGATATCCGCCATTTGAACTCGAATCGGGCTCTTTTAGACCGACACTGCCCTTTCGCAACATGGCTGGTACCGGGTCTCCCTGTCTATTCATACTTTCGCAAGAAATCCCGGGCACTCTCAATCACCTCGCGCTGCTCTTCCTGCGGTGCTCGTGCAATCAGCAGAAATCTCTCATATTCGATTTCATCCAACGCATCGATCACGTCATCGTAAGGAACATCGCCTTCGCCCAGCGACAGTTCCTCTGCCGACCCGTCCAGATATCTCCTGGCGTCCCTCGCCCGCACGCAAACGATGTGTTCACCAAGCGTCGTCACTGCCTCGGCCGGGTCGTGGCCAAACACGATCATGTTTGCCGGGTCGTAATTCACCTTAAGGCCATCGTTATCCAACTCGTTCAGAAATTCGTTCAATGCCTCCGGCGTCTCCATCCCGGCCGAAAGCGCAATCGCCAGTTCTCGGTTCGCTGCGTAATCGCCGAGGTTATTCATCACCGTAGAGATCAGTTCGTACCTATCTGAATCTTGATCCTCGGGCAATCCACCAATAGCCACCGTGATGATTGGGCTCTGCAGATCAAGTGCGAGGTCGAGTGCCTGCTGCGACTTGTCCACAAACTCTTCAATCCGCGATTCATCCTCGAACCGAAATCCGGAATCCGCAGTCAGCGAGGCCAACTCCAATTCCAAATCCTCGAGGAAGTTCACCACATCCCTGCGAGCCTGCCTGTCCAATCCTGCAGGCGTGAGTTCTCCGGACGAGCAATTAATCTCGATCCCTTCCATCTCCAATTCCGCAGCCAACTCCATCACCTGCCTTGGCCGCCCGCGAAGGCTGTCGAGTCTGAGTCCGATCTTCCGTTGTGACATGGCTGAGATTCCTATTTTTTGCAGTCAAGAGTTCTTCAGTCGGGTGCGTAAGATGGGCGTCCCGCCCGTCAATGCCATCTCAGGCATTATATCCTGTATATTTTGCTGTCTTTGGCGTTCGGCTTGAAATCGTTAGGATCTGCCAACGTTCCCGAATTGCGATTGACTCGAATGCGGTCAGAGGCTCGGGAACGCGGGAAAAGCTTAGCGCCTAATGGCCCAGCAGTTTTAGAATGTTCTCTCTGGTCAGGAATTCGAGTTCCTCCTGACGTTCCAGAAAGACGCGCACATCCGCGATGGCTCTGCCCCAATCCATGACAGACAAGCGTTCGACCGACGCCTGCCGCCAGTCTTCTGCACGCAGGTCGCTACCAGACTGCTGCAATGCATTGTTCAGGTAGTCGAGATTCGGATCGGGCCAATCCGGCTGGCTGAGATACCACATCAGGTCGTAAATATCGCGGCCCTTGGTGTGGCCACGAGTTAACAGGGCATTGAGCTTACCGGCCAGGAGGGTGCGGCGGTCGTGATGATGGAGATTCAGGGTCACAAGCCGAGTCACCAGCGTTGTCTCGAATGTCGCGCCTGCAGGCGGGTTCGTGTCTACTTCGATTTTTACTGATAAGACCTCATCCTTGTGCGGCGAGAGCTCTAACTCGAAGAGCAGTCCCGGGAATTTGATGAAAGCACTATCGACCGCGCTTTTCTTTTTCGAGACGAGAATTTCCGTGTCGTAGCCCTCCTTGCTGAACTGCGCCTTCACCTTGTGCAGCAGCGAGGCGAAGTCATAACTGCTCACCTGAAAGAGAGAGAAATCAAGATCTTCCGAATACCGAGGTATGTAAAAAAGGAATCGTAACGATGTGCCACCGTGGAAAGCCAGCCGCGTCATTGCCCCGCTGTTCTGCAGCGATTGGAGGATCCTGGCCTGCAGGTATTCTCTCGCGGTGAATCTCCCAGCGGTCCCGTCCACCAGGGCTTTCAATTCCTCTTTCATAGTACCAGGAATTCTTCCTCACTTGCGAGGCATGCAATGACTTTTGCCGCCCGCATCTGTTTCCTCTTGCCGGATTTCTCGGCAAGAGGGACGAGCTTATCCATGTTCAGTCTTTCAAAGTTCTGCAGACGGAGCTCTTCGAGCCAGGCACGATTGTCCGACCCTGGGGTGAGATGGACAAGATCGAGCAGAGCCTTCTCGGGCTCTGCGATGTAGACCTTTTGGCCTGCCACAATTTCCACACTTTTGAAGTCTCTAAGAAAGCCAGGGATCACATGCTGGAAGCGGAAAACACCTAAGGATGTTTCCCACTGCCCAGGACGCCCGGTATGGACACTCGTAACAACCGGGACGTACTCTGGAATCAGACCATAGTGCGAGAGCGCGGAATGCAGGCTGACGTAGGAACCCCTCACCATCTGATTGGCAACGTAAAAAGAATGAGGCTTAACCTGTCCGTACGGCTCGGCCAGAGCATAGAGTCCACGACGGAGTTGAATCACCTTGCCTGCATCCACCCATCGCGAAAGCTGCCGCCTGACATCGTTCAAATCAGCCTTCCCGGCGAGCAGCAGCCCGGTCTCGAACAGCGGAAGATGTCGAGTCTTTTCAACAAGATCTACAAATTTCATAGAAACAATTTGCCACAAAAGGCAAATTAATACCACAAATGGCGACAGAGGACGATAAATCATCGGATTTCGATTAAGAGTGGATGCCCGTTAGCTTTGGCCTTACGTCAGTCAGCACCGTGAAACCTGGTCGCCTGAAACATGCGCAAAACGCTAAAGTTTTTCAGGTACGGCTCGATAATCCCAACAGGTAATTGTCGTGCCGCGCCCAACGGCATATTCGACGACTGCCTGCCACGGTAAACCTTACGGCGAACTTCCCAGCGTGGCAGCCGACACACATCCTGAAATCCGTCCTGGACTGGACGGTGATGCGAGAGCGGGGCCTTGCGCCTGCCGCTCTGCGCGATTTGCCCACCTGGACAAGGAGTCTAATCAAATGGCTGGTATTTCCACGCTCGGCCCAGGCCCTTCGATTTTGCCTGGTGCCGCAATCCCCCTCGATTCCGGCGGTGAAAGTTCGGAAGAATCCTCGAACGGCGACGACATTGTCGTGGTCGACCTATCCGACAAGAAGCTGGAGAGACAGCTCGTCTTCACCTCTGTCCAATCGCAGGATCAACAGCAGACAACTGTCACCGAAGACGGCAGCAAGCAATCGGATTCACAGAATACGAGTGTCAACAGCGACAGCGAAACCACACAGGAAGGCGCTCAGGAAGGCGGTGGTGGTGATGGAGGAGGCGGCGAGGACGACGGCCCGCCACCGACGCCACCGGACCTGTCAGCATTGGACAACCCCTTCTTCACACGACCATCACGTTCCGGATTGGGAAGCCGCCGCTCACCGTTTGGGTCGTCCCGTTCCTCCAGTCCATTCGCCGGCACAGGCGTTGGGAACTCAGTCTTTCAGGGCACAGGATTGGGCGGATCGAGTTTCTCCTCTCCCGGAAGCTCGGGTGTGGGTGGAGTTTTCCCCGGTCTTGGTATCGGGGTCGACGACGAATCATTCGACATCTTTGGTGATGAGAGGCCCCCACCAGGACCGCCGGAGAGGGCTTCAGAAAGCCGATCACCGCTTCCGAGCCAGATTTCGCAATTGGGCAGTCTTGCAGACTCAGAACTCGCCCGCGCGAACGATCTTGCAGCTCGACTGAGTGCGCAGTTCGGTTTTTCAGGAGGGATTCTTGACATCGTAATCTGAGGCACGGACTAAAGACCACGCTGAAGAGCTCGATAATCACGATCAATCCCTCCCTTCAGGCATGATCCCATGAGTTTTGGCATCAGAAGTTTCATCAGTTACGAGATACCCGGTCTGCGCAGAGACCCGCCCATTATCTCGTTGGCCATTCTGCCGGAAGACGGTAGAAAGCCGCAGCCGACGACAAAAGCCCTCGGCGAAGAAGGCGGGCACGAACCCAAGCCGCAGCCGACGACCAAAGCTTTTGGCGAAGAAGGAGGCGGGCATCCGAAACCGCGCCCGACTACCAGAGCCCTCGGCGAAGAAGGTGGGGGCCTCCCCAGACCGCGCCCGACCACGCTTGCCCTCGGCGAAGAGGGAGGGGGGCATCCGAAACCGCGCCCGACAACTCAAGCTGTGGGCGAGGAGGGCGGTGGACGTCCAATCCCGCCAAGGCCACCGATCTCGATTCCTTTCAGAGAAGACGGTGGCAAGATAACAACTCTTGCTGTCGGTGAAGAAGGCGGTGACCGGCCAACGAGACCGCCTGTCACCCTAGCTATCGGAGAAGATGGCGGGGGCATCAAGCCACCCGACGTGACCACGCTGGCGGTCGGTGAAGAGGGTGGAACGAAGCCACCGATCACGACTCTCGCTGTGGGTGAAGAAGGTGGCGATCCCGGCTCGATCCGGACGATGGCTCCATCTCACATCGAAGACGGCCTGAAGCCGCGCTTGGATATCAGGGGGTAGCCCGAACGCTGCGTGGACGCTCAGGTCATTGGCGAAACGACAGTGCTGCTTACTGTACGGGACGGCCTCCTTCCCAGACCCGGCTGAGTCCATTCATCCAACAGAGACACGCGCGAGCAGCGTTCTTGTCCAAACAAAAAAAGGAGGCAGGGCTAAGCCCTGCCTCCCTTTCAGTTTTCTTTGTCGGACGATTCGTTTCCCTACTTTCGCTCAGCGAGTTTCGCCCGGCGTTCCAGCGCGACCTTTTCAGCAATGCTTTTCGGCACATCGGCATACTCGCACGGTTCGAGGCTGTAGGTGCCTCTTCCCTGGGTAAGGCCGCGAATGACGGTGGCGTATTCGAACGTCTCGGCCAAAGGCACTTTGCCCTTGAGCACACGGACGCCTCTTTCGAGATCCATGCTCTCGACCTGAGCACGGCGGGTGTTGAGGTCGCCAAGGACATCACCGAGGAATTCTTCAGGCACCTGGATGTCGAAGACCATGACCGGCTCCATGAGCTTGGTGCCGGCTCTCGCAACGGCCATCGCAAATGCCTGCTGAGCGGCCAGCTTGAAGGCCATTTCAGACGAATCCACTTCGTGGTATGCACCATCGAAAAGCTCGACGTGCACATTCACAAACGGGTAACGCAGCTCGCCGCCAATCTTGATGGATTCGGCGATGCCGCGCTCGATGGCACGGAAGTATTCCTTCGGAACAGAACCACTGACGATGGATTCTTCGAAAGTGTAATCCTCGCTTCCGTCGTTCGGGCCGATGCGGACGTCGATGACGGCAAACTGCCCGTGTCCGCCGGACTGCTTCACGTGCCGTGACTGCAGCTCGACCTCGCGGGCCAGCGCCTGCTTGTAAGCGACCTCCGGCCGGCCGACGCTCACCGATAGCCGGAACTCACGGATGATGCGGTTCTTGATGACTTCAAGGTGCAGCTCGCCCATACCGGCGATGATGATTTCCTGCGTTTCTTCATCGGTATAGAATCGAAACGTCGGATCTTCTTTGACCAGTCGGCTCAGCGTGGTGGAGAGCTTATCGCGGTCAGCGTGCGAATTCGGGGCAATTGACATCGACACGATCGGGTCAGGAAAGTTGATCGCTTCCATCACGATCTGGTCGTCCTTCATGCACAGGGTGTCGCCGGTGATGGTGTTCTTCATGCCGACGCAGGCGACGATATCGCCGGCCTGCGCTTCTTCGATGGCTTCACGGCTGTCCGCATGCATCTTGAAGAGACGTCCGATACGCTCGGCTTTACCAGTACGCGGATTAAAGACGACATCGCCCCTGCGAAGAATTCCGGAGTAAACACGCACGAACGTCAGGTCGCCGTTTTTGTCGGCGATGGTCTTAAAGGCCAGCGCGCAGAGCGGACTTTCAGGCAACGACTCCCAGTGCAGCATGTGCTCGTCGTCTCCTGGTCGACGCCCTTCAACGATGGGTTTGTTGAGCGGCGAAGGCAGGTAGTAGCCGATGCCATCAAGGAGCTGCTCGACGCCTTTGTGCTTGAGGGCGGTTCCCCCCAACACCGGCACGAGATTGCCAGACAGGGTCCCTTCACGCAGTGCATGTCGAATCTCTTCGACGGAGAGTTCATCTCCCTCGAGGTATTTCTCCATAATGTTGTCACAGTAGTCGGCCGCGGTCTCGAGCAGGTGGACGAAATGCTCTTCCGCAAGCTCGGCGAATTCGGCCGGAATCTCTTCGACCTGCCAGGTGACATCGGTGCCCGCATCCACGAAGCGGTGGAACACCCGTTCGACCAGATCAATAAGGCCTACCAAGCCGCCCTCTTCGATAATCGGATACTGCACGGGAATGGCGACTGCATTGAGACGTGCGCGGATGGAGTCCACTGCCTCCATAAAATCGGCACCCGTTCGATCAAGCTTGTTGATAAAGGCAATGCGCGGCACGCCGTAACGGGTGGCTTGGCGCCAGACGGTTTCAGATTGTGCTTCGACGCCTGCGACGCCGCAGAAAATACCGACCACGCCATCGAGCACGCGGAGGGAGCGTTCGACTTCGGCGGTGAAGTCTACGTGACCTGGTGTATCGATGATGTTGAGGGTGTTCTTTTTCCAGGTGGCGCTGGTGGCGGCACTGGTGATGGTGATTCCACGCTCGCGTTCTTCATCCATATAATCCATGGTGGCGGCGCCGTCGTGGACTTCTCCGGTGCGATGGATGCGGCCGGTATGGTAAAGGATGCGTTCGGTAACGGTTGTTTTGCCGGCATCAATGTGGGCAATAACCCCCACGTTGCGGATGAGATCCAGATGTTTGTGCTCTGGCTTGACGACAAAACTGTCGTGGCTTTCAAAATGCAGTGTAGACAAGGACATGTTTCTCTCTTTCTCAAGAATGTTGGTCTAAAAACCCGCCACCACTCGGTATAGCCGTGTGGGCTGCGCAAAAACTCGTCAAATCTGATTGTTTAGGGGATAGGGAGCGTTCGGGCGGGCGGGTAAGCAATCTATGTGCCGCAAGGCGATTGCTTCATGAAGTAAATGTCAGAAGGGACATGATTCCTCTCCGTGAGTATCCCTGGTTGCCCAGAACGAATTACATTGCCGGTAAGCCTGCCGCGCCTTGTGTCTCAGCCCCATCGTGGGGCCAAAGAAACAGGCGGATAAACTGGCAGCCCAAAAAGGTGTCGGTGCAACTTCCCTGGTGCAGACTCTTTATTCTTGGTGCTTAACTCAAGCTGCCAGTTTACTCGCCTGTTAGCGTGAAGAGGTTGCTCTCCTTGGAAATGAGTATTTCCGGCTCACTTAACGGGCGGGCATTATAGGAGCGGCCACGACCCTTGCAATTCAAATCCGTGAAATATTTCACAAATTTAAGTGATGGCGCTTTAAGATCTTAACGGTGGATGATGTCCACACCATCTTGCCGAGCCACCACGACAGTCGTCGCCATATCGAGGAAGAGACCGTGCTCGGCCGCTCCTGCTATCCCGTAAATGAAATCCGAGGCAGCGTAGGGATCGGCGATAGGTTCCTCAAAGAAGAGGTCGAGGATGTAGTTGCCGTTGTCGGTGACAAACGGCTCACCTTCGCCCCCTCTGAGCTCTACCCGACACCCCAGCTCGCCTAGCCGACACGCGGTGTATTTCCAGCAGTATTGCGCAACATCCACCGGCATGGCGCCCGTCACTCCGAGTTTTTCGACCATCTTCGTCTCATCGACAGTCACAATGAATCTTGCAGCCGCCTGTTCGACCATTTTCTCGCGGAGCAGGGCCCCCCCCCTTCCCTTCACCAGATTCAGCTTGGAATTGACCTCGTCTGCGCCATCAATTGCCAGGTCGAGTCTGGAATGTTGGTCCAGCGTGCCGAGCGGGATGCCCAGGCTTTCGGCCTGCTCACGAGTGCGTTGGGAGGTCGGCACGCCGATGATGTTTTTGAGGTCTCCGGTCTCGAACAATTCGCCGATACGCTCCACCACAAACCTGGCGGTAGAACCGGTGCCGAGCCCGAGGACCATGCCGCTTTCGACGAATTCGACTGCTCTGTGGGCGGAGAGTTTTTTGAGCTCGTCCTGGGTCATGAGAGGTTCAGAAGGTGAGTGTTTAGGGAATCGACTTGGGTCTGACAGGTGGTCAGCACGAGCACGACGAAGCTGTAACGGAGCGCCGGCACTATTCCAGCATCTCTCTGTACTTCGCAATGTTTTCAGCAACCGAAGCTTTGTCATTGAAGATAGCTGACCCCATTACGAGCACGGTTGCGCCCGCATCTGCTACCTCTCGAATCGTTGAATCGTTTACTCCACCGTCCACTTCGATTTCGGCCTTTGAACCAATCGAATCCAACGTGGCGCGAATATCGGCAATCTTCTTTGTGCTCTGTGGGATATAAGACTGACCTCCCCAACCGGGATTGACGGACATCACCAGCACCAGGTCGACATCTCCCATCACTGGTTCGAGCGCGGCGACCGGCGTCGATGGATTGAGGGTAACTCCAGTCTCGAGTCCGGCCTCTCGAATCTGTTGAATCGTGCGATGCAGATGTGGGCAGGTTTCGACATGAACGGTGATCCGATCTGCGCCAGCATCCACGTATTGCTGTAGAGAGAGTTCCGGCCTTTCGATCATCAAGTGGACATCGAACGTCAGGTTCGTCACGCCGCGGACCGCCTTAATGACCGGCGGTCCGAAGGTGAGGTTTGGGACGAAATGGCCGTCCATGACGTCTACGTGAATCCAGTCGGCGCCGCCTTCGTCAGCTTCGCGGATCTGTTCTCCGAGGCGTGCGAAGTCAGCGGATAAGATGGACGGTGCGATTTTTACTGAGTGGGACAAGGAGCACTCCAACTACGGCAACAAAGGTTTTCCTCCCGTGTTTTTAACCGGCCTGTCGTCAGAGGTCACCTGAAATTCCAGTTCACGTTCAGTCATTCCGTTCCGCGGCACGCGGCTCAGGTCCTGGCGTCGCGAGCGACCTCAAGGTTCCCACGGTCACTGCAGCGACCCTAGAGGCCAATAAAATTCTCCAGCATCTTTAGCCCTTTGGCCTGGCTTTTTTCAGGATGGAACTGGGTAGCGTAAACATTGCCGCTTGCGACTACTGCGGCGAAGGGCCGGCCGTAATCTGCGGTAGCTGCGACCACATGGTCACTGGCAGGGACAGCATAGAAGGAGTGCACAAAATAAGTGTATACGCCGCTATCGATGCCCTTGAACAGTGGGATGTCCTTTTTGAATTCGAGCGCGTTCCATCCCATGTGCGGGATTTTTAGTTTTGGCTCGGCGCCGTTTTGCTCGAATTCAAAACGGACGACCCGGCCCGGTACGAGACCGAGGCCCTGGTGCAAACCGTCCTCTTCACTTTCGTCAAAGATGAGCTGAAGGCCGAGGCAGATACCGAGGAGGGGCTTTTCCCTGGCCGCGTCCTTGATCGGCTCGATGAGTTCCCGCTGGGCAAGCTCATCCATCGCGTCTTCGAATGCGCCGACTCCTGGCAGGATCACTTTGTCCGCGTCAGCGATTCTTTGGGGGTCGCTGGTGATCTCAGCCTTCGCTCCGAGCGATTCGAGCGCCTTTTGAACGCTGCGCAGGTTTCCCATTCCGTAGTCTGTAATGGCAATCATGATTTTTCCTGGGTTGGGGTGACGGCTTCAGCAGGAACCAGTCGGTTATCGCTTCCAGGCCGGCAATAGCCGTTACTCCAACTCCGTCTTTCGTAAGAGCTCATCTATCTTCTCAGCCGATTCCTCGGGGCCCATAGTGTCAGTGTCCAACACGACATCCGCGGCAGCTTCATATAGAGGCTGCCTTTCCTGCAAAACCTCAGCGATTTCGTCATACGGGCCCTTTTCGGTCAGGCCGGGGCGTTGTCCTTCTGTGGCATCGTCGGTGAGCATCCGTTGGCAGATCGTTTCCGCATCCGCATTGAGAAGCACTACCAGACCACTTTTCAGTATCTCCCTGTTTTCTTCGCGGAGGATGACTCCGCCCCCTGTGCCGACGATAAGGCTATCCTTGTCAGCAAGTTTTTTCAGACAATCCGATTCGAGATCTCGAAAGGCGTCCTGGCCGTCCGTTTCAAAAATCTCCTGAATCGAACGCCCGGCCTGTTCCTGCAGGAATTCATCGGCGTCGATGAATTCACGACCTGTTTTCTCTGCCACCAGACTGCCCACTGTCGTCTTGCCGGTGCAGCGGTAGCCAATCAAATAGAGATTCAATGTGCCGCCTCCAGACGTTTGCGAACGACATCAGCCATCAGTTCTTTGGGAGCGTCCACCCCTGTCCAAAGCTCGAACTGGCCGATGGCCTGCCGGACGAACATTTCGAAGCCAGTAACCACTGCGCATCCGACACCTCTGGCCTCGCGCAGCAGGCGGGTCTGGATGGGGTTATAGACTGCGTCGAAGACAAGCATTTCAGGCTTCAGAAGGTCGACGGGAATTGGGGTGTCATCCTCGTCTGGATGCATACCAACAGAGCTGGCATTCACGAAGACGTCGGCATCAAAGCCATCCTTCAGAATCGAACGAAGCGAAACACCTCTGCAGCCGATGTCCTCTGCGAGTCTGATCGCTCTTTCAGCTGTTCTATTTGCAACGGTGACATCTGCGCCACGATCCCGAATTCCGTATGCGATGGCGCGCCCTGCCCCGCCGGCGCCGACGACGAGAACTCTCTTTCCCGAAAATGCCGATTCGACGGGGGCGCCTGCCTTCACAAGCTCTTCCTCAATCGCGCTGAGCGCGGCGTCCAAATCCGTGTTGGAGCCGGCGAGCTTTCCTTCTCTGTTGTGAATTGTATTGATCGCTCCGATCTTCTCGGAAAGCGGCTCGATCTCGTCGAGGCAGGGGATGGATGCCTCCTTGTGCGGAATGGTGACGCTGAACCCGTTGAAACCCAGATCCCTGAATGCGGCGAGGAACTCTGAGACATCGTTCACAAGCAAAGGCACGTAAACCGCATCGATACCACGTTCGTCAAACGCAGCATTATGAATATTCGGACTCATGCTGTGCCCGACAGGGTTCCCAACAACGCCGTAGACCGGTGTGTCAGATGTGATGGAACGAAATCGATAGAGATCGATGAGCGTCGTTGCTTCTATCTGACCAGGCGCCGATTCCAGTCCAGAGCCAACTGAGGCAAAGGTGAGGAATGAGCCGAACTTCGGCGCAAGGATGCGGCTGATCTGGCCGTGCTCTCCCATGCAGAGCCCGATGGTTGGTTTGCCGGCGTCTACGAGCAGGCGGAACATGGCTGCGTTGTCCGTAATCGAATGCGCGAAGACGGCAAGCTTGGCAATGTCGGCACCGGCATCTATGCAGGCTGAATGGATGGACTGAAGATCCGGGGGCGTCTCTTCGAAGTTGTGATACGAGACGATCCGCTTGGCTTTGCCCGTGTGTTTGAAACTGGCGACTGCATCGAGCTCGATATCGATGTAATCTGCGCCGCAGGCTTCGGCCTCTTCAAGAAGTGCGATGCGTTCGGCCTCGTCGCCTTTGAATTTGCCCATCTCTCGCCGTGGTCGGTTGGTGCAAATGACGGGTCTCGGTGCGGCTTCGATGAGTTCTGCAACTTCCGGCCGGCTGATGCTGTCGAGACGGATCTCGAGTAGATCGGAATGCGGAGCGGCCCGCCGCATCTGGGCAAGGCATTCTTCGTTGGTGCTGCCTGTGATGGCTGTACAGATGTGGGTCATGGGTGGTAAAGGCGTGCTCGGAGCCAGGGTTGGATTAACGGCTCCGAGCACTCCGTGCTCTCTGCTGTTTCTTCGGCCCGATCCAGCTCACACGCCGTGCGAGTCAGCGACCTCATTATCCTGGTGTCGGACGATCTTCCCGATGGCGTTGAGATAAGCACGGGCACTGGCTTCGAGGATATCGGTGCTGCTGGCGCGGCCGTGCATCTTGATGCCTTCGTGTTCCGCTCTGAGTGAGACTTCGCCGAGCGCGTCCTTGCCCTTGGTGATGGCACGAATCTGGTAATCGAGGAGACGGCAGGTCAGGCCGGTGATGCGATCTATGGTTTTGTAGATTGCATCGACAGGGCCGTCGCCGACTGCGGCATCTTCGATGGGTTCATCCGTACCGACTTTCTGCAGCTTCACGGTCGCTGTCGGTGTGACATTAATACCACTTGTGGTGTGCATGCGGACAAGCTCGAAGGTCTCATCTCCGTGCGCGAAATCCTCTTCGACCAGGGCGAGGAGGTCTTCGTCGTAGATTTCCTTTTTCTTGTCGGCCAGAATTTTGAAAGCTTCGAACAGGGAATTCAGCTCTTCCTCGGAGACTTCAATGCCGAGTTTGAGCAGACGCTCACGGAAAGCATGCCGGCCTGAATGCTTGCCGAGCACAAGATTGGTATCAGAAAAACCGACGTCCTCCGGAAGCATGATCTCGTAGGTCGTACGCTCCTTCAGGATTCCGTCCTGGTGGATGCCAGCCTCGTGCGCGAAAGCGTTTTCGCCGACGATGGCTTTGTTCCGCTGGACGAACAGGCCGGTCAGGTTGCTGACCATTCGGCTGGTGGTCAGGATGCGCCGGGTATCAATGCCGGTTTCGATCCCATAGTAATCCTTGCGCGTTTTCAGACCCATGACGATCTCTTCGAGCGAGGCATTTCCAGCGCGCTCTCCGATGCCGTTGATGGTGCATTCGACCTGGCGTGCGCCATTGACTACCCCGGCCAGAGAATTCGAAACGGCCAGTCCGAGATCATTGTGGCAGTGGACACTGATGACTGCCCGGTCGATGT
>JASLXP010001104.1 GCA_030740295.1 Planctomycetota bacterium
CCGCCATTATTCAGACTGGCAGGTAGCGCCGCAGGGAATCTGCCTTGAGACCAACTGCCCGGCAACAGAGCTCGATTTCCAGCGTAAGGGCATTCTTGACACACTGGAGGACGTGGCGCGGCTGTCATGGGAACCAAGCTACTTGCCTCCCCAACGCAGCACATCGCTTAGCGGCCTGATTCTGAGGGACGGGTGATGACGGCTGTTTTACTCCACATCTCAGATCCACATAGACAGCATTTGCTTTCGACCTGAATGGCTCTGCAGATCCAAAACCAGAGCGAATAACCAGAATCTGACGATAGGATTCCGACTTCACTCAGACTTTCCCGCCTTGCAGCCTCTTGAAACTACCCAGTTCGATCTGCAGTTTGCAGTGCCTCTTTCGCCGTGGTGGCTACTCCTGCTGCTGCCATTGGCCGGGCTGACTGCGTACGGATTGTACAGGCGGCAGATGAAGGGGCTCTCGAAGCAGAATGCTGCCGGGTTGATCCTGCTCAGGATTGTCCTGTTTTGCGGTCTGGTGTTTATCGCCTTCCGGCCGAGCTTTGTCCTGCGCAAGATACTGACCTTTCCGGGCCGGTTCGTGTTTCTGGTGGACAACTCACTCAGCATGACGGCCAAAGATAACGCGATGCCCGATACGGAGGCGTTGTGGCTGTCGCGGGAACTGGACGCCGAGCGAGACCAGGGCGACGCGTATCATGGGCTGGCGGATAAATTATCGTCCATCGAATCGGCCATCCGAATCTTTCAGCGGGAGCAGGCGGACGCGGATCGGACGAAGGATGAGTTCTGGGATATGGCCGAAGCGGTACAGAACCGCATTCTCCAGACCTTTGCCGACATCGAAGCCGAAGCAAAGTCAGCGCCCGGATTGCCCGAGGAAGCGCGCGCCCGATTTGCGGAAGTGCTGGAAGAGATTAAGGAAATGAAGGCCAATCACGGGCAGTTTTTTTCAGGTGGCCAGGCGCCGGATCGGAACGCTTTTGACAATTACACAACGAAGCTGCAATTGAGCGCGCACAAGCTGTACGGTCTACAGGGGGCTCTTGATACGGCCTCGCTGCAATCGGGTAATGAACATTTGAAATCGCGTCTGGAAAAAGCGAAAGAGGCCACACGTCTGGACCTGGTGAACCGCGTGATTCAGGATGCTACCGAGACGCTTGAGCAGAAACTGCCGGGACAATACTTCCTGCAATCTAAGGTGATGGCCGCCGGGCTCGCGCCCCTTGGCGAAGAAGGGATTAAAGCGGAGGAAGGCGCTACCGACATCATTGGCCGCCTCGACCAGATCATTCATGAAGAAAGTGATTTCCCTCTGACGTCTGTCGTGATTTTCAGTGAAGGGCGTGACCTGAGTCCTTTGCATTCGAGAGCGATTCAGAAGTCGTATTCCAGAAAACAGGTACCTGTATTCTCTGCCGCGGTCGGCAGCGATCATGAGCCATATGATATCGCCATTCTGAAGGTGCAGTCCCCGCCCTTCGCGGTGAAGGGCTCTCCGGTCAAATTGAGCGTCTATCTCAAGACCGTGCTTCAGGAAGACGCGGAATCTGAAATCAGCGTCTTCATCAGAGGAGCGGCCGCGGCCACAGAAAAGATCGAGCTGAAGGCCGGAAACCGCGTGCGCAAGGTAGATCTCTCATTCACGCCCAAAGAGACGGGCATGTTCCGCTGCCGCGTGCAGGCCAGGCCGGCAAAGGGCGAGGCATTTCCGAATCAGAACAACGCTGCGGAGTTTGCGATCAATGTCCGCGAGAAACGGGTGAAGGTTCTGTTCCTCGATTGGAAACCGCGATGGGAGACAAGGTTTGCCCTGAACATTCTCCAACGGATGGATTTCATCGAGCTGAATT
>JASLXP010001105.1 GCA_030740295.1 Planctomycetota bacterium
TACCACCCGCCTCGCACGAGGCATTGACGAGGGCAGCGCCAACGCCATCCTGATCAAAGTGAATCAGATCGGCACGCTGACAGAGACCCTCGAGGCCATCGAGCTCGCCAAGCGTAACCACTTCAACAACGTCATTTCCCACCGCTCCGGCGAGACCGAAGACACCACGATTGCCGACATCGCGGTGGCCACTAATGCCGGCCAGATAAAAACCGGATCTTTATGCCGAACCGATCGCGTTTGTAAGTATAATCAGCTCCTTCGAATCGAAGAGGAACTTGGCGGCTCTGCTGTTTACGGAGGAGCTTTATGGAACAAGTAAAAAAATCGGGCATCAAACCGCAGCACATTCTCTGGGCCATCGTTGGATTCGGCATCATCGCCTGGTTTACGGAACAGAAGAACCAGGCGCTTGAAGATCTCAATCAGGTCGAGACCCGTCTGGAACGCAAGAAGGGCGAAGTCGCCCAGATGGAGCTCGAAAAGCGCGAGAAAATTCTGGAAATCAAAGGCCTTCAGACCGACCCCTACATCATTGAAAAACGCCTGCGCGAAGCGACAGATAAGATTCGACAGGATGAGATTCCTGTTGATGAGGCGCAGAACTGAAACACAAACTCATGGCAAAGAAGAAAACTACCAAAAGACTAACATCCAAATCCTACGTCGAAGAGGTCGTCGCCAAAGCGCGGGGAGCTTCACGAGAGATCGCAAATCTCGACGCGGTCAAGAAGGACGCAGCCCTGCGTCTCATGGCAGAACGGCTGTCGAAAAGCTCCGACTACCTGCAGGAAGAAAACGAAAAGGACCTCGCCGCAGGCCAGAAAGCAAAGCTCACCTCGGCTCTTTTGGATCGGCTCACGCTGACCCAGAGTCGGATCGATGGCATGGCTGAAGGCCTTGAACAGATCGCGGCTTTGCAGGATCCCGTCGGTAAAATCCTTGACGGCTGGTCGCGGCCCAATGGCCTGCGTATCCAGCAGGTGCGCGTCCCAATCGGCGTCATCGGTATCATTTACGAATCGCGCCCAAACGTAACTGCGGACGCGGCCGGGCTCTGTCTGAAATCCGGCAACGCATCCATTCTCCGGGGCGGAAAGGAAGCCATTCATTCAAACCTCGCCATTCACAACGTTCTCGAAAGCTGTCTCTCAGACCTCGGCGTCGATCCCGCAGGCATCCAACTCATCAATCGCACGGACCGATCGGTCGTGAAGCATCTTGTCGAGAGGGAAGGCAACCTTGATGTGATCATCCCCCGCGGAGGTGAAGGGCTTATCCGCGCCATCAGCGAGATGTCGAAGGTGCCAGTGCTTAAACACTACAAGGGCGTGTGCCACGTTTACGTGGATGAGGACGCGGATCTTGAAATGGCCCGCAGCATTACGTTCAACTCAAAAACTCAGCGACCCGGCGTCTGCAACGCCGCGGAATGCCTGCTCGTGCATGAAGACATCGCGGCCGGCTTTCTGCCCTCGGCCATCGAGCAACTCAAGGAAGCAGGTGTCGAGATTCGCGCCTGCCCCCGCACCCGTAAGATCGTGAAAGGGCTTAAGGTCGCTAAACCCGCTGACTGGGGAGAAGAATTCCTCGACCTCATCCTCGCGGTCAAAGTGGTCGATTCACAGGATGAAGCCATCGACTTCATCAACACCAACGGCAGCGGCCACACCGACGCCATCGTCACCAACAACCTCGCCACTTCGATTGATTTTACGAAGCGCGTCGATTCCGCCGCGGTTTTCGTCAACGCCAGCACTCGCTTTACCGACGGTTTCGAATTCGGTTTCGGTGCCGAGATCGGCATCAGCACCGACCGCCTCCACGCACGCGGCCCAGTGGGCCTGGAAGGTCTGACGACTTACAAGTTCATTGTCGGTGGCAATGGGCAGTTGAAGCAGTGACGTCCTCGTAGCCACAGGCTGCCAGATTCGTTCGTAGAAAGTCGAAGTCCCATTTGCTGCGTAGCTGCGGCGTCCCGCCGCAGAAGTTCGGCGGCGAGACGCCGCCGCTACCACAAGCTGGTGCCAGCCTGTGACCACGCTCAGATCAGAAACTACCCGTCAAAACCTCATGGGCACACTAACCCAGGAACAGAACCTCATCGTCGCATTCATCGACATATGCGGTTTTGCCAAGTTCACCGAATCGATGTCGGACGAAGACACCTTCCAACTCATCTTTGAATTCGCCGAACGCACCGGCGAATCACTTCAGAGTGCCAACGGCCGCGTCATCAAATTCATCGGTGATGCCGCGCTCATCTCTTTCCCGGACGACGATCCGGCCACCACAGTCAAAGCTCTGCGCAAACTCAAAACCGATATCGACGACTGGCTTGAATCGGCTGGCCACTCAGACGGGCTCGCAGTCCGTGCGCACATCGGCCCGGTCATCTCCGGCATGATAGGCACGAAAGATGACAAACAATTCGACATCATCGGCAAGACAGTCAACCAGACTGCCATGCTGAAGGGCGGTGAGTTTGTGTTGTCCGAGGAGCTACAGGCGGCAAGTAGCGCGGGCACTCGGTGACTGCAAGATGGCGCTGCCGGGAGCGTCAGGGCCGCGATGCCTTTTATGAATGTTCCGGATTCGAGGGTTGCCTGGCCGCGGCTGGCTTCAGTGGGTTGGGGATGTAGGTGATGAAGGCCACCCACTCTGGCTCTTCTTCGTCATCATCCTTGATGAACTTCACATCCATAATGCGGCAGCCTTCGAGTTTCATGAGCTTCTTGTTCACCCTCGATGCGAGCTGTTTATGCGATTCTGCAGAAACCGACTCGATGCGTGTCACCCGCTTGGTGTGGCACAGGTTGAAATTCGCGAGTTCGTTGATGACTCCCTGAATGATGGTGAGTTTGTCCAGGTATTTATCGCGAATCTCATCGAATTCCGGTGAGAAGGTACGCGGGTCGAGCACGGTCTTCAGGTCGTCTTCCTGATCCTTCAGGTTGTCGAGCAGATCCTCTCGGAGCTCGTACTGAATCTCAGCGAGTGTCTTGGCGACTCGGCTGGCATCTTGAACGCTCATGTGAAATTCCTGATCTTATTTTTCTGTTTGGCCATTCGATCGACTGGAGGGCGGTAGTAAAGCACAGAGAGCCAGCCGCCTCAATGTGGATTAAGAGGGACGGCTACACAAGCAACCGCTTCTGAGTTTGTCGGAATGAACGCCGGTTGCGATCACCCAGACGACGCACCATGCGTTCGCCGTCGGCAGCGCAACTGTTCATCCGGTACTCCGACTCACTCATCCGTTACACAGCCCTCCGACGCTGATTTTACGTTCTTGATGTATTTATAGAGAGTCCCGCGGGTAGCCTTGAAAGGCGGGGCCGTCCAATCGGAGCGGCGTTTCTCTATCTCTTCGTCACTGACATCTGCATCGAGGCGATTGCTGTCCGCGTCGATCGTCACCGTATCGCCAGTTTGCAGAAGAGCGATCGGCCCACCGGTCTGAGCTTCGGGCGTGATGTGGCCGACGATGAATCCGTGCGAACCGCCCGAGAAACGACCGTCCGTGAGGAGCGCGACATCTTTGCCGAGACCAGCGCCGACGATGGCAGACGTCGGTGTCAGCATCTCCGGCATACCGGGGCCGCCCTGCGGACCTTCGAATCGGATCACGACGACGTCCCCTTTGACGATTTCGTTTTCTTCGAGTGCGGCAAGCATGTCCTCTTCAGAATCGTAGACCTTGGCCGGGCCGGAAAACTTCAGACCCTCCTTACCAGTGATCTTGGCGACCGCACCCTCTGGCGCGAGATTGCCTTTGAGGATCTGAATGTGGCCGCTGGATTTAATGGGGTCGGACATAGGGTGAATGACGTCCTGTCCTTCATCCAGATCGGCAAGGTCGGAAACGTTTTCAGCGATAGTCTGGCCGGTGACAGTGAGGCAATCGCCATTCATGAGCCCTTCGGCCAGGAGCATTCTGATGAGTCCCGGTGTACCGCCAACGTTGTGCAGGTCTTCCTGAACGTATTGACCACTCGGCTTCAAATCGGCCAGGAAGGGAACCCGGTCACTGACGCTCTGAAAATCATCAATCGTGAGCGGGACGTCGACGGAGCGGGCCATTGCAATCAGGTGGAGGACCGCATTGGTTGACCCCCCGACAGCCATGACAACCACCATCGCGTTCTCGAAGGCCTCCCGGGTCATGATGTCACGGGGTTTGATGTCCTTTTCCAACAGATTACGGATGGCCTCTCCGGACTTGAAGCACTCTTCGTGCTTTGCCGGGTCTTCGGCTGGGATGGATGAACTGTATGGGAGCGACATGCCGAGGGCTTCGATGGCGCTGGCCATGGTGTTGGCGGTGTACATGCCGCCGCAGGCGCCCGCGCCGGGGCAGCTCTTCTTTACGATGTCCGTGCGGGTGTCTTCATCGATGGCGCCGGCAATGAATTGCCCATAGCTCTGAAATGCGGAGACAATATCAAGCTTCTCATTTTCGTTGCTGCAGCCCGGCTTGATGGTGCCCCCATAAACCATGAGTGAGGGGCGATTGAGTCGTCCCATGGCAATGACACAGCCGGGCATGTTCTTGTCACAGCCGGGCAGAGAAACATTCGCATCGTACCATTGCCCGCCCATGACCGTCTCAATGGAATCGGCGATCAGGTCGCGGGACTGCAAAGAATAACTCATCCCTTCCGTCCCCATCGAGATACCGTCGCTGACGCCAATGGTATTGAATCGCATACCGATGAGCCCCGCGGCGGTGACGCCTTCTTTGACCTTTTCAGCAAGGTCAAGCAGGTGCATGTTGCAGGTGTTACCTTCATACCAGACGCTGCAGATGCCGACCTGCGGCTTGTTCATATCGTCCTCGGTCATGCCTGTGCCATAGAGCATGGCCTGCGATGCGCCTTGGGATTTTACCTGGGTGACTCTTGAGCTGAATTTATTGAGGTCGGACATGGGAGTAATGAGTCATGAATAATGAGTAAGATCTGAGCCGAAGGGTATACAGGAAGTTGGCAAGTGTGAAACAGGAGTAGCCACTCCTCCTTGGTCACTTTCGACGTACCCGGTCATCCACTGAAGACCACCATTCTCCACGTTGGAGTTTGAACGGACGAGTCCGGTTTCGTGTTTACGATGGACCAGTCTTGAGTCTCGCGGGCACTGAAGAACATGGAATGGTTCGCGCTTCAGTTTCGGGCAACCAAAATGGTTGCTTAGCCTGCATTAGCTGCGATTCTCCTTACACCTGCGAGCAATCAAGCTCACGGAGGTCGCAAAGAAGTGTGCATTATTCCGGTGGCCCTGGCTGCCGATTGCCCGGCAGGTGATGAAGATCGAACAGTCAAAATATGAGATCCGAAAGCAATTGAATACTCGGCATCCTTTTCACAGATTTGCTCAAACGTTCTCAGCGGCAGTGTTCGCCTGGTCGATCCTGTTTTGCACGGCTGAGGAATTCAGAATCGATTTCTTTCCTTCGGTTCACTACACGAAAGATCCGGCGCACATAAATCTCAAGCTGGCAGAGAAGCCTGGACTGCCCGTGCTGATGGAGGAAATCACGGAGAAGTCCGTCACCAAAGAACTGAATGTCGATGAAAGGGGCGCTATCGCGTTCAAGCTCGATCCGAATTCGCTCTCGAAAACTTCACGGGTAAAGGTATCTGTGAAGGACGGCCCTGTGCTTGAATTTCGCCTGCTGCGGGCGAACGAAGGCCTGCCTGCACTTGAGGCAAAGGGCGGGTACTTCTACGATTCCGATGGCACCCTCTGTCTGTTGCTTGCAGAATTTCAGTCTAAGCCTCCGAACCGTCGCTGGCAGCCTGTTCGCTGGGCTGCGGGGTTTTTCATGGCGGGCACTCCGCCTGAAAAGGCACATTTGATTTCAGAGTTTCATGGACAAGAGCCGGGCAGAACAGAATCGATACATCCCTTGCAGGAGGCCATCATTCGGGTATCCGAGTTCAGCGAATTCAACTCCAGTGAAAGTGTGACCATTCATCTTGGTTCCCGTGACATCCCTCTGCAGACTTCTCCAGCGTTTCTGCGTTTGAACCTGGAGGTGATTCTTCAACAACTGGTATTCAAAGGAGCGAAAGACATCCGGCTTGCTTTGCCAATCGGTTCGCCGGTATACAAGGCACGGCTCAAGGCATTCAAGAATGTCATCCGGAGATTGGGGCACGACTACGCAGCCCGGCGTGTCTTTGATGTGATGTGGTATCTGGACGCGGAGCCCTGGCTGATGCCGGGCACGACCGATATTTTCCGAAAAGAGCCTTCCATGAAACTGCAGAAGCAGATAGAAAGAATTCTGCAGACGGAGGGAAGGAGGGAGATGTAATGAGTAATGAGTAAGAATTGATGCTAAGCCGACGCTGTCGGGACACGGCACGGTGTAGGAGGACAGAACTCGAACTCGAACTCTCAACAGACAATACAAAGCCTAACAGCCAGACAGATTCAAGACGGCCATCGTCCCCCGCACTCTTACTCATTAATCATTATTCCACCCCCTCGGTCACTACATGATCTTCAGTCAGTCACCTCACATTTTCCAGGAGAACAGCCATGCGCTTACTCGTAGTCGGATGCGAATACGCCGGAAAGACAACCCTCGTCAACAACATACAGGAGTGGGGAAAAGACAAGGGCTTTCTTTTCCATATGGATGACCACTTCACCATTCCAGACAGCCAGCATCTCTCGGAAGATGAACAGGAACGCATGTGGAATCTGGGGCCGGTGGTGAAGGAGCGATTCCAACGATTTCAGGTCCATTACCACATCCAGATCCTCCACAATTACGAAAACGTCTTGATCGTCGGATGCCACATCGAGGAGGCCGTCTTCGGCCCGCGCTACTACCACGGCAAAGGCATAATGCAGGATTACGGCCGAAAGTTCGAGAGTGATATACCGCTCGATACGACCATGGTGCATCTGACCGCCCGCCCGGAAGTAATCATCGATCGCATAAAGGCCGCGCCCAGGAAGTATCAATTAATGCAGGAGGACGAGATCGAGGAAGTCTGCTCCCTGTTCGATCAGGAGGTGGGACGTTCATGGCTGCG
>JASLXP010001106.1 GCA_030740295.1 Planctomycetota bacterium
CACGCCGAATGCTCCGGTGAAGATCGAAGGACTGGCCTTCGCCAGCCCGGACGATTTCTTGATGAGATGCGGGCTCGCCGGCAACCCTCTCGGCTCGACGTTTCATCTGGACAACTTTCGGCTAGGGCCGGAGTAACTACAACGAAGCAGCCGACAACTGTTAACGGCTTTTCTATTCCCGAGCAAAGTCCTTTGTCGTTGCCAGATGCCAGGTGTCACCTCGATCATCTGAGACGAGGATTGACAGCTCACCTGGTGGCGGGTTGTAAAAGTGATACTTCCTCTTCACGCCCTCCGTGGGCCTGTAAGTTCCCGTTGGCAGGATGGGGCCGTCTTTGCCGCTCATAAACGGCTGCTCACGATCGGGCCAGGTGTGGATGTAGGATTGGTATTCATCCCTGAAAACACAGATTGATGCGCTTTGCGACCAGTAGGCCAGAAAGAGCCGGTCCGTTGCCGGGTCGATAACGAGTTTGTGATAGTAGACCTTGTAGTAGGGCTTGAAGGGCAGCACGAGATGCTTCGTCGGTTCCCATGGCTGGCCGGCTTTCTTACGGTGCAGAGAAAGACGGAAATAGTAACCCGGATGAGAACAGCGAGTGACCGAGTAAAGGGTGTCTTCTTTATCGATGACAAGCCCCGCGTAGGACGTTCCCTTCGCCACGGAGATTGGTTCCGACCATTCGTCGATACTCCACGGCTTGAGGGATGAGGTGTACATGAACGGATTATGGTGACCATTGATGATGACATGGAAGTGCCCTTTGCTGTCTACGGCGATCGAAGGCCAGTTGTGGCCGTCTTCCGCATTAATGCCGCCGAAGCCGATGAGTTTCGGCGGGGAGAGTTTCCCGGTTCTGATATCGAAAGACGTGACGTAATTCGGCACACCGTCTTCCTTAGTTTTGCCGGGAAGAATCTTCAATTGCCCATAGGCGATGAACACCTTCTTGCCATGCGTGATGGCCTGGCACGCCTCGCCGGAATGGGGATTGAGTGAGATGGCCTCGTCGGCCACTCTGGTCTGTTCAGGGATTTCGAGCGTGCCGTCGGCACGCTTTCGGGGAACGGTGATAAAGATCTGTGTTGGTGAGATGTACCTGCTCAGAAGAATGACCGGCGGCCGTTTCAGGCGATCGTGATTGTGGCCGACAAACTTCTCGAAGTGAGCCGTGTAGAAAGGTAGAAGGTAAATGTCCCATGTTCTGAGCCCGTTCCTGGAGTGCAGCAGCAGTCCCTTCCTGCTGCGCCAGTTGCTGGTGGGATCGGAAACGAAGAAGAGCATGTAGGCATCGCCATCGCCGTCGAACCGAATCGAGGGATCGTTGCCGTGCCCCATGTTGTTAATCTGCAACTCCGTGAATCCGAGTTCCTCCTGCGCATAGGCTGCCAGCATGGGGCGCAGATCCGAATAAGACCAGACGCCGTTCGAATCCACGCTCTGAACGATCGCCGAACCATACTGCAGATAGGCCCGCCCTTCGGGGCTGAAGCTGACAAAGCCTGGCTGAAAGCGCGGGTAATATCCGAACAGAGCTCTCTCAGTTTTGAAATAGGACCGATAGCGGATGGGCGCGGTGGCAGCCTTCCCACCAACAGTTTCAGGATAGGAATGATTCAGGGCGGCGGGGTCGAAATCCGGCGCACGGCTCTTCACGGGAATAGGGAATTGCTGCCGGGCCTGGCGCTTCCGAATCTGAGGCGATGTCGTGAACGCTTTGCGCTCCAGCTTCATCGCATCCAGATGCAGCACGGTGTACGGATTCGGCTGCCGATTGAAAATCTTCGTAAAGAAATAAACGGCTTTCACACTTTGCCAGCCGGCCGGGCTGCCCAACTTCTCAAAGTCAACAAATCGAAATCGGGTTCTTTTCCAGCCCTTCCAATCAACCTGAAAAGAGATATGGTAGTAGTCCTTCCACGGCGTCTCCGCGTTTTCTGATTCCACGGCAAACGTAACTAATTCGTCAGTGGGAATCTCCGAAAAGGCCCAGAACGAAACGCCCCTGAATTTGCCCCAGTCCTCAGGCACGTCCGTTGTATGAATGGTCGGATACCGCGAGTGCTCCGCCCATCGACCGGAAAACGCGCCACTCTTCACATGAGTACTGGTAAGCATCATCCCGCCAGCAAGTTCTTTGAAAGGAATCGTGCGCGTGGACCACAACTGATCCTCTTCAAAAGAATCCAGCAGGTCCGGGGCCGTCCGCCACGCGCCTTCCACCTCAAAGTCCAATGCAGGAGTCTGTGAAGTATCCGGCATTAAGATTCGGCTGTTGTTGTCACGCGTTCCTATGCAGGAGAACTGCAGAACGCTGGAGACGACGACAACGATGTTTGCCAATCTATGGTGAAGCAAGAGATGATTCGCGTTGTGTGTCGATGGCTTTGGCCGGGCCGCCGCTAATCCTTTGCTTTCCGGACGACCGCATAATTCAGCATGAAGAACGGCGGGCCTCCGGAGCGGCCGGTGTCTACGGCATTTTCGATTCGCAAGAGCGTCTTCCGTTTCAGCGCGGTAGCAGGGATGCGAAAGGTGTGACGAGACCAGCCGAATCGGACGAAGGGATTTTCTCCCTCGAGAATCTTGGTGCCGTTCACCGTAATGCGTATTCTGCACTTGGAGTCGGCATCGTCGTCCTGCGCGGAGACCACGAGCAGGTAGTCGCCTTCCGGGGGAAACGGCTCGACGCGGAACGCGGCCTCCATGGATGGATTGGCAGTGCGGCGGCCGTAGATCCAGGTGGCCAGGCGCTTCTCGCAGCGGTTCGCGTATTTAGACGGTCCGGCGCCGCCGATGAAATCGTAAGCGGAGAGGAAGATGTCTTTGTCTTCATTGAAGCCGACCTCCTTCTCGGCACGACGCTGTGATTCAATAGCGTCGCGCCGGTACGCGGCCAGGTCAGGAGAACGTTCCAACTGCTTCGTGAATCTGTTCACCTGTTGAACGTGCCGGTTCATGTTCGTCCATTTCATGACTGCCTTGATGTTGCGCCTTTCGACTTCCTGCCAGACCGCGTTGACGGTCGCAAGTTTCTGCTTCATCTCGGGCAGCTTCCGGGCCGCGCCGGGCGTTCTGCGCAGACCGAAGGGATCGAAATAGGAGAGTGCACGGTTCAGCTCGATCAGCGCGGCATTCGTTTCCGGCCCCACCAGTTTGCTCGCCGCTTCTCGAATGGAACGCTCCGCGTCATAGGCTTTCGGATTCCAGCAGTAGTCCGAGCAGGCAGCGGACGCAGCCGCGTAAGCGGGCATCGAAGTGTTGAACATGTAGGTGTCGATGCTTTTGAAGAATCCGTCGTAGAACCACTCCTGCAGGCTGCGAATCGGATCGGTCACGTAGTGATAGGTAAACATGTGCGGCGCGCCGAAAGCATTCTGCCAATAGACCGGTTTTCGCTGGATGCGTTCGGTGATCCAGTTCACCATTCCAGGCGTTACTTTCGAGGACTTAACCCTCGGCCCGGTCCAGAAGATCTCGATATCCCCGGGCAGGCGTTTGCCGAGAGCGAACAGGTATTCGTCACGGGGTTCAGAATACATCGCGGGCGAGTCCGGACCCCAGTAGAAGGGCGGGCAGAACAGAATTCTCGTCTTCGGATGTTGTTTCACGAGTTCGCGGTGGAGGCGGGTCAGCAAGTGCACGTCGGCCTCCTTCGCCGAGCCAAAGGCCTTCAGATCTTCCGGGCTGGCAGGAAAGCGGTGGTCATCGTACTTGAGACAGAAATTGCCACCGGCTTCGGCCGCAGCTTCAGCCCAACCGAGGACAACTGTGAAATCCTCTTCGTTTGCACTCCTGATTTTCTTTTCCGCGGCAATGGGGTTGCCGCCGACATACCATTGGATACCGGCCGGAGTCATCGTCTTCCCGTAGGTCTCCAATTCTTTTTTGACGCCCTCGGCAAGCGGCTGCCGCCACGCCTGGGCCCGTTTGCCACGGTCGCGAATTGAACGGTCGTGCAGCGCCCCCTGGAAAACCGGTTTGTTGATCTTGAATGCAATGCAGTAATGCCCGGCTTCCGGCCAGGATCCGGCGATGAAGCCGCGATTGGGATACTCCGGAAAATCGAATACCTCGACCGCGCGGACAACCGGCTTGCCCTCTTGCACGTGCACCAACTGGTTGAAGGACGCGGCCGCCCAAAGAAGACCCAGCGAATCGTGACCCTGAAGAACTGCGATGTTGCGGCCTTCAGAGATCAAGCAGTGTATGAGGTAGCCTTGCTCGCGGGCGGGCACTTTACGGCCTTTCAGAAGCACATTTGCCTGATGCGTTTCGCCCAGAAGAATCAGCGTATCGCACTTTTCTTTCGCGGACGCGACTCTCCTCAGCTTGCCTCCGTAACGCTCAACGCGCTTCTGAATTTCTTGAATCGGCACGCTGGTCTCATCGATTCCCTTGCCGAGGAACAGTCCTGTGTCTACGAGTGAGTAGTAATCATCACGATAGGTCACCTTCTGCGGAGTCGGCAGGATCGATCCCGTGTAGAACGGCATCCGATCCGGGTCTTCGTAGTCGGGGCCTGGTTCGGGCGGTGGAATATCGAATTTCAACGCTGGTTTCTGCTGTCTGGCTCCTTTGGGTCTTGAGATCTCCGGCGGGGCCGGTTTCGCTGGCCGTGCGTCATCAGACTCAGGAGGCTCCTCGCTTTCCTCAGGCGCGACACGCGCAGGCGATTCCTTTCCATCATTCAGAAAGAAACGGATTCGGGAACGTCCATCACTGACTGCAAGGTCTGGATATTTGTCGCCGTTCACATCGCCTACAGCCACATCATAATTCGCCGTCTTCAACACCTGTTGGCCGCCCAAAGGACGACCTTTCCTCTGAATGAACACATGGATGCGTTTCAATGATGAGTCAGAAACCACCAGGTCGGTAAGCCCGTCACGATTAAGGTCGGCAGTATCGAGACCACCCGTAATACCCTTCAACGTCAGGCTCGGTTTCGCATTGGCTCTGAATCCGACTGGCGCCTGCTGAAAGTAGATCGCAACAGACCGTGCGCCTGACTCCCTGTCACGAACTGCGGCCACCAGATCGAGACGTCCATCACCGTTCATGTCTGCGGCCCGGACCCCGCTGGCGGGCATCGGTGTTTCAATCCGGACAAGGCTGGCGAGATCGTCCGGCAGTATCTTCTGGGTATTGAAAGGGCCGTAATAGAGTCGTATGCCTTTCGGGCTGAGGAAGATCATGTCGTTGTCGCCATCCTTGTTGAGATCGGCAATCTGAGAAAACCGGTTGTCATTTATCTCCGGGCCGTAGCAGTAACCAGACAAGAAACGATCTCCGCCGTACCACTTTCGCCAGACCGGGCCGCACAGGAAATCCATCTTGCCGCCTCGGCTGAGCCGGCCAGCACCAACATAACGGTCGCTGTCGTTTATGTTTTTCGACGCGTGGTCAACAGCCAGCCCCTCGCTTCCAAGTAACAGATGCATGACCTTCGCCGACTCCTTCACGGCCAGGTCGGTCTTGCCATCTTCATCAAAATCGCCTGCCCGCATTCCCCACGGTTGACGCATCTTTATCTGTCGGTCCGCAGGAAGCGAAAATCTGCCCTCCTTCTGAAAGAACAGCAGAACGCGATGCTTGTCGAAATCGTACTGCTCGCCTTTGACTGGCAACCGCGCCCAGGAGGACACCGCCAGATCCGTTTTCCCATCGTTATTGAAGTCGGCCAGTTCCAATTGATAGGGTGAAGATATTCCCTCCAGAACTGAACTGGGCTTATCTTCAAGGTCCGCCCACAAGGACAAACTGCACGTCATGAACAGGATTAACTTTGGCATGTCTTACCACCTTTCGAGGATTTGCCCGGCTCTTGTGTCGTCTTCTCCGTCCAGTTCACGCGACCTTTATGAAGATTGGTTCTGAGCTCTCAGGCAACATCAATCTCAGCGTAAACCGCGTAATGGTCGCTCGGCCAGATGTCGTCTGCCGGCTGATTGAGAACGACGCGGCATTTGCGGAACTGAGCGTACTGCGAGTAATCGTGCGGTGAGCCGAGAAAGATGTAATCAATTCGGCGAGCATGATTCGGTTGTCGGATCACCCTCCTGATAATCGAATCGGCGAAAGCGTTTTCGTGGGTCCAGGTATGGCCCGGAGATCCGTCACCTGCCTGCGCCCATGCATCAAGGAGATGCGTACTCTTACCGCGCAGGGACTGTTTGCCGCTGAGGAAACGGATGCTAGCGCTGTCGGGTGTAGCATCAAAGTCGCCCGCCACGACGACCGGGAACCCATCTCTCACTCGATGCCTTTCGATCATCCGTGCAAGTTCGATGGCTTGAAGCTCTCGTTCAAGCTCCCGATTGAGTTCCCAGGATGGTTTCGAGTTAACGAAAAGCAACGGTCCAATAGGTTCAGGCGCGTCCACCCGCACGGCCATCGCCGCCAGCGGATACGACTGTGCATTGGGCGTGACTTGAAAGGAGAGGAACTCAACAAACTCAAATGGCCATCGGCTGGCGAGGCAATTGGCGTTGTTGCCTTGAGCATCGCTCACCTCGAATTGATGGAGGATGTGATAGTCCATTCCGCCGAGGATATCTGCAACCTGATGCCTGCCTTCCTCATGCCCGGCTTCCTGAAACGCCAGCAAATCAGGAGACAACTGAGTGATTCCCTCCCTCATGAGTTCATTCCGTTTTTCACAGGACTCAGCAAACCCCCATATGTTCATCGTGAACACGCGAAGTGGCCGGTCTTTCGAAAGTAAGTTCTCAGACATCCTTGATTACCCCACCCGATACTTCTCAACTGTTTTCATATCCAGTTTCACACCAAGCCCCGGACCTTCAGGTACGAGAAAGTGTCCCTTGTCGAGGACCAGCCCACCATCGATTACATCGGCAATCCGAACAAAAGGCAGTTCGTCACAAGGCAAAGTGGCGTTTGGGATGGTGCATTGCACATGTGCGGAATACGTCGCAAGGACGCCGAGGCAGACGCCTCCCATTTGCAGCCAGCAGGGAACATCCGCTGCTTCGGCTACAGCAGCACCCCTCTTAATCTCCATCGCAGAGCCGCCTAAATTGACATAGTCAATGCACTCAGCTTTCAGCGCCTGAAGAACCACGCTTCCGCGAGAGGGCGTACCTGCCTGCGGGACGCCGATGTGCAAAGCAACAGGAATGATCGTCTTTTCCCGCAGCAGGCGGTACCAGTCGAAGTTGTTCTTGAGCATCGGATCTTCAAGACAGGAGACCGTACTGAACGGCTCCAATTCCCCGGCCAGCCGGGCCGCAATGTGAACATGTTTGAACTCCATGTTCGGATCCGCCGTGACGGTGTAATCCATGCCGGCGGCCTCCTTCATAAGCTTGACTGTTTCGACGACGTCCCAGGAACGGGCCTTGAGCTTGTGGTTGGTGAAGCCGAGCCCGGCGCCCACTTCTGCTTCGGCCGCGGTTTCATGAGGCTCCATGTGGCACGACCAATAAGAAACCGGCACCCGGTCCCTCATTTTTTCGCCGAAGAACCTGTTGACGGGAATCCCATATGCCTGGCCGGCAATATCGAGCAGAGGACATTCAAACAGGCCCGGTTGTGCGAAGGCGTTGATCTCGAGGGGGTCCTGCCCTACCAGTGATCCCGCCTTTTCGTCGAGTTGAGCTCGGGCCTGCGGAGTCACCTGGTAACTGGTGGACTCGCCGATGCCCTCGATGCCTTCATCCGTCAGGATCCTGCACAGAAGAATGTCGTATATCTTTGGAAAGTACTTCGCTATTGGAGGAATAAGCGGAATCTCAACCTGATAGATCTCGACTTGAGTGATCTTCATGGTCTTACCGTTTCGGGCTGGTGGCTTTCTTCAGCTTGACGATCACTTCTGGCGCGCTTCCTTGATCGGTCACCTTGGCTTTCACCGGCCGCGGAGCCGCGTAACCGAAAGCTGAAACGGATATGTTGTAGAGAGAAGGCACCAGGTTAGTAGCTACAAACTCCCCGTTGCGATTGGCATGAACATCTGCCAGCGCGGCGAGGCTGGGTTCGGGGCTCTTTGATGGCGTAACTTTCACATTCGCTCCCGTGATTGGGGCGCCTGTATCCGCGTCCAGCACCTTGCCAGCCAGGCTGAGAAATGGTTTGAGCTGGATATCCGTCTCGTGATCCGAACCAGTCGTGATGTCCACCCGCGACGAGTATCCCCAGCCTTCGTTTGCGATGGCAACTCCCATTAATGTGCTGCCCAGGCCCATGGCATAAAGTTGAAAACGGCCTGCCGTATCGACGCTGACCTGGGAGCTGAAATGCTTGTGTTTGCCGTCGGCCTGCCGAACCCACATCCTCAGAGTTTGCGTGCGAGCGGTCGCCATGGGTCTGCCGCTGACACCCAGGAGCCGGCCCTTGAGTTTCGGTGCGATAAAGATGCCAAACTCCAGGTCGTTGGCTGCCTGGCCGGGCGAGAGGTCGAGCTTCACGGGAACGGCCTGTAGAGCGCGTTTGTCGTTCATCGACACTGCGCAGGCCCCGGGTGGTACTCGCCGCAGGACGAATCTGCCTCCCGCATCCGTCTTCGCCGCAATCGGCGGATGGGGAGCGATACTTGGCCTCTTTCCCAGGCCGGCG
>JASLXP010001107.1 GCA_030740295.1 Planctomycetota bacterium
TTTCGCGCCAGGGGCCGGTCTTGGCTTCGGTACGCCGGGAGAGCGATTCACTGATCGTGTTGATCACCTTTTTGTGGGCTTTGCCCATGGCGGCTTCGTCCGGAATAGGGCAGCGGTAGATCGCTTCATCGGCGAGCATCCTTTCAGCGGGCAGGCGGTGCGCGAACTGCCACTGGTCGTGAGCCGAATCGGCGGACGTGCGCGAGCTAATGGCGCTCGGCCCAGTCTGCGATCCGTCCGGTGCCACAAAGCACAGATGGGCGCGCAGCCTGAGCGTCTTTCGCAACGCCTCCCGGGTGAAATCCCAGTCCGAGGCCAGCGCTACCCACGCGCCGAAGTAGATGCTGATGCCGTTGTAAGAAACATCGAAGCAACCATTGTCCACGAAATAGCCCGCGGGATGGAAGAAGCGCTCATCCTCGAAAAGTTGCCTGGAGAATGCTTTGCACCCCTTGGTGAAAGCCGGGTCGCCCATGGCCTGCGATAGATACCACAGGCCGACTGGTGCAAACAGATCCATATCGGTCATCAGCCCCTTGGGCCCCCAGCGGAACAAGTGTCCTTCCACGAGCTTGCGGATGCCGCCCTCGAACGCTTTCCGCTGCGGATCCGTCAAGACGTCCCTGGCGTGCAGATACGTGTACCCTATCCAGATCAGGTTGCCGCCAAGGTAGTCTGCCCGGTCGGCGCCGCGCGGGTCGTGCTCGTAGAGGTAATCCAGCATCGCCATGTCGGTGGCGGCCAGCACAAGGCCCCGGAGCTTGAGCGCACGGGAGCCCTTGTAGGGATTGCCGGGGTAGTCCCAGTCAGCCAGCCAGGCCAGCATCTGGCTGTGACTCGGAGCGACAGGGAGACGCAGACCTTCTTCACCCTCGATAGCCTCCAGCGTAAAAGGTTCGGCAGGCAGCATGGCTGCGCCCAGGCGCGGCGGGTACCGGGCCAGCACCCAGAGGCGATAGAGCTCCTCCGGATCATCAATCGGTGCCACTTTCACCGGCTTGAGCTTCACCGTCAGGTCTTCGGTACTGAGCGACTTTATGAACTCCCGAAGCCCGCGCTGATACGCATGCTCCTGCGGCAGCTCTTTGAGTGGCAATTGTACCTGCACGTATCCCGCATCAGCCGCGACGCAAAGCACGAGCAGGACCATAGCGAAAAGCCCCGTCACACGAGTTGGCCTGGCCATAGATTCCTTCTCCTTTGTGGGCTGCTGGCCATAGCAGAGATTCGCCCGAATTCGGGAGAGTTAGCTATCGCTCCGGAAGTCTGGCGAATCCGACTGCGACATTGCCATCGCAGATAGTAAGATACGTACGGTACCCTTGCCCTGCGACCAAAATCCCTAATGGCCGACGCATCTGACATCGAAACTGCGACGCTGGGGCACTACTTGATGCGGCGCCAGATCGGACGCGGCGGGATGGGCAAGGTTTATCTGGCGGATGACCAGAGGACGGGCCAGGCCGTGGCGGTGAAGCTCCTCTCCACGAAGCTGGCGAAGAGCCCCACCGTTGTCGAGCGTTTCCATCGAGAAGCTCAAGCCGCGGCGGACCTCGACCACCCGAACATCGTGCGCTCGTTGGGGGCCGGCCAGGAGAAGGGGCGACACTACTTCGTGATGGAGTACCTGGACGGCGAAACGCTCAGAGAGCGCGTGAAAAGAAGCGGGCCGCTTCCCGAATCAGAGGCCCTGGCCCTCTGCGATAAGGTCGCCATGGCTCTCGAGCACGCGGCTGAACATCACATCGTCCACCCATGAGAGGGCCATCCTGGAACTCCAGGCCCTGAAGGGCCGCCGTTACTCGGTCGGCGGGTTCAGTGGGGAGGTCGTGTCAGTGGAGGGCGGCATGGCCGTGCTGAAGTCCCCTCAGGGCACAGCGAAGGTCCCACTGTCGAAACTCTCCACCACTCAGATCATCAAGCTGGTCGGGAAAGCTGCCGAGGGAGGGGCTGAGGGGCGACTGCTGGATGGCCTCGCGCTCATGGCTTACTACGAAGGGAAACTCCGGGCCCTTCTTCCCCAACTCCGCAAGCTTAGCGATACCGCGTCTTACCGTGAGACTCTGGATAAGCTGGACGTGACCGTTCGCGAGGGACAGACAGAAGAGGCAGAGCGCACCTGGAAAACCATCCTCAAGTTAGCCCGGAAGGGGAACTGGCGTGGACTCTCCGAAGCGCTGGCGTCCTTCGAACGCGCTTTCGATCGGACTTCGCATCTCGAATCGCGGCGGGACCTGTTCGGACGTCTGCGAGCGACCGCGATCGAGACCGCCAAGACCAACCGAGTTCTGAATCTGGTTCCCGGGGGCCGGATCGTCCTCGAAAAGCCACCGCGGGCCAAAGAGACTTCTCTGACCGTCGAAACGCAGATCCGCACCCGAAGCAGGGGTGTGGTGGTCGTCGAGCGCGGTGCGGACCTTCTCGGCTACTCACTCATCATTAACAGGGACGGGTACCCCTGTTTCCTGGTGCGCCAGGACGGCCGCTCCCTGACCGCGCTGCGCGGGAACCTGCCTGTAGATGATGACAAGTTTCACCATCTTGCCGGCATCCTTTCCCTCGAAGACGGCAAGGCCGCACTCCTGGTGGACGGAGTCAAGGTCGCGGAGCGTGAGTCACGCGGCATTCAAGGGGAGCCGGAAGAATCCCTCACCATCGGGAGCCCCGGGGAACAGGGGAGCTTGTGGGGCTACTCGCTGACCGGATCGCTCACCGGCCAGCTCGACGAGATCAGAGTCTGGAACTTCGCCAGGCCGACCGAGGACGTCGCGCGGGACCGGTTCAGGCGCCTCACCGGCAAGGAACCGGGACTGACTGCCTACTGGAACTTCGATGCGTCGGCCAGGGATCTCAGCTCGGGCCGAAACCACCTTGAATTGGACCGCCGGGCAAAGCTTGTCGAATCGCCGTGGCAGGCCTATCTGCCCCCGCTGCCCGAGGAGGCCGGGGGTGGAGAGGTCCCTGCTGAGATACAGGCACTTAAGACTGCGGCCGAGAAACTCTTCAAAGGCAAAGCCAAGGTGCATGATGACGGCACGATCGATTTCGTTTACACGTTCAGCGATTTCAAGGAGGGCAGGGATTGGGTCCCCCAGCCTGGCGCTCTCTACAAGATCTCAGGCGGGCACCTCAGGCCGCTGCCCACCAAATACGGAGGCAATCTGTGGCACTATGGCCGCTTCGTAGGGGACGTGGCGCTCGAGCTGAGAGCGAAGACGGGGGAGGGGTTATCCTGCCTCCTCAAGTCGAGCGGATCGCGCAGGCGGTCGACCGGGGCCGGGTTCTGGATGGGCATGGGCGAGCGGAGAGGTGCCCTTGTCTGGGGGGAGGGGATACGGGAAGAGGTCCCGATCGACCAACACCTGGACCTCAACGAGTTCTGCGACATCCGCACTTCGATGGAAGACCGCCAGGTCCGCATGACCTGCAACGGCGATGAGGTCGTCAAGGCATCCTCGGAGAGGCTGCTCGTGGGAGGTGGTGGTCTCATAGCGCTTACGCCCGGCCGGGGAGGGATGACTTGGGACCGGTTGCGACTCACGGGCAGGCTGGACGCACGCTGGGTCAAATCCGAACTGAGTCGCAGGAAGTACGTAATCGAAGGCCGAAACTACGCCCTGAAGTTCAGCAACCATGAGTCGTGGCTGAGCGTGCCCCCCATTGCCGGAGCCACTTCCGGGCCGTTCACCTGGGAAGCCTGGTTTCTTCTGTCCCGGAAGACCAATATCGGCCTGTTCGCTTCCAGCGGCATTAACCAGTCCATGTGGCTGGGGATCACAAAAGACCAGAAGCTGTGCTTCCGTGCCAGTGAAAGGAACCGTACCCCCGTCCAGTTGTTCAGTGCGCCCGAAGAGGTCCCCTTGGGCGAATGGTTCCATCTCGCAGCAGTATCCGATGGGAAAGAGGGCCGCGTCTATGTGAATGGGAAGATGTGCATCCAGGATGACTTCCCCCGGTCCGTCCAGGCGAGAGATTTTGGCTTCTCCTTTGGTGGCAAGGGCAACGGCCGTTTCACCGCGGGAATCCTGGACGAACTGCGACTCTCCCGCACGGCCCGGTACACGGAGGACTTCGAGCCCCAGCGCGTCTCCGAGGCTGACAAAGACACCGTGGCGCTTTTTCACTTCGATGAGGGCCAGGGCCCTCGCTGCCTTGACGAGGCAGGGGGAGTGATCGGGGTGCAGACAAAAGAAACCGAATGGGTCCACGTGGACTCGGGAGTGTCCGCGGAAGTGACCGGCCTCTGGCAGGCCGCGGAACGGGGCGATCCAGAGGTCGCGATCGGACTGGAGATGAATGGGACGGACGCCTACGTCAGTTTCAAGGACACGCCGAAGCTCAACCTAAAAAGGCAGATTACGATCGAAGTTTGGGCGAGGGTGAGGCGGCAGCACGTCTGGACGACCGGGATTCTGGACAGGTCCAGCTCTGGCCGCCGGACCTTCGGGCTTCTCTCAAGGGAGGACGGCACCATCCACTTCGCCGCCAGTGACCCTAAGGGCGGGTACCACTATGTGGCTACCGGGCGCCTTCCAGCAAGCCCGTTCTTGCACCTCGCCGCCACCTTCGACCGAGGACGGGCTCGGATCTTCCTCAACGGAAAGCTCCAAGAGGAGAAGAAATGGCCGTTCAAAGAGCTGGTAATGGTGAGCGGCGCGCCTCTGACCCTCGGCAAACTGGCAGGACAGCGCGGTGGTTTCTTCTCCGGACGAATCTACCAGGCCCGGATATCAAACGGCGTCCGGTATGAGCGCGCCTTCACCCCGCCCCGGATATTCGAGAGGGACCGCGGCACCGTCGTGCTTCTTCCAATCAACAAGCGTCGGAGCCTCCAGGTCACAGACGCAGTACCCGCGCGCAGAAGGATTTACTCCGGCCTCATATACAACGCCAAGTGGGTCCCGGACCGGTGGGAGTGAATATCGAATGGGCGCGCTTCGCACACCAGAGTCATTCCACGAATTGCAGCGGACGAGCCACCACTCATCCCGAACAGAAAGCCGTAGCACAGGTCTCCAGACCTGTGGAGCCCGAACAGAAAGCCGACCGTAGCACAGGCTCCAGACCTGTGTAGCCCCCTGTCACACCACCGTACGTACGGTTCTCGTATACGGCGGTTCGGTCAGGTTGAGCATTTACTGAACGCATAGCGATGGGAATCCAAGTCTCTCAGATAATCTGTTTGGCAGGGCTTTGTGAATGGCTCCGTTGGTGCTCAAAGACCACGGGCCTTTGCTGCTTCCGGCTACTGGCCGTGCCTGCCGAGGATTGACTCCTCGTTGCACGAGTTCTTTGAAGCGCTTATTGGTGGTTTTCCAATGACGCCATACAAGGTATCTGAGCCGTCGGCGTGTCCAGCCTGCGAGTTCTGTGAGCTGTCCGGGTATCTCTGTGAATTTATAGTAGCCTCGCCATCCTATGAGGATGGGGCGGAGGTGTTCTATGATTTCTCTGAGACTCCCAAACTTCCAGCGTGCTTGCCGCTCAACAGCCCAACCTACTACCCTCCCTACAACGGTGCCATCGGACGTGGGCAGGGAGAGATCAAGGAGGCCCTTCGGGAGAAACTGAAGTATCGCCCAGCATGCCCAACTGAGCACGTCGAAGCATGGGCTGCGACCGCAGCCAACGACCGGAATCATCAGGAACGCCACCGCCTCAAGGGACGTAACTCATGCCAGACATTTTTTACTGATAAGGATCGAGCCAGGCATCACCGCCGGCTCAGAAAGGAGATTTATGATGCCCTGATCGAAAAACAAACTATCATCGTCGCCGCCATGGAAGAGCGGAACAAGCGCGATAAGGAAGCCGCCTGGCGCATCGCAGTCGAACAATGGCTGGTAAAAAACCAGCACATCACCATCACACACAATCCAGATGTGTCACCCCATTTTCAAGTGAGTCTCATAATTAGGCTGTCTGTACACTTCTCAACACCGCTTACGCGACCTTCGATTGGTTTTCATGCGAAGTGTGGAGCCGAACACAGCGCAGCAATCCGCCAAGGAAGATGTATGCCCGCTCGGAAACCATCGGCGATCCGGAATACCTTTCCGGGACACTGCAAATAGTTCGACTGTTCAGGCAAATGCTCGAAACAGGGCAGCCCTCGGTCCCCTATGACGATGCGTTGGAGCGCGTCGCCCTCCTCGATGCAGGGCTTCGAGCGCACGAATCGCGGCAGCGCGTCTTTCTGAAAGATGTGATGAAATCGTGATGAGAAGATGTCAGCACTCAACCGTCGGTCTAGTGATGCTTCTGGTTTCCGGATTGGCGACCGCAGAAAAATCTCTCATCGTTCACTTCCCATTCAATGAGGGGAAGGGCGAAATCATCAGAGACCTGGTCAGAGGTCGCACCGGGAAAATACATGGTGCAAAGTGGGTCAAAACCGAATTCGGGCCTGGGCTGTCATTCGACGGGCTCAAAGCTTTCGTCGATTGCGGTGAAGGAAAGACATTAGGTCTGACCAAGCAGTTGACCTTGTGCGCGTGGATCAGGCCGACTGTCGTTCCGAAGACCGAGACCCTGATTGCTGGCGAATCGCCGCACTTTTACGGGCTCACTTATTACAGGAATGAGAAGGTATATATTTACTCGGCCGGTGAGGGCGGTCTCTCTGCGAACCATCCGATCCCGACAAACGCTTGGACGCACGTGGCTGGGACCTTCGACGGCGAGGCCATAAAGATCTACGTCAACGGCATTCTGCGCAGGACAAATCAGAAGAAAGCCAACCATCCCGGCCTGACCAGCAAACTTCGATTCAGGATTGGCGGACAGGACAAAGGAGGCACGCATTTCAAAGGCATCATCCGAGGCGTGCGCGTTTATAATCGGGCCCTGGATCAGGACGAAATCACACCGCTCGCCAATGAGCATCAGAAGATAAATGCAAAGAAGATGCAGTCCGCGGCCGAACGTCTGTTTGAGAATATTGCAGCCGTTCCTACTCCTGAACCTGTAGCAGCCCTGCTCAGAGATTTTCGAATGACCAACTGGGGCGCGTCCAGCTCAGGGAATCTGAAGGACTACCGGACACCAGAGCTGGCCGCGAAACGCGCTCGTGAGATAAAGGCTGGAGGGGCGAACGCGGCCATCACAAATGGCCTGCAGAATCGGCTCAACTACCTCAAACTTGCGGACGAGATTGCCGAACGGCAGAGGGTTGTTGCCGATGCATGCCACGCGGAGGGTCTCAGAGTTTTCGATCACATGGACCTCACCATCTACTGGCAGTTTGCGTATCCGCTTGTTTTAGAGCATCCTGAGTGGGCACAGCGCGATCTTCGGGACGGCACGCCGGGCCGATGGCTTTGCCTGAGCCAACCCAGCTATCGAGAGTTTTACGCACAATACCTGGAGAATCTGGTTCGCGCGGGAATCGATGGCTTCATGCTGGATGAGGTCTCATTTCACGACCAGGTCAAGACCTATTGCGGATGTGACCACTGTCGTACTGAATTCGAGAAGGAGACCGGTTATCGCATGCCTGAATTCTGGGATGAGGAGGTCATCAACAACCGTGACAATCCGCTCTGGCAGCTCTGGATGCACTGGCAGAGGAAGGCCATCGTCGAATTCAAGGCTTTCCTGTTGAAGCGGATTCAGAAAATCAAACCTGAAGTGATCCTGTTGGCGTACAATACTTCAATCTATCGTCTTTCCACACGTGTCTCCGATATGCATGAACAGGCACGAGTCTGTTTTGTGGGCACGGAGGGCACGAACACGGTTTATCCAGGCTATGCACATTTTTACTCGCAACACCGGATTCTATCCGCATTCGCACGAAGATTTGGCCGTCCATCGTGGGCTCACTTTGCGGCCGAGATACCCGAACAGTTCGAGTTCTCCGGCTATCATGCAGCGATTACCGGCAGCGGATTGTGGGCACACCTTGAGGGCCTTGAAGAAGTCTATAACTGGGAGCATTGGCCCGAAGCGCATCAATGGGGCGAGCCGGTGGCTGACATCGCGATCGTGGCCGCCTCGCCGTCCCGCGACCACAACTACACTCGCGCTGCGCTCCATTCCGCCGCAGTTGCAGGCTGGTGCCAGGCATTCGGGATCAGCGGCGTCCAGTTCGATATCGTGCCGGGTCTTTACGCCGGGCTTCAGGATCTGAAGAAGTTCAAGGCGATCGTCTTGCCGTACACGCCCGGTATGCCTCCCCGGCTCATCAGGCTCATCGACCGATTCGTCCGGGATGGAGGCACGGCAATGGTTACCGGAATCCCTGGACGCTATGACCAGTTGGGAAACCCTCTCGGAGACGATGCACTACTCAAGCGGATGGGTTTCAGATCCATTCGCGATACGGACACCGTCAGGTACATCAAAGAAGAATTCCGGGGAGGACAGGACCGATTGCTGAAATTCTCCTCTAATGTGCTTCCTGGATTCGAAAGCCGGATGAATCTTCCAGACTGCTATCGATTCGATCCGATGATTGATTCAGATCGGAAGCAGAAAGTCATGGCAACATTCCAGGACGGCGCGCCGGCAATTGTCTCGCTTGAGAAGGGGAAGGGCCTATACATCTATTTCGCTTTCACCCCCGGACAGACAGTGCACCAGCCCCGAATTTACCGGAGCACGGTCTGGGGTGATTACCTTCGATCCGATCTGGTTTCACTGATGAAGAGGGTCGCGAGGGAGGCCACTCGCGGGCAGGATCGAATCCGTGTCGAAGGCGAGGGAATCCTGAGTGCGGCTTATCAGTCGGGCAGTCGGCTGTGGGTTCGCCTGCTCAATGTTTCAGGTGTCAATCTCAAGCCGGGAAATCGAGTTGGAACGTTGAAGCCCACCTATCCGCGTTTGAAAGAGATCAAGATCCATCTGAAGAAACCAGGTGCGAGCAAGGCAACTCTTATGAGCCCCGGACTGAGCAAACCAATGTTGCTCCAGGCCGCCGCCTCCGGCATGGAGGATGTGTTCACGATTCCTGCCGACACTTTCCGGAAATTTGCTTTTGTGCGAATTGAGGTGGGCCTGTGAGACCCGTGCGTTGCAGTCTTGTCCTTCTCTTCTCAACGATCATGTCAACTGCATTCGCCGAGCAGCAGGGAAAGTTCTCGATCAGTCCGGATACCTCGTCCATAAGACTGGGGGACCGGATCATCGCCCGAATCAGCGATCCAATCGCAGATGCGAAGGCTCGAACTGTCCAGGCTGAAGCCGGCTTCACCATTGCAGGCGAAGGCATTCGCAAGGAATTCGCCTTCTTCGATGACCGGATGGAGTTCACTTTCGATTACTTCATGAATAAGCCCAAAGGCAAATCGCTTGTGATCTTCCTGCCTCTACCGAATGACGCGGAAGCGACCATCATTCACGGCCGGACCCATCCGTCGCCCCCGCAGAAGGTTACCGTCAAGGGTGGGGAACAATCGAAGGCTCGTTCAAATTACGAGTTCAAATACGGCATCACCGGCCCCATGCCACCGCCAGATGCCGCAGCCGGCGCTCTCTTTCCTCTGCGCTACGTCACGATGAAGACCGATTCATTCGCGTTATCAGTGGACGTCCATCCCGCGGGCGCGAACAGTGAGGACCCATCCTACGCGGAGACCCCGCTGCGTATCTTCTCGGCAACGCCCATGAAGAACGGGATCAGAATCACCGCCGCGATTGCGTCAGGCTATTCTCAGTTTCCGGGCCACCTCAAAGGCAAGGTGGTTCTCTATCCCGACGGCAGGTCATTCGAGCAGGTTCATCCCTTCGCATTCGCAAATGAGTACGGCGCGCTCGAAAAGTTCATACGACTCGATTTCTCGAAGGGGCCACAGAAGAGAAAGAGCGATCCCCTTCTGTTTGGTGCAGCAGCTTATTCCAAAACGGCAGGATTCGGATGGACCACAGACACAGCGTTGTTACAAGTGAAATCCACAACAAACAGAAGCGTCATCCACGGAAGTTTCATCACCTCGAAAGCACCCGGCAGCTTCCGTATCGATGCCCCGCCTGGCCATTACTTCCTTACCCTCAACTTCGGCAACGCAGACGGCCCGTCTGGTCCCTTCCGCGTTCGTGTGAACGGTGAAGAACATCAGAAGCGCATCCAACTTGGCAAAGCACGATTCAGAAACGAGTCTCTGCTCCTGAACGCGACCTCCGGCAGTATCGAAATAGAGCTTGAAGGGCTGGACAATGCTGCATGGCTCCTCAACGCTTTAACATTAGAGCCGCTGGGCACGATGAACGAAGATTACGTCTTCTCCAGGCGTTGGTGGAATCTCTCAATTCAGAAATGAACAAATCAGACCGCATAGATCGTCTTGCTGCCGCTTTTCTGGATCAGAGCCTCGAGCCCGGGCCTGAACTGGAAACCATCACCGGCTTCATGCCCATAAGGATGATGAGGGAAATCCATGCCGGTCTGGAGAAAGGAACGAAGACTTCTTATGCAAAGGCATCGCGCCTCGTTGCCCGTTACTGTCGCACCCTTCTCAAACGCATCATCAGTGACCCCTTCGATCCGAACGCCGGGCACTACACGGATGAGGATGGGAAACTCGATCTGTCCATCGATCCGAATGTCACAAATTTCGCACTGATCCGGTTGCTGGCATGGTATTTCAACTGGTTCGAAAACTTCTCACCTGCGGCCCGGAAACTGCTTCTCAAGGCCATTCAGACTTATGCCAGGGCTCAGGCCCGGCGAAAGACCCACTTCGGCTACTCGAACATCATGCTGATGGAGTGCGCGAATCGCGTTCTGGCGGGTGAGGTGATCGGGGACAGGGAAATGTCGGCCGAGGGGTTTAAGCGACTTCAGGAATGGCTGGAGTTCACCGCGCTTTCCAGCGGGCCGAGCGAATACAACAGCCCCACTTACACCGGCGTCTGCCTCCATGTCATGGGCGCGCTTATGCAATGGACCAAAGACCAGCGCGTGCGGCTTCTGGCCTCCTTGGCGCAGGAGCGTCTGTGGCTGCACGTGGCCACATACTATCACCCGCCGACCGCCCAGCTTTCAGGGCCGAACAGTCGCTCTTATCACCTGGACATCACCTTCAATCCAAGCCTGGTAAAATCAGCACTCTATGCCGAAACAGGCGATGAAAGGCTGATGGGGCCCAACCATACGCTCCACGACAGCGACTGGAGCGCTTACCGGTTCCGATTCTTCATGCCTGGTTACCTGCGAGATCTGATTGGAAGGCAAACGCCCTTTCAGTCGCGGGAGACGGTCTCCGTGACCGCGGGCACTGTCGCAGATCCCATTTCAATTCATGGCGCAAAAGAGATTGCTGTTTCACAGAGTCAGAATCAGTTTTCGATTCCCGGCCGTCCGGCCCTCTGTCAGGAGGATCTTCGAGTCAGGGCAGACCTCACCTGTTACCAGACGGACGACTATTCCCTTGGCACTGCTTCACACTGGTACTCGAGCGTGCAGCGTAATCCGCTCTACGCGGTGTGGCGACACGACACGATCAGTGAATGGGATTTTTTCCGGTGTCTCTTCGACCGCCTGCTCATCAATGGTGAGAGGCCGGACTGGTTCTGGCCCGGACGATTTTCTGCCTGCCAGGAAAACGGAACTGCCCTCGTGATTCACCAGATGCCGATAAATCCCAGGATTGAGGACCAGGTCATCCGTGAGATGAAGGTGAGCGTGGTTCTCCCTCACGTCTCGCAATTCGAGTCGGTCACGGTGCAGTCGGACAAGAAGGCAACAGTTCCGAAATGGGCTTCCATTCGACACGCATTCGTTGCTCCGGACCATTGGATTTTTCTTCGAGATGGTGAGACGTACATTGCGCTCCGGCCAATCGAGCCGATCGGATATCGCGACAAAGCAAGGATGCAGTTGGTTTCGAAGGGCACTTCTGACGGATTCAATCCTCGAATCGAAAACCAGGAGCCTGACCATCCTGATGCTCACTTCCTGTCCCTTGATATCCAGCTTTATCGCGGCAGAGCCAGGAAGTTTTCCGTCGATGAGCTCCGGCCGCTCCGCTGCGGCTACGTCCTCGATATGTCCAGCCAGAGGGAGTGCGGCAGTTTTGAGGATTTCCAAAGGACTGTTCTTCAGTCACGGCTCGAGGTCGATGTCCGAGG
>JASLXP010001108.1 GCA_030740295.1 Planctomycetota bacterium
GACGACGACGACCCAGCGGCCCGTCGGATGCATGGCGATCCCGCTGGGATGAGAGCCCACGGTAATCCGGCCCGTTTCTTTGCGCTGGGGAACATCGAGGACCACCACTTCCGTGCCGGGCTGAATTTCTTTTCCGGAGAGCGTGACATAGGCTTTTCGGCCGTCATGTGTCGTGGCGACGTGGAACGGTCGACAGCGCGACGGCTGCGTCTCGGCAGTGGGATCCGGATTGGGAACCGGCTGCAACGAGCGCTTCTGCCACGGTTTCGAATCGGTGCGATGCGCGGGGTTGATTCGCTCAGAATGCAGCAACGGGGGGGTGAGACGCGCGCGTACCAACGACACTCCCATGCCAACGATCAGCACGAAGCCCGCCACCAGTAGGAGAAGCCCATCCTTTCGTATCATCACATCTCTCCAACCCACACGGACTCATGTGTCCGATTCATGTGTCCGGTTCATTTACGAAGCGACACTACACAAAGACGCCATCCAGGCGTCCGCTTCACGAAATCCCATTTTGAAAAGCGAGAGGAACAGTTGCCTCGGAACATACCGAGAAACCACCGCAAACTTGACGAGATATCAGCCGATCGCGAGCTGACGAAAGATGAGTCCCACCGACTGGGGTGGGGCCAAAGCGGCCGGTCATGAGCCGCTTGGAGAGCAGACTTAAAAGTCTCACTGAAGTCTATTTCGTCTGTCGGGGCTTGTCAACGATTTTGACAAAATTCCCGGAAAAAAGTTGGTTTTTAACCCCTCCAGACCCCAACAACGGGCCAAACGACCGGACCGCGACGCGGCTCGATGTTCGCCTCAGGGCACGGAGGTGAAGAAAAACAGCGGCCAAGGGCATTGTCTTGCGTGCCGTGAGGAGTTTTGCTCCGAACCGGACTGCGAAGATCATGCCGACTTGAAAAGGACCTCCAGCAATGCTCTTCTAGTTAAATACGAGCCACATTATCTACATTCAACGCAGAACTCGAAGAACACGTTGCGACACTGAAACGAGACCGGCCCCCCGGCAAGAATCCCAACCACCTGCCGCGTCGCCGTTGGCTTTTCGGGAACTGTTTGCGTAGCGCCGCGGAACGGAACGGAAGCCGAGCGTGCGGAAAAGCACGTCCCACCAGTTGAATGTTTTCGAGACGAAGAATACTCATGAACAGAATCGCAATGATTTCATTCGTCTTGGTCATCGGCATATCTCAAGCCTTCGCCGCGGAATCGGATACCGACCTGAAACGCAGACTGCTGGCCCCCCACCGAGACAGAATCAAGCAGATTGTCTTTACCAAGCATTTCGATATGGGGGGCTCCCACTACGCCTATACGGATGCCGTGAGCGATGAAGACGAGCTCAATCCGAGCGGGACAAAGCAGGAGTTCAATTTTGAGGGCGGGTCCAGTCTGTGCCTATTGGAAATCGGCGAGGATTACACCACTCAAGAGACAACGCTTCTCCACGATGGAGACGGCGTATTTCGCGACCCGGACGTGTCGTATGACGGCAAGCGGATTCTCTTCTCCTGGAAAAAGTCAGCCCGCGGTGAAGATTATCATCTGTATGAAATGGACTTTGAGACTCGGAAAGTCCGCCAGCTCACTTTCGGCAAGGGATTCGCTGATTATGAAGGGATCTATTTGCCTAGTGGCAACATCATGTTCAGTTCCACGCGCTGTGTTCAAAACGTTGACTGCTGGCACGTGAGCGTGTGCAATATGTACCTGATGAATCAAGACGGGAAACAGATGCGTCGGATTGGAATCGATCAGGTACATACCAACTATCCCCAGGTTCACCCGCGGAGCGGGCTGGTTACGTACACACGTTGGGAATACAACGACCGCGGTCAGATATTTCTCCAGCCGTTGTTCCAGATGTATCCGAACGGCGCGCAGCAGACCGGGTATTATGGACACAACTCCTACTTTCCCACGACAATTCTCCATGCCCGAGGCATTCCGGACACGGGGAAAGTTCTGGCCGTTCTCTCCGGGCACCATACCCACCAACGCGGGAAGCTGGCCATCATCGACCCTGCCAAGGGTCGAAAAGAAACAAGCGGAGTGACCCTGGTTGCTCCGGTCGAAAAGCCTCACGGCACGATAAGAATCGATAAGTACGGGCAAGATGGAGATCAGTGGCAATATCCTTATCCCCTGGATGAAGAAAACTATCTGGTGACATTCCGGCCACAGGGGCAGAAGCGGTTTGGAATTTACTTCATGAACAAGAAGGGCGAACGCGTACTTCTGGCTTCCGATCCGACCATTTCCTGCAACCAGCCCGTCCCCTTGGCCCCGCGGCCACTTCCGCCGCAGCCGCCCTATCCCACGGACTGGCGTAAGAAGACCGGGGCTTTTACCGTTCAGGACATTTATCGAGGTCCGGGACTCAAAGGGATTGCTCGGGGCACTGTGAAAAAAGTCAGAGTCGTCGCGCTGGACTTCATGGCCACGGATATCGGTCGAAAGCATGGGCCTTCGACGATCAGCGACCTGGCCGCATGGGATGTTAAAGTCGTCCTGGGAGAAGCGTCGGTGTACGAAGACGGCTCGGCTGCCTTTGAGGTTCCCGCGCGCACACCGGTCTACTTCCAGGCGATCGATGCAGATGGGCATGTCGTACAGACCATGCGTTCCTGGTCCACCCTGATGCCGGGCGAAGTCTCCAGTTGTGTCGGCTGCCACGAGAACAAGAATGAAACCGTTGCCACTAAGTCGACAACGATGGCTCTCAAGACCGGCATCCAATCGCTGAAGCCGTTTTATGACATCACGGGCAAAGGTTTCAGTTTCCCGAAGGTGATCCAGCCGATCTTGGATGCAAAGTGCGTTCGGTGCCACAACGGATCGGAACCGCCCGACTTGCGAGCGACGCCGGTCTGGGACGCTGCGGCGCGCAAGTTCTGGAACCAGTCGTACCACGCACTCATTTCAAAGGACCGGCCTGGTGGTCCCGCCAATGACTCGAGACAGCGGTTTGGTATCATCGCGGAAAAATCCAAGTACTTGAACTGGATAAGCCGCTGGTCCGTACCGGTGATGATCCCGCCGTACTCCCATGGCTCGTCGAAGAGCCCACTGATCTCCCTGTTGAAGTCCGGACACGAGGGCGTGCGGATGACTCAGGAAGAAATGGACAAGATCGCCTGCTGGATCGATCTGGCGCTGCCACATTCCGGAGATTGGACGGAGGGGATGACACCTGAAGACAAGAAAATCTACATGAACGTTTACAAGCGGCGCCTGGAATGGCAGAAACAGGAAGCCTTGAATATCC
>JASLXP010001109.1 GCA_030740295.1 Planctomycetota bacterium
CGCGTGACGCCTTTCGGTAAGAAGCAGATCTCTCCTCACTTCGTGTTTGAGAGGATTTCCGAAGGGCCTGTTGTCACCGCGTTCATCATGAAAGCGAAATCAGATTACGGTGACACCTTCGTCTGGTACATCTACCGTAAAGGAGGCTACCGGATACGGCGCGTCGGGGGACACGATGCAACGTCGATGTACTGGATGGCTCACGTGTCCGGCGAGCGTTACTACCTCATGAGCCATGACCGATTCCCGAGAGAGATTGTCACAAAAGGCTATCGCCGCGGGAGCGGCAGATTCTGTCTCGCATCGGTAGGAGAAAAGGCGAATTTCCTGTTCTGCGCGGACCGGACGCTCCACTGTGTCTTTCCTTCGCGCCGAGTGTATGTGCACGGCGCCTGGCGCGAGATGTTCGTGCGTTTCCGCTCCAATTCCTTCGATGACATGGCGGCCGACGGCGATGCCATCACCGATTGGATGGACCATGTCTCTGAACGGTTCAGCTTTGGCAAGCCGGAGAAGGTTAAGGATTAAATCCACGTTCCGTCGCCGGCTGCCGTGCGAAGAAATTACCGCGGACGTGACCCGAGAACGTAACAGGAATTACTTATCACCTGCCGATTCAATCGGGCGGATGTAGATGTTCTTCCATCGAACGCTCATCTGTTTCGGATTTTTGCCGACGCCATGAACCTGGAGTCCAATGAAGCCCTCGCTGTTTGCCTTGTATCGCCCTTCATCATAGGTCAAATCGGCGACGGCCTTGCCGTTGATCCAGGTCTGTATCTTTTGACCGGCCGCCAGCACGCGGTATTGGTTCCAGCCTTCGTTCTTGAAATGGCTGTGGGTGCTCACGGCCTTGTCCTTCGATTTCGGCTCGGGAGATTGCCATCCGCCGGCAGCCTCTCCGTAGATGAAGCCGGATTGCCCCGGGCTTCTTTCGATCTCAACCTGCGGGCCATACACACGGCCGCCGTGTTTTTCTCCACGCAGTTTTGAACGGATCTGACAGCCCGAATTGAAGAACTGGTCGAACTTGACCTCGAAGGTCAGTTCAAAATCAGCAAACTTTTTATTGCTGCACAGGAAGGTGTTTGGGCTGCCTTTGGCCGTCGTCCCGACAATGCTCCCGTCTTCCACCTTATAGGTCGCAAATCCGCTTTTGATGCTCCAGCCTTCAAGCGTGTTGCCATCAAACAACATTTGCCAGCCAGCGGCAGTTTTATCCCCCGACAACGCGTTGTCATCGGCGGTGATCCCCTGGAAGAAGATGAAAGTGGTGGTGATGATGAAAGCTATGGTTCTTTTCATTATTGGAGTCTCGTTAGAGGTCAATGGTGCAAGATAGAACTGTTGGAACGTCCATCAATGTTGCGATGGTACGATGCGAGCCAACTCCGTGCGTCCGTCGAGAATACAGTCAAACCGACCGTTTGCTGCCAGGTTGGTCAATAGCCCTGTTCACGGCTTCCGCTATCTGGTCCTGTTTAAAGCTGGCATCAGTGCCGCTTGTTCCTTCAGTAGCGCGTCCACTGTTTCCCTGATCTGAGGAAGCGAGAGCTGGGACATGGTGTTGGGATCGAGCATCGCCGCGTGATGGACATGCTCTGAATCCTCTTCGAGGATCGCGCGCACGGTGAGCTCCTGCATCGTGACATTTGTCTGGCAGAGCCCGGCACACTGCGGAGGAAGAGGCCCGAAGTAACAAGGCTGGATGCCCTCACGATTCACCAGGCACGGCACCTCCACGCAACATCCATCCGGAAGATTTGGGATCAGCGCGGTATTGCGGACGTTCCCATAAATGCAGCTCGGTGTATCCGTCTCCATTGCATGGATGATTCGGGCGCCGTACTCGTTGGAGCGCTTTATTTCCGGTGTGTCGGATGCCTGCGCGAGGGCCTCCTTTCTTTGCTTCTCCCGGTTTTCCATCTGGTTCTTGAATGCCTCGCCGGTGCGTCGCTTGATGCCGAGGCGCTCAGTTTCTTCCGGTGATTTCAGGAAGTACGGCACGTACTCCGCCATGTGGATCGAAGACTCGGTCACGAAGTAATCAAAGTGGCGCATGATCTCGAAACGCACTCTGTCCTTCGCCACGACCTCTTCATTCTCCAGGCATTGCCTGAGCCGCGGGTACAGGTCCTCGCCGTCGAGGGAGAGTTCCGTAAACCAGGCCATGTGATTGATGCCGCCGACCTGAAACCGAAGTCTCTCGTAATCCACGTCCATGTAGTTTGCGAGTTGCGTACTCGTGTGTTGGACGCTGTGGCAGAGCCCGACGGAGGAGATACCGGTCGCTTCGTCTATGGCCCACTGGATCATGGCCATGGGATTTGTGTAGTTGAGTAGAACAGCGTTCGGGCATCTCTGCTCCATTTCGCGAGCGATCTCCAGCATCGCCGGAATCGTGCGCAAGCCCTTGAAGATGCCGCCAATCCCGACTGTGTCCGATACAGTCTGGCGAAGTCCGGCCACGTCGATCGGCACCTGCACATCGCTTTGTTCTTCCTGCATTCCGCTGCCGACCCGGATCGAGGTGATGACGTAACCCGCGCCATCCAACGCTTCCGCCGGCGCGGTTGATGCCTCCAGACGAGTGGGCAGCGAGTTCTCCGCAATTACCCTCTTCAGAATCGAGAAAGTGAATTCAAGATTCTGCTCGTTGGGATCGACCAGGTGAATGCTCGAGTCCTGCAATTCCGGGAAAGAAAGAATGTCAAGGGCAAGGCGTCTACCGAAGCCGATACTGCCTGCCCCGAGGAATGCGATTTTTGCCATTGGAAGATTGAGAGAGTGGAGGAGCGGAATGTTGTTGTTGGAGAATAACTGGCCCCATCCTGCGACAACCGACCCCATCATTCCACTACTCCATCATCCCACCCCTCCAATCTTCTTCTTCACTTCGTCAATGACGGCGTCCTCAGCACATACCCATAACTGTCCTGCTCGAGCTTCCCCAGCAGATCGAGGGAGCGGCCCACCACGAGGGCCGAGTGGCCGAAGCGCTCGCGGATCGTGTCGATGGAACGATAGAGGGAGCGGAAACGGGCTTCCTGTCTTTCATCGAAGAGCGGCGTCTGAAAACCCGAGTCGGGAGTAAAGTTGGAAAGCACGATGCCGACGTGACGCAGGGCCGCGCGGCGGGTGTAGATGCGCTTGAGGGTGTCGAGGACGACTTCGTAGATCTCACTGTCCATGACCGTCGGCTCGGGGAGCGTGCGGCTCCTGGCCTCGCCTTTGAAATCGTTGTAGCGGATGCGGGTGGTGACGGTGCGGACCTTGAGCCCGTGGCCGCGAGTGGTGCGGAGAGCGCGTTCGGTGAGGTAATAGAACATCGCGTGAATCTCATCGAGATCGATGGTCTCTTTGTGGAAGCTGGTCTCGCGGGAAATGGTGCGGGGAATCTCGCGCTCGTTGACGGCCTGGGTGTCATTGCCGCGGGCGCGCTCGTAGATGGCGATGCCGTTGATGCCGAGGAGAACCTGCAGATCTTCCATCGACACCTCACGTAAATCGCTGACGGTCTGGATGCCCATGTTGTGAAGTTTCTTCGCGGTGGCGCGGCCGATGCCCGGCAGGTCTTCGATCTGCCGGTTGCGGATGAACGCGTCGACGTCGGCCTCCCTGATGTACTGCACGCCGTTCGGCTTTACCGACTTGCCGGCCATCTTGGCGACCATCCGATTCGGCCCGAGACCAATGGTGACACTGAGCCCGACCTCTTCAGTGATGCGTTTCTTGAGCTGGATGGCCGCGTTCATATAGCCGCGGTGATAGCGCTCGGTGCCGGTAAGGTCGCAGTAGGCTTCGTCGAGGAACGTCTCCATCCCACAGGCAAACTCGCCGCACAACTCGAACACCCGTTCACCAAAGCAGCGATAAACAGGATAATTGCCATCCAGAATGACGACGTGCGGACACAACTTCCGCGCCTGCCGCAGGGACATCCCTGCGCTGCACCCAAACCGCCGCGCTTCATACGAACAGGAGGCAATCACCCCATTCCCGACGATCACCGGCCGCCCCTGGAGCTGCGGATTACGAAGCTGCTCGACGGAAGCGAAGAAAGCATCGAAATCAATATGTAAGGTGCAGGGCTTCAAGGTTCAAAGGTTGAGTGCCGGTGGTCTTAAGAGACGGCCTCTGCTGTGAGTGATGCTGGAGACTGGATGCTGGCAGTGCGGGTGGATGTTGTGATGGGGGTTGGAATGTTGGAGCGCCGATTTCGTGTTTGACAACAACGCCGGCATTACCAGCATCCAGCATCCAGTTACATCCGACGCTTGTAAAGAGTCGGCACCAGCAGCATCAGCATCCGACCTCTGAACCTGTTTCTTTGCTACACAACCACCCGATCCAGATACCACGAAAGTTCTTTGGAATTGAAATGCATTTCGTAAGTGCCGGAATCGGCCTCGCTGCGGGCTTCGATGGCGAAGTGGATGCGGGCGAAGACGCCTTCCCGATCCAGCCAGCGGGTGTGGACCTTGAGGACGCGGTAACGGTGAATACCACGCTGAAAATAGAGGGGATAAATCTCGCCGGCCTGGAAATCGGCGCGGACACGGATGGGTTCGTCAAGTTTTTCAACTCTCATCGTTTTACCCTTTAGAAAAGCTCGGTCGGATAGCCCTTTCTTTATTACAGGCCAGGTGTCGTATGTTAGTGCCTTAGCCCCGAGGGGCGTCGACATGTGTCCGGCTACATGCTTTCGCCCCTCCGGGCTAAGGAGTAAACACGACATCTTGCCTGCTCTTCGAAAGAGCTTTTACTTCGGAAAAGCTGGTTTGCAGCGGAGTCCCATCGTTGCGGTGGGAAGTATAGGGGCGACCGCCTTTAGGTCAAGGAAAAATACGCAATTTTGTGTGGTATTTTGTGCCTGGCTTTCTGACCTCTACTACCGTCCACTGCTGGCGACCGCAACCCGGGCACGCCAGCGTCCCGCTGGCTTTCGGAAGCGACCAGAGGTCGCTATGCCGGCGAGACGCCGGCGCACCCGCACGCACTCCAACATCATCGCACGGTGCGGAGAAGTCATAGTCAGCCTTAATCCACCTTCTGTCGTTCTGGCCACTTGGCGCGTGAGGCGGAGATGATGCGTTTCGCATAGCCAAAGCCGGTGTTGTCGGTCCCGACCCGCTTTGCGGGGGCCTTTTTGCTGAACAGACTCCAATCCTGGCGAGTAAGGCGGTCGTCGGTATGGCTGTATTGGAAGGCATTAAGGGCGAAGAGCAAGACGTAGCCATGGCGTGCCTCCTTCGCCTCCTTCATGATGGCTGAGAACGCGGTTTCGGGATCACCACACAGCCCGAGTGCCTGAGCTGCCATGATTCGATTCGCAGCGAAGGGATCGCTCTCGATCATGTTGTTGAGAGCACGCTTTACTTCCTCGGTACGGCTGCGCGTTCTGAAGCATCCATATGCGCCCCAGTGGCGAATGACGGGGTGCTCATCTCCCATCATTTTGATGAAAGAGCCGAGGCCCGCCGGCTCGCCCGCGCTCGCGGCCTTTGCGGCCTTCAGCGCAGCCTCCACAGGAAAGGCATCGCTCTGGGCATATTCGTAGAGGGTTTTGCTGGATTGGGCCGGGCCGGCCAGATCATGAAAGAGTGGCTCGGGAATCAGGCCGATATCCCGCGTTTGGATCATCCATTGGTCGAGGTCTTCCGCGAGATGCTTGCGTTTCCCTTGCAGGGCCGGGTCGTCCGCCAGGTTGTGAACATGCCAGGGGTCCTTCTGGGTATCGAATAATTGCACGACCGGTTTGGGCCTGAAAAACTGCGAGCGGATCGGCCCGGCAGTTCCCGGGCTCTTCTCGTACCAGCTCCGCCAGGCGCCCCAGTTGGCCTGCACCTGGTAACCGTAGCTGCTGTCTCGGCCACGGGGGCGGTGGGGCATGAAGTTCCGTATGAAGTAGTAGCGCCCATCAGTGACAGCACGGCTGAAGTCATATCGCTCGGCCATGCGATCACGATAGAAATGTGCCGTCGCCGGTGCATCCTCCCGTCTCGGGCCAAAGAGGATTCTGCCCTGCATGATCTCAGGCACTTGAATGCCGGCCAATGACAGAACGGTCTTGGGGCAATCAACGAACTGAACCAGCTCATCATTTGTACTGCCGGGCTTCCCCGGCGCCAGGTGCTGCCACTTTTTCGGGAATCGGACAATGAACGGCACCTGCGTCCCGACGTTGTAGATGTAACGTTTGGAGCGCGACAACTGTCCGCCGTGGTCAGAGTAGAAGAAGACGATCGTGTTCTCCGCGAGACCTGCCTCTGCCAGCTCACGCAGACGGCTGCCAATGATGGAATCCATGAGCGTGATCATGTCGTGCAGCCGCGCCCAGTCCTGACGAATCGCGGGCTGGTCAGGGTGGTAAGGTGGCAGTTTGATCTTCGAGGGATGGATGCGGGGTTCTTTCGGAATCTGACTTCGCTTCAGATACTTTGCCTGACTTCTGGCGCTCAACTGCCCCTCGTGGGTTACGGTCGTATTAAACACGGCAAAGAATGGCTTCCCTTCAGGCCGATTCTTCCAATGGGCTTTTCGACTCGACTCGTCCCAGAGCGATGAGTCCCTGGAGTAGTTCGAGTTGTAATCCTTCTTGCTGTTATTCGTGCAGTAGTAGCCGGCATCGCGAAAGAGCTTCGGGTATGCGGGAATACCCGCCGGCAATAGCACATTGGACCGCATCTGATGTGTGCCGAGCGTGGAAGAGTGCATGCCCGTCAACAGCGCGGAACGGGCCACCGCACAGACCGGCGCGTTGGCATAGGCATGAGTGAAGCGAATCCCCTCCAGCGCCAGAGCATCCAGATGCGGAGTCTCAGCTTGCTCGAAGCCGTAACAGCCCAGGTAAGGGCTGATATCTTCGCAGGTCAGCCAGAGAATGTTCGGCCTCTCGGCCTCGGCATGTATCCGCGCCGCAGAAGCGCAAAGAGCCGTCGTGAGAAGGATTGCCGATGTTGATCTCATTTTATCCTCGTGGTGATGCTGGAGAACATGGACATGCGAGCAGAACCAGCGCAGTAAAGGCTGTCAGACGATTACTGAGGGACGTTGGTGCCGTGTTTTCATTTGTCATCTCTTCTCCTGTTCGTTCAGCCATTCGACAACATGGGGCTCACCGGACAGGAATCCCAGGGACACCAGAAACTTGTCCATTTCCGTGACCGTATCTATGAAATCTTCCTTCTTTCCTTTATGAAGGTTAAAGAAGCCGTGCTTCCTGCCCTTGTAGATATGCGTTTCGCAGCGGTTCCCGTTCTCTTTCATTCTCCGCTCGTAGAGCTTGGCCGTTTCGACCGGGATGTGCTTATCGCGGTCTCCGAAAAATACGATCGTCGGTGGCTGCTTCCCATCCAGATTGTCGATGGGAGAAATCTTCTTGTAGTAATCCTTCACACGATCGTAGCCATACCCGTTTGGCCCGTTGTCATAGACCGGGTTGAACAGCACGAGGGCATTGCCGATTGCCGAGATCGAGAGGTCGTCCTTTTCACAATCGTAGTCCTTAACGGTCGCTGTGGCCGCGGCCACGTGTCCGCCTGCGGAGCCGCCGCCGACGGCAAGCTTGTTTGGGTTAATCCCTATTTCTTTTGCGTGTTGGCGAACGTACCGGACGGCGGATTTGCCATCCTCTACGCAGGTGAAGGGCTGGGCCTTGTATCGTGAATATGTCCGATACTGAGCGCTGATTGCGACCATGCCGCGCGAGGCCAGGTAAGCAGACTGACAGTACATCTGGCTGGGTGATCCGCCTTTCCAGCCGCCGCCGAAGAAGAAGACAATGCCCGGCCGCTCTTCGCCCTTTTTGAAATCATCGGGATAGAAGACGTGCAACTCGAGCGGGCGCCCGTCTGTCTTTTTGAAAGGGATTACTTTGTCCGGCGTGAAGCCGCCGCCCTTGGTGAAGATGGGAGGGGTAGCATCTTCCGCCCCGAGGCAGGAAAGCGAAACGGGCGAGAATGCCACTGACAGTATCAAGGCGTAGGGCGTCATGGCTGACATCTTAAAACGTGACTCTGATTGAGAAAGTCAGGCTCAATCATCAACCAGCACGTTCACGTTTCGTGAGAGCACATAAAGGCGTCCGTATCAGCCTTGAGATCATTTCGGGCTGGCGTTTCGCTCTGTTGGGTTGAAAATGTGAATCCCCTGCACTGCCATTTCCTGGCTTACAGAATGCGCTGCCAGCATCCGAGATCATGAGACACCTTCGCCTGATTCTTTCAGTACCGGCGTTGCTGGCCGCGCTCGCCCTGCCGTGTGCACACGGGCGAGATGTCTTTGTCTCCCCAACAGGTGACGACGCTGGTGATGGCTCGATGGCCAGGCCGTTCGGCACCTTGCGCAGAGCCATCACCGAGCTTAAGGCCGGAGGTACGTGCAACCTGAGGGGTGGTCGCTACCACGAGAGCGTGTCTCTGAACGGACTTCGGGGCACGATGGAGAGCCCCATCACCATTCGAGCCTACCCCGGGGAAGAGGCCATCCTCGACGGCACCATCCCAATCACCGGCGAGTGGGAGCCCCACGAGGACAACGTCTGGAAGACCAAGCTGCAACAGGACATCTGGCAGCTCTTCGCGGATGGCCGGAACATGACCCTGGCACGTTGGCCTAACTGCCGCTATTGGACGGAAGAATTCTGGGACCAGAGCAAATCGTGGGCGCGGAGTGCGGACGTCAAGAGTGGGTATGCCGACGGGAACATGGTGGACCCGGACTTGGCGGGCGTAGACGTATCGCTGGTCGGCAGCGTGGTCGTGATCAACTCCGACCGCTGGCGCTCGCGAGCGGCCGTAATCACCGGTCACACTCCGGGAACGGACCGCTTCGCGTTCAATAAGGTCAAGGATTTCCGCGCCCGCGGCTCGCACTACTATTTCGTGACGGGCCTCGCGCTGCTGGATGCGGAGGAGGAGTGGTTCTACGACTCGGCAACCAGGACGCTCTATCTTCACTCTGAGACCGACCCCGGCAAGCGTGACGTTCGGGGGCGCGTGCTTGATGCGTCGCTGGTCCACACCCCTACGCCGAGGAAGCGCCGGAAAGGCACGCCCCCGCCGGCGGCCGCTGAGCACGTAGTCCTTGATGGGCTCGTGTTCTTCGCCTCGCGCGTTAACCTGCGCGGCTTGGAGCACCTCACCATCCGCAACTCGAAATTCCTCTACTCGGTGGTGTCGAAGCGTACCCTCGGCTCTACCCGTGACGCCGCGTTCAACGCGTTCGATGGGTGCCACGGCCTGCGCCTGATCAACAACGAATTCCGGTTCTGCGACGGTAAGTCTCTGGTTGCCAACCGGGCCGACGACGCGCGGATCGAAAACTGTCTCTTCCATATGATCGACTTCGCTTGCATTGCCGGCGGTTCCAATTCCTACACTGTGCAGATGGAAGGCGGCCGAAACCTCGTTTACCGGCGCAACGAGATCGACACCGCGGGGGCCTCGGAGGGCATGCGCATCTCCGGCCCGGCCGCCGCGCCCGTGCTCACCGAATACAACTTCCACACCCGCTGCGGGCTGATGCAGACCGACGGTGCAAGCATCCAATACCCACCAGGCGGCAACATCAATTCCATCAACCGCCACAACTGGTTCATCAACGTCAACCGCACGGGGCATCGGTTTGACGGCGACCCCGGCGGGGAGTGGGGGATCGTCTATCGCTGCGTCTCCGCGCTGGGCGGGCATCGCGGGTTCCGATTCAAAGGCGATAACCATGAGGTCTATCACAATGTCGCCATGGACAACCGTCGGGGAAACGACATGAGCATCGCCCCCAACAAAGGACCGAAGCGCTACGACGGCAAAGCGAACCTGCACTCGCGAGTGAAAAACAACGCAGTGCAGAGCAACGACCTGAAGAAGAACCTGATTCGCGACCCCAAAGGCAAGACGCCCAATTGGGATGTCCCGCGCACACAGGGGAATCTACGACAGGATCTCCGGGATCCGAACAATCTCGATTTCAGGCCCCGGAAGGGCTCAGCCCTGATTGATGCAGGGGTAACCATCGACAGCGTACGCCTGTGGCAGAAAGGCGCCGACACGCTGGCCCAGGGCATATCGAAGACGCTTGACATCAGTGCCACCTTCAAAGGTGCTGCTCCTGACCTGGGCGCCTATGAATACGGTGACGAGATTTATTGGCTCCCCGGCCGAATCCGCCCACACGCTGCACGCCCGATACCTCCCGACAGCTCCACCACCGCCAAGACAGATGCCGACCTGATGTGGCTGGGGGGCAGAGACGCCACACAGTACAACGTCTACATCGGCAGCAAAAGGGGCGGCCTGAAACTGGTGAGTACCCAGAAGACCAACATCTACGTCCCCGCGTCCCCATGGGCCACGGGCACGACCATCTATTGGCGTGTAGACACGGTCACGGCCGAGCGGACGGTCCGCGGGCCGGTCTGGACATTCCAGGCAGCGACCGAAGGCGCGGATTGAAGCGGATCATCCCGACTGTCAGCCTTCGTTGCTTCTCATTTCATCGACACTTTCGCGGGCATGGCGCTCTTCCATCCTGCGTTCAGCCGAATCTCAGCCGTAGAAACAATGCCGGCGGGGATAGCCTGCATCCAAGCGAGACCAAGGCCTCTTGATCGAATTGTATACGCCCGGCACGGGCGTGAATTATGGAGTGCAAGTCCCCTGTATGTGAAGCCCGTTACTGTGAAAACGGTAGTGGGAGTACTAGCCGAAGCAAGGGCGGAAGGGTTGCCGACCGTCTGAAGGAAGCTGGAGTGCAACGCTGTGAGCCCACGAGCAGAAACGTCATACAAGGCCGAGCGCCCGGGGACTGCGAGCGAAGCGACGCAGTTCACCGGGTCTGGTGAACTCATTCGTTCGGCTGCTCTACTTCCCATTGCGGATTCTTGATGAAGTTCAGATTCTCAGTTGCAGTCACTGTACGCGCTTCCCTTCGAGGATGAGAATCTGTCCCTTTCTCAAGTGGACCGAGAGTGTTCCATTCTGAAACTCGAATGCCGTCGTTCCCAGGATGGGGGTGAGTGCGTTCAGACCCGGAAGCGGCATCTGAATGGCGCCGTTGTCTCCCACGCAAACCAAGACCGCATAGGTCCGCTCGGAGGCAGTCTTTACGTAGGCGTGCACGTCGTTCTGGACAGAACGCTGCACTTTTCCCCGCACCGTGAAAACGCCCCGAACGCCGTGGATCTCGTCCATTAGCCGCCGGATCTCTGCCTGAAATTCATCCCGCTTCTCGTCCTGCGTCGCCGCCTTCTGGAAGCGCTGGTGAAAACGGCGGCTGCCCTTCGTGAACTTGCGCATGTGGTAGTCGTCCCACCAGCCCCACCAGAGAAGCCCACCCTGGTACATCATGGCGATGTACGCACCGGCACGCACTTCGGCATACGGGGCAAAGGGAATCTTGTTATTGACGATGATGGCGCCAGACTTACCGGGGTGGTTGGCCAGTACGTTGGACGTCAAGACCGTCTCTTTCGCCACGGCTGCTGCAGTCGAGTGATAGGCCTGGGTCAAGTAGACGTCGAAGCAGTCGGTATAGTCCGGGATCATTGCCTCGTGGTAGCAGGTCAGCAGGACTGGGCGTGACGGATCGAGGCGTTTGATCAAGTCATAAGTTGGCTGCAGTCTGGAAGGTGACAAGCCGTGCTTGGGCAGCTCAGGTTCGTCAAAGAGATACCACGCCAGCAGGGCCGGGTGGTCGCGCAGTGCCCTCACTCGCTCTGCGACATACGCCATGTCCATTACCTTGAGCTTCTCGCGGTTGAACGCGACGAACGCCTTGAGGCCTTGAACGTGGGCGGCATCCAGCCACGCAAGCGTGACATCGTCCGCGGCCCCGTCGGCGCCATAGTGCTGAATCAGGTTGAATCCCGCCTCCTTCACCTTTTCCATCTCGGTTTCGCGCACCATGTAAATCCCAAAGGGATAGAACGGCTCGGGGGCGTCGCCGATGGAGACTCCCCGACCCGTTGTCCATCGGATAGGGAGATGCGAAGGGCCCGGGTCCTTGTCGACCCAGTCCGGTACCGCGGTCGCGCGGGGCGGAGGCCACGGGTGTTGTTCCTGGATCAGTTGGGCCGACAGAATCTTGAAGTAGGCCGCATCGTCCCGGCTGCCGCCAAAGCCGAAACGGATATGGGTTGCCGATTCGGGCACGTAGGAGCGACATACGTCAAAGGACATCGCTTCGGCTCCGACTGCCGGGCCTTTGTAGATCCCCGTGATATACCGACCCTTCCTGTAAAACTCCAGGTAGTGCCACCAACCGCTAGGCTGCGCCTCGTCGTCCGCATCGGCGCGCGCCGCGTCGACCTTTAGCGCAACCGTGCTGTTCCCCGGTTCAATCGGGAGGGACTCTCGATAGTAGGCGGGCGGGTCGGCCACCGAGAAGAGCACCCTCGGTCCCGAAACCGTCGGCAGCGTGCGGCAACCCGTGAGGCATGGGGCCATCGCTGCTGCGCCGACCGCGACGGCTGCCATGAGTCCTGAGTAATGGTTCATTGATGTCCTCCCTCTTTGTGTTTCTCGGCAGTAATTCCATCGTGCTGCGTCAGCCGCGCGTAGAAGGATGCGAGTACCTTGCGGGAGCCAGGAGCCAGCCGGCCGGCGTGACCATGTGACTGGTGTCGAGCTCGGCGTAAGTTTGGCTGCTTCTGCCGAACGTCTGAGATTAAGAGGCTTGCACGAGCACCGCCTAATGTAAAGTACCAGAGAAAATCATAGCAACGTTGCTCCTTCAGTCTCGGTATTCGTAAAAGTCCTCTTGATCGATGGGGGTGTAATCATCGATAGCGTTCGGCTGTGGCAGAAAGGAGCCGACACGCTGGCCCAGGGTATATCGAAGACGCTCTTCCATCCCGCGTTCAGCCGAGTCCCAGCCATGAGGCAATGCGAAGGGGACAGTCCTGCACGTAATCGAGTCGCAATGCCTTCTACCGCATCTTCTTCTGGGTCTTGAACTCATGGAAATACTTATCCAGCATTGCCTGTTCGTGGAACAGGTCTGCCGGGTCTAACTTGCGCCGTTTGAAATCGGGGCCGCGCCACTCGAGGTCGAATGTGTGCGTTCCTTTCGACACGAACTCGAAATCATAGTAGCCCGGCTTGAGGTAACACGTCCCGACTTCGCCGGAGGGCTCGTCGCCGTCGAACAGGGTCACGCCGCCGATGACCAGTTTGCCCTCGCGCTGGGAGTGGAAATGGAAGGTGTATTTCCCAGCTTTGCTTATCTTGAGGAAGCCAAGGCCGTTGATGTGCCGGCCTCGTTCGGGCGGATTGCCTTGCTTGTAGAACATGCGCACTTCGGGCTCTTCGATATTGCTTTCGTTGCGCTTGTAGTAACGCTTGACGGTAACGGGCAACGGATTGAGCATCGCGGGGGCCACTTTCGCTGGCTGCGGTGGCATCACGAACTCGAATCGTTGTGCCACGGGCGTCTTGAGCCCGTTCTTGGGGATCGCTCGAACGAGCAGCCGGCATGTTCTGTCGATGGTGACCGGCCCCGTGCAGGTCTGCCAGTCGAGTGACTTGTCGTCGACGCTGTACACGTTCGGGGCATCCAACGTCACGGACAGGTATTGCACGGTTGCACCCTTGATACCCGACTGGGCTTTCATGGTTACCTGCGTCGGGCCCGTCTGTGGGCCTCCTTCCGGAGACACCTTCACAAGGCCCTGGTTGCTCAGGTGCGGGTAAATCCGGAATTCAGTTGCACCCACAATATGATTGTGCGGTTTGAAGAACTCGCGGCAGGAGCCGTCCTTGATTTCGAGGCCGTGTTCGCCCTCCGTCAGCAGAAAGGACTTGCCGTTCTTGCGCTTGACACCGGCAATGCGGAAGGCCCAGCCGGCACCGATGATCTTGTCGAGGTTTTCTTCCTTCTCGTTGCGCTTGGTCGACTTGCCTTTGACGTTGACCATCATCCAACTGCCGACCACCGATTCCGGCATTTCCTGGTCGACGTAGAAGCCGTCTTCCTGGCCACGCCATTCGCGCTCAGACCTGGTGATCGTTCCGGCGTAGGCGCCAGCCGATAGCGAGTAGTCGATACCTGCCGACTTTGAGGCGAGCCTGGTGCCACCGATCAGCGCGGCATCCGACTTGTCGCCCTGCCTGGCGATGATGCCGAAGCGGCCTTTGAAATCGATCCCTGAGCCCTTATAGGTCGCCTCTTCGTTGTCGTTGCTCATGACGATGATGTCAGTGCGGCCGGGCATGGTGATTTCCAGGGCAATGGCATTGGCAGAGCCGTGCTCTTTCGGCAGTCGGCTGACGCCGGTGATGTATGGTTTGCCAGCCCAGGCTTCGTGGACGACGAGGAACTCGGTGTCGGCAGAGGTATCCGTAACGTCGTGGCGCAGCAGAAAACCGGGCATGCGACCCCAGCCCTCCGAGTGCCGGTTCTTGTAGAGCTTCGACGGATGCGGGAAGTTGTAGGCGTATGCCTTTTGGCCCGGGAATCCGAGGACGTGCCGCCGGATGCCGATGGCGGGCCTTTCGGCCCAGGAGTCTTCCCTGGCTTTATACGGGAGTGCCGAGTTTGGCGTTTTGCCTTTGATCTCGACCGTCTTGTCGCTGCGTTTGGGATCGAACTTCCACATCAGCGGTTTCCACGGATCTTTCACCTCAAAGTCGACCGTGAAGGTCTTGCTGGCATCACCCTCCATCGCATCGAAGAAAACGCCGTAGCCCTTGGCGTTGAGCATCGACTCCTCCCAATTCTGGCCTTCGAGTTCCAGCATGCCGCGCTGTCCGGGCAGCTTTTTCATTGCCAGCGAATTGCGGGCGACCTGCTCGTGGCGCTTCGTTGTGTGGAAGAAGTATTCGCGGCGCCTGCCTTTGCCCGCGTTGCCCTGTCCTTTGAAGTAGAACAGGTCGAGCACGTAGGGATGCTTGATGTCCGTGCTGATCAGCGCCACCGTGCGATCAAAGCGCGCCATTTCTTCCGTTTCGCGGTGCGTGCCGACGCGCGTGACAGCAATACCGGGCACGTTGCTTTCATACATCCACGGGATGCCGTTGTTGCTGGGAACGTTGAACGTGTCGTAGGCGCCGCTGTTGTGCACCTGGATGGAACTGTAACGGGAACGCATCTGGTGCTTGCCGTAACCGAAATCGTCGGCGAGATAGTGCCCGTTGTCGAAGATTTGCAGGTCGAGAAAGTCAGTGTGACCGTGCGCGGTGTACGGCCCCGCAGTCAGGTTAATCTGAACCTGGTCGTCGCCTTCGCCGTCGCCGAGAAGGAAGCGCTTCATGCCCGTCTTCAGCACATGGCCGGTGACGTGCCGGGGATCGGTCATGATGTGCCGATAGCTGCCGAGATTGCGGTGGCCGCTTTCGCCAAGCGCGTACTGGCCTCCGTTGGGCGCACAGAGCTCCTTCCAGACGCTGAAGGCACGCTTCCAGAACTTCTCATATTTGGCTTCCTGGTTGGGCCGGAGCGGATCGTAGTCCACCAGGCGACCGGGGTACGGCATGTCTTCCGGCAAGAGCATCTTTGCCCAGAAGGCCTGGTTGGGACTATTGGCCGGCACCTGGTAATGCGGTGGATCCGTATACCCGCGCTGTTTGAAGATGCCTTTGTGCGTGTGGAGCAAGTGAATTCCGGAATAACCGGGGCCTTCGCTGTAGCCCGCATCAACGAAGAAGCTCTTGTGCGGAAAGACGAACATGGATTGCGCCGCCAGTCGCAGCATCTCGCGGTTGTGCGTCAGCCTGGCGTAGTCCTGCGTCCCGTTAATCGGACAGCCCTGCCCCCACTTGCCGAGCACCGATCCCTGGTAGCGGCGAACCGGCATCAATGCGTTGCGGCAAAGCTTTTCATAGAAGGACAACGTGTATTCCTTCGGCGGGGCCTCACCTTCCTTGACGAACAGATGCTCGTAGTCCGAGGGCTTGTGGTTCTTTCCGTAATCGGCGAAGGCCTGGCTCTCGCAGGTGATATCCAGTGCATGGCGAAAGAATCCAGGGCCATGCTGCTCGGAAGTCTGCCGAGCCGTTCCGTAGCGCGTTTCGGACCAGCCATAGGGAAACGGCCCCTTCGTACCGCAACTGAAATAGTCTTTGCCGTAATTGTCGCACAGCAGCCAGCGAGGGAGCGCGTTGGCGTACCCATCCAGGATCACCGCCGTCTTCCAGGCGCACTTGTAAGCCTTGTCCGGGTCTTTGTCCGCCTCGTGGTGCGAGTAATAGTAGTATGCCCTGGTCAGCGTCTGCATCGCGCTCTGGCAGAACACATCACGACGCGTGTCGAGAGCGCCGTCCATGTAGAAATAGGCGACCCAGGTGCCGTCTTCACCGGGCTTAAGTTTCGACTTGTCCCGCGGCGGGCGCGTCTGCTGATGCCAGCGGAGGGTGACCATGGCATTTTCGGCCAGGTCGGCCCACATCCGCGGAGCCCGGAACTGTTTCGTATGGTCATGCGGGAACTTCGGGTTGTCAGGATAGACCTCCTTGCAGGTGGAACACGTGATCTGCGAGGGCTTCTTTGGATCGAAATTAAACACCCCGTGCGGATAATGCCGCCGGCTGTAGTCGCGACCATTTTCCTTCTGCGAACAGTTCGGACACAGGCTGTAGATCCGCGGCGCCTGGTAAGGCACACAAGCGCGCAGCTCGGCGTCGGTGAGGCCCAGGTATGTCTGCAGCGTCGACTCCTTCGGCTTGTTCCGAGCCCAATCAGTCGTGTCCGTAATCATGGGATGGCGAAACGCCGTAAACCCGGGGGCTTCCTCGTGGGAATTCGCGTTCGTCTCAGCGCGAACTGGCAGAGCACTCAGAACACAGAGAAGAAGAAGTGTATGGAGCAGCACGCCAGGGCTCCTGGCTCGGAAGGATAGAGCTGTTGATTTCGTCATTCGGGTCAGATTCTGTATCAGCGGTTTGATGCGCTGTTGGCAATGTACTGCAGTGGAGTCTCGATCTAGCCACCAATCATGCTCGCTGGGGCAGGCTCCGGAGGTGACCCGGAGTCATATCCGTAACTGATACTTCTTGAGAACACCCAATATCTGGAACATTCAACTGTCCACCTCGATTTGGATTTTCGTTACATGACTGGGGTCTTCAGACCATTGCTGCATGGCATCGGCCGCATCGGCAAAAGGCACGGTGTGGGTGATCGTCTCGTTCACGGGGTAGCGGCCGGAGCGAAGGACTTCGATGACCGACAGGAAATCTTCGAGAAATGCATTTCTGGAGCCGAGAATATCGACCTCCTTCATCACGAAGAGCTTTGTGTCGTAGGTCACTTGGCGTTTAGCATAGCCGATGTAGACGACTCGACCCGCAAAACAGACTTCCTCGACACACTGGCGATAGGTCTGATCCGATCCGACTGCCTCGATCATGGCGGCTGGACCATGGCCACCGGTCAACTCCATAAGACGCGTGTGTAGATCTTCGTCGGCCGAATTCACCGTCTCGCTTGCCCCGGCTTTCCGTGCCAGGCTAAGCTTGTTGTCCGCGACGTCGACAGCAATGACACGAGCTCCCGCCCTTAAGGATGCGCCTGCGATAGCGCCCAGACCGATCATACCGCAGCCGATCACGCAGACCGTGTCGTCTGCCGTAACGCGCCCGCGACTTGCAGCATGGAAGCCCACGGAAAGCGGCTCGACCAGCGCAAGCTCGGCCAGACTGAGCCCTTCAGCCTGAATGACGTTCTGCCACGGTACGGCAATCTGCTCGGCAAGTGCGCCGTCCCGTTGCACCCCAAGCGTTTGATTGGCACGGCAACAGTTCGGCCGCTCCGCAAGACATGCCGAACACTCGCCGCATTGGGTATATGGAAACACCGTGACGGTTTGCCCGATCTGGATTTCGCGGGGTACATCTGAACCGACTTCAAGAACCTCCGCACCAATCTCATGCCCCGGTATCCGAGGGTAGCTGACGATGGGATTACTCCCGCGAAAGGTATTGAGGTCCGACCCACAATATCCCAGGCGACGAACTTTCAGCAGGACGTCGCCGGGACCGTGAGCGGACGATTCCACTTCCGTGTAAGCAAGCGTTCCAGGCTCAGTAATCGCCACTGCTTTCATTGGATACTCCGATAGAAGTTAATCAGTCCTGTGGTGACTCAATGTTTGATTGTGCGGTTCTGTTTCAACATCGTGACGGCTCTTTTCCTGCCCTTGTTTTACATTCCGGAAGCCAGTGCTTTCAGGTGTCGGATGAAATGATCGGCGAGAACTTCAGTATAGGTATCGGGATGCGATTCCAGCACAGAACGCACGGCAGGGCCGAGCTCTGGGTCGGTTAAAGTGGAGCCGAAGGTGCAGTGCAGAATCTGTCGCCCCGGCTCGGTGAAGCCGATGCCCTCAGGCACGTTGGCCCAGCATTCGAGGTATGTCTGTTCCAGCCTTGTTGCATCAAGGCCATCTTCGGTGGGCACGGCTTCATTGGTCGCGGAAACGTGATAGGTCGCCTTGTCAACGTCGTATCGCTCTCGCCCGAAACGCACGATGCGGCGGAAGAGGGCTTCATCATGCCGGGCAACAACTCTGAGGGCCTCGAGGTAACTCGTGCCCGCTGTCTTCACGTGAAATCGTCCCCTCGTTGCACGAGCCAGAGCGCCGTACATCGAAAGTTTGTCGGAGCCCGAATGAAGACTCAGTTTGTAGGGCCCAAGCAGTTCAGCGATGGCCGCGTGGTTGTTCAGTGAAGATTGAAGAGCTCCGATGTCGCCCTTGTAGTCGACGCCTTTTTCCAGTTCGCCTACAAATCTCGGAGCAAGGCTGACCAGTTTCATGCCGCCCTGCAAGCACTGATCGGCGATGATGTAGTGCTCAGCGAGCGTGGTCGGCTGATCGGTTTCGTCGACAGACAATTCAATCTCGTAATCGCGGCCATTGACTTCATGCACACTGTTGATGTGGTCGCCAAGACTCAGAGCCCGGTTGATGGCCGGTCCGTATTTCACTGCAGCCCGCATACAGGCTTCTTCCGTCAATTCGATCTTCTCTCCAGTAGACAGACGGATCGGATTACCGAGATAGCTTTCGTACCACGTCGCCGATTCACGAGCCATCTCGAACTTTTCACGAAGAGTTGATTCGTCGTAGTCGTCCGCCTTCTGGTCAACATCATCCGACGGATCGATGGTGAAGAAGGTAAATCCGACCGCAGCGGTCACCTCGACGTCTTGCGGCGTCTTCAGATGGTCGGCATCCGCTCCAATGCGGCCGTCCCAGCCAGCGGCCTTCGCACCATTGAGTGCATCGTCCATCACTTGCAGAGCCGTTCGCTGTGTTCGTGTCATCTCGCGAATCGACTGTTGAGGAAAGATCGGCTCGATACCGTTGCCAGCCTGCTTCATCGCCTCCACGTGACCAGGAGTTGCCAGACCGATCCGGTCGCCAAATCCAAAGCTTGGCGCCAGTCCAAGAGTTACACACTGTGGTTTATCGCTCATGGTTCATATTTTTCTGTTTGTTGGGGCTCGAAGGATCGCGGAGTCATCCGGACGGCCAGCCCTCGTTTCTTATCTTGTGTCCCAGGTCACGCAAAGCATTGACTTCCTCCTCCACAAGACTGCCGTCGGCCCTGGGGCCGGTATTCAACAAGAGATTTGCGGGAAGTGTTCGTGCCATTCTGAGAGTGTCCATCAACTCCTCTGCATCTTTGCGGTGACGTGTGTACTTATTGTAGCCCCATGAGTGCTCCTGAATGGTCGTGTTTATTTCCAGAAGATCAGTCTTGTCGCCGAGGCCGAAATGGGTACGCTCGGGAGTCAGGAAATCTTCAGTCCCTGTAACGCCCTGTTTGTATGAGACCAGGCATTGCGGCTGCAGATTACGGATGTGTTCGTAAAGCTCGTGAACCTGCAAAAGTTCTATCGCGTTGTCGAGCCCGCCATTCAGATCGCCGTACTTTTTCAGAACTCCTTCGCCATCCAGCCAGATCCCCGCGATGGGGCCGTAATGAGTCAGCAATTCGGTAATCTGCGATTTCAGGAAACTTATGTACTGGCCTAAATCGACATCATGATCATCGAGATATTCGGGCGGTCTCTGGTCATATGCCGGGCGCGCTGTTCCTCCCCAATCACGAGTGGGTGCATGTGGGTGTTTCCAGTCGCGACCATGAGAGTAATAGAGGAACAGGCCGAGCCCTTTCTTTTGGCACTGTTCCGCTAATTCCTTCACGAGATCGCGTCGCGCCGGACTGTTCACGCTGTTGAACTCTGTTTCAGCAGTTTCAAAAAGACAAAAGCTGTCATGGTGCCGGGTGGTTATGTTCACATACTTCATCTCGGCCTCGATAGCGAGATCAGTGATGAAATCTGCATCGAATTTCTCTGCCGTAAACGAGTCTTTGAGTTTTGCGTAATCGGCCACGGGAATAAGGCCATGGAATTGAATCCACTCGGCAACCGGTTGATCCGCATTGTTTCGATTGAAGACCTGCTGCCCGTTCCATTCGCCTCCCGGAATCGAGTACAGGCCGTAATGCAGAAACAGTCCCAGCTTCGCTTCAGCGAACCACTCCCTGGCGGCCGTGCGAGGGGAACTGGCGCAGGAACCAGCAAAATCGGACATATAGGCAGGGATTCTGTTTGGCATGTCTACTATAGACCTTGAGGATGAATCATGAGTTGGATTGGAGCGAATCAGGAGCGGGCGAGAATGCCGCCGAGAGTATCAGAGTCTGACTCTATGAATTCTCCGCGCCGTGCGAAGATGTTGAAGTGCCTGCTGGGGTGCGCCGGCGTCTCGCCGGCATAGCGACCTCCAGTCGGATGTCAGCGTGAACGGACGTGGCCAACCTGATGAGCGCTAATGTTGCCATCAGATGCCTGTTCACTGGCAGTGTCTGGAATTCTATTTGTCCGGGTTCTGAAGAGCCACACCATCCAGGCGAGCCCGGCTATAAATCCAACCCCTGGCTTCGATTTCCCGAGCAAAGGCTGCAGATGGTCAGATAATTAACTGTCATGAATGTCTCGCAACCCTCCGGACGACATCTGCAGATGGAAACGATTCAGAAAACTATGCAGTTCAACACATCAACAGACTCATGAGCTGGAAGAAGAACAAAAAGCTGGTCTCGCAGGGATTTCGCGATTTGCAGTTTCTGCCAAAGGAGCGCAGCGGGTGGGATGCGACACTTGCGTCCCTGGCCTACGGTCTGCGGCGGCACATTGCCGGCAGTGCTCCTGACCTCGGCGACTGGGCGGCCAGACACGGCGTACCTGCCAGCAGGAAATACAGGGAGCTTGGGGAAACGCGCTCGTGTTGTGGCATGGGACGAGCCGGGAGAGAGCCGAAAAGATCAGCGAGCACGGGCTTTTCCACAAAAGGGGGCTCTGGACGACCCTGAATCCGGAGATATCGCACTCCTTCTGCCGGAATAGATCCGACCGTTTCGGGACAGACGGTGCCGTGGTGTGCCTGATTCTCGATCGATCGGCAATCACGGAAGGACGGGATTACAGCCTCGAAGGCAAAGGGGACATCTACCGCTTTCACGGGCGCCTGCCGTCTGGGGTGGTCGAGTACGTCCTGGTTCACGAAGAGATCCGTTTCACGGGTGAGAGTCGCGTCCGCATCCCGGCTCCGTGGCCGGCTGCGAAACTGAAAAAACGATCCGGAAAATGGGCACCTGCCCAGAATGTGCCAGTCAGATACTCGGACTCGCTGAATTACGCATCTCTGCGGGAGTTCGTCGAAATCTGCACAGATCGGTTG
>JASLXP010001110.1 GCA_030740295.1 Planctomycetota bacterium
ATCGATTTGAATCCATGATTGCCGGCAGCCAGGGCTCTATGCATGTGGATTCTCAGACCGTCACCATCTGGAACGGTGAACTGTCCGGCCAGATCGAGCTGGAGCAAACGCGACCGCATTTCGAAATGTGGAATGATTTCATCCGGGCCATCGAATCAGATGAACAGACGTTGACCTCCGGCGAGTACGGACGCGAAGTGATCGCAGTCTGCGAGGCCGTGGAAAGATCGGGTGAGGAGGGTAAGGAGATTCGGATGCCCTAAGCCGGCATCAGGCTGCCCCTTCGCGCTCAAGGACCTTGGCTCGTCTCCGGACATCGTGGTTTCCGTCACCCTTCTCCGATCTCAACTGTCGTTCCCCTCTCCGCAGAAGCATAAATTGCATCTGAAATCTGTTGAACGACGAGCGCATTCTTCAGGCTCGTCTTAGGCTCGCGATTGCCTCGAATGGCGGCAGCCAGATCGTGCAGGGGGCCGGTATGAATGGCTGACATGTCGGCGGCGCCCTCCCACACGAGTTCTTCAACAATCCCGCTGGCGCCATCTGCACGACAGAAAACCAGGCTTGCGTCGCCACCTCTCATCTGCAGTTCAAGCGAGCCGTTCTCACCAATAATCTGCCACAGGCTTCGACCGTGAGCTGACATGTACTCGCCGCGCTCCATGCTGATCATTGTGCCTCCTTCGCAGCGAACAAGGGCCGTGTAGTGCGTCTCTGCATCCGAGCCGGGCGGAACATGCGGCCTGAATCGTTCAGGAATCTGCCAGGTCTGCGCGAAGACCGTTTGTGGTTTCAGAGCCCAGCTTGTGAGCCCGAGCAGGTAGTCAATCTCGTAGCATCCCCAGTTCATGAGGATGCCACCGCCATTGAGAGATTTCTTCAATCGCCACTCCGGTGGCATCGAATCGGGCTTACCACGAGCCGGCGAAAAATTACGACAGTGAACGGTACGGATGGCCCCCAATTCACCACTCGCGATGAACTCCGTGGCCGTCTGTGCAGACGGCAGAAAACGAAAACGAGACGAGCAACAGGCCGCAACCAGATCGCCTTGCGCGTCGATCATTTGCTGCACTTCCGCGGCATTCATGGCAACCGGTTTTTCTGTCAGCACATGTTTACCCGTTTCAAAAGCTCTGATCGCAAGCGCGGTTCTGAGATGCGCAGGCATGGCGATGACGATCGCTTCGATACTCTCATCATCGATCAGATCTTCAGCGGTACTGTAGGTGGTCGCGACGTTGTGTTTCTCAGCCAGTGGTTGAACTGCTTCTTCACGCACATCTGCCAGCGCAGCTAACTCAACGAGATCACTCGAATCAGCGGTCGCCGCGTGGTGTTTTCCGATAACTCCACATCCAATGATTCCTGTTCGAACAGTTTCCATAGAGGGCTCCATTTTTGACGCGCAGACTGAGGCCAGATACTTTGCCAACTCCAGTCTCCAGGAAATCCATAACAGGAGGAATCCATAATGGATCTACAACTTAAAGGCAAGGTAGCTGTGGTCAGCGGCGGCAGTCGTGGGATCGGTCGGCGCATCGTCCAGGCGTTCGCAGACGAGGGATGCGATGTTTCATTCTGCGGCCGAGATGAAGAAAATCTGTGCAAGGCGGAAGAGGATTTGAGATCTGCCGGTATTAACGTCCACGCCTTCTGCGGCGACATTACAGACCCTTCGGATTCCGATGCATTCATCAACGGCGCAGCAGAGGCCCTTGGAGGCATCGATATCCTGGTGAACAACGTCGGCGGCGCGAGCGGAGGCGCCAAGCCTTTCGCGGAAACCACGGATGAGGACTGGCTCAAGACCTACGAAATGAATGTGTTTCATTCGGTTCGAGCGACGCGGCTGGTGCTGCCTCACTTTCAAAAACGAGGCGGCGGCGCGGTGGCCATCATTTCTTCCATCTCGGGCTGGCTCGGAGGCGGCTATCCACAATACGGCTCGACAAAGGCCGGCGAAATTTTCCTGGCCCGGGAGCTGGCCATCGATCTGGCGGATCAGAATGTCCGGGTCAATGCCATTTGCCCGGGGTCAATTCTCTGGGAGGACAACGGCTGGGATAACTTTCGCAAAGGCAACCCGGAAGTCTTCGCGGATTTTGAGAAGCGTGAGTTTCCATTCGGCAGGCTCGGGACCCCCGAGGAGATTGCCGATGTGGTCGCCTTCATCTGTTCGCCCAGAGCCAGTTGGGTAACCGGCGCATTGATTCCGGTGGATGGCGCGCAGCGCCGCCCGGCAGTTGACCGAAAAGAAAGATAGATTCAGTGCCCTTAGCGTCTGCTCCCCAGCATCAGTATAAACAGCAGGGACTCAGGCACCACCACGAACAACAGGAGTTACCAATGGCTGACAGAAACACCGGTAAAGGCATCCATTCCATGGTACCACGCGAAGAGATGTGCGAGCCGGCGAGGAGGCTCCGTGATACCTATGCGATCACACCGGGGGCACCACTGATCAGAAAAGAGTTCGGTTACTACTGCATGGAGCGCTGGAAGGAGCAGGGGATGCCGGAGGACGTCCCGTTGGCGGAGTTGTTCGATTACGATCCGTCTGGCAGCCACAGCCTGGGACAGCTCGGGTGGTGCGAGGCGGCGCTCCAGCCTTCGTTTGAAGTGAAAGTGATCGAGGACCGGGGTGAGCACGAGCTCGTCCAGGACCACGCGGGACGGCACGTGCTTTTTTTCAAAGGCCGGCGCAACGGTTTCATGCCGGAGTACGTGGATCATCCTGTAAAAGACATGAAGACCTGGGAAGAAAACGTCAAGTGGCGCATGGACCCCGCATCACCTGAACGTTACTCCAATCTGGACGAACGGATGAAGAATGTGACTGAAGCAGCGGGCACCGGCATGATGATCGTGCAGGGCCTTATTGGTGGCTACATGTATCTGCGAAGCCTCATCGGACCGCAGGCGACGCCCTATGCCTTCTATGACATGCCCGACGTTATCCACGATTGTATGAAAAGGTGGTTGGAACTTGCCGAAACGGTCATCATTCGGCATCAGGAACACGTGACTTTCGATGAGCTCTTCCTTGCCGAAGACATTTGCTACAACCACGGCTCGCTGCTGTCTCCGGACATGATGCGGGAGTTTCTTTTTCCTTACTATCAGCAACTCATCGACAACGTTCGCTCTCGCCAGTTGGACAAGTCACGCCATCTTTACATCCACATCGATACGGACGGCTTTGTTAATCCGCTCATCCCGGTCTATCAGGAAATCGGAGCGGATGCGTTCAGTCCCTTCGAAGTAGCGTCTAATTGCGATGTGGTTGAGGTTGGAAAACAATTTCCAAACCTGGTCATCAAGGGGGGAATCGATAAACGGGTCCTGGCGAAGAGCAAGGATGACATTGACCGGATGGTCGAGTACATCCTGCCAGCCATGCGCGCCCGCGGAGGTTACATCCCCACATGCGACCATGGCGTTCCCGAGGAAGTCTCATACGAAAACTACCTCTATTACAGAAAGCGCTGCATCGAGCTGGGAGGGTAGAGTGGACAGACGATTGGGGACAGACGAATAAAATGCGGTGCCCACTCGGAAAGACACCATCAGTGGCTTTGATCAACAACTTAGGAAATCAGCCGCCAGTCGATCCCGGTCCGTACGTGCGCCGCCCTTCCCCCTGCCGGATGCTCGTAATTCTCAAACCCTCTCCGCCTCCTGGACTGCAATCTCCGCCCACCTGGCGATGCGCGCTATATCGTTGTGGACGGTCATGGGCTCGTGCATGTGGAGCTCAACCTGGCAACCCCGGGTCTTCTCGAGGCCCTCCCGCAGTTTCCGGCGCTGGGCGTCCTCGTTGAATGTCGGTTGCGACACGATGGTGGCGACTGGACGCCATGAGATGACGCAGTCGGCCCCAAACCGCTCCGGATAGAGCGCGGGATCGGAGAGTGGGCCAGAGAGTATCTTGCCCAGGTTCGGGATCGTGCGCAGCATGTCCAGTTTGGTGTCGAGCGTATCACAGCAGCCATAGTTGACCTTGCCAAAAAGCGCCATGATGGGCCTTTGGTAATTGAGCAGGAATTCTTCGTGCTGCTTCGGGCTGACCGCGTCGAATTCCTGCGCGTGGGTGAAGAAGCACAGATCCTTCAGGCGTGCGCCATGTGTGTTCGGCGCTGGATCCGGGAGGTCGTCGCAGTAGGGTGGCGTCCCGAAGTTCTGGTGGTCCACCGTGCTCCAATCGCCGGCCTCTTCGCCCTGCTCCAGATTTGCCAGGACGGCGTCGCGGGTAAAGGCCATGAAAGCATGCACCATGTCAGGATCGGTGTACAAGGCATAGAGCAGTTCCTCCAGGCCAAACAGTGCGCCCGGCGCCTCTGAGAGATCCGTCCCGCCCCAGAGCGGATAGATGGTACGCCTGTTTATGTGGACGGGAAGAATGTCGCCAAAGATGTCCCGCAGTTTCCCGGCAATGGGTGGATCGGGATCGATCACCCGGTGCTCGGTTGCCTTGAGCCGGGCAAGATCGTCCATGGTCTTGAGGACCGGCATATTGCGCCATCCCCGGCTGGTCGCGTTACGGACTTTATCGAGAGGGACACCCCAGGTCCCTTCCGGATGCCTGAACATGTGCGCGCCCACAATGTACCAGGGATAAAAGACGCGGTCATCGCCTAGCGTCTGTTCCCACTGCCTGCAATGAAACCATCGCTCTACGCCTCTCAGTTCGTCGGATTCGACCCGGTGCTCCGGCAGATGCGGGCTGATTTCGCCCCAGAGAAGGCTGCAGTTGCACTGAACAAGAGGACGACATTTCCTCATGCTGTTGAGATCACGCCACATCGCGATTTTCTGCTGGTTCGCTTCAGACTGGCAGAACGCCATGTACTGCTCCGCCAAAGCACGCAGGATGTCGCGATCTCTACTGGATATCATCTCTGCTCACGTCACTCCTCATCCATATCGTATTCACTACGTCCGCCGTCCCAAGTTCCAAGCAGCCCTCTCCTGGGCGCGGCGGCACCCAGCCCGCCCAAGAGCGGAGGGAGCGCCCCGGCGGCGTGCGGCGCCACCAACATGGCCGCCAGGGTGCGG
>JASLXP010001111.1 GCA_030740295.1 Planctomycetota bacterium
CAGGTCGGCAGTGATCTCTTCACTGACGCCAATCGATTTGAGAAACGTTTCCATTAATCTCATTTACTACTTTGCACCTCTGTCAATCGGCGGAAATAATCTCTGATGAACTGGCGATAGCCTTCCGGCCCTTCTTCACGCAGGCCCTGCAATAGCTCTTCGCGCGCTTTGGGTTGCATCTTCATGATCACGACGCGGGCGTTTAAATCGAAGTCATCCAGGTCGACAATGATCTGCTCGACGCCACCGATGACGCCGTTCTGGTTGCCGATGGGGCTGAGAGCTGACGGCATCGGCAGTTGGGCCTGGGTGGGTTCTTGTCCTGCTTGCTGCATCGCCTGAGCCATCATCTGTTGCATTCGCTCAAACATGGCTCGAGCCTGTTGCTGGTTCTTGCCGTTCATCATCTCGCGAAGTTGCGCCATTTGTTCTGGAGTCAGTGACGATTCGTTGGGCATCGCCGCCTGCATCGCTTCGAACATCTCTTCCAGCGATTGCTCATCGGATGCGAGCGCTTGCGCCGCCATGTCTAATTCCTCAAGACGTTGGAACTGGCGCGATCGCAATTCCTCCTGCTTGTCGTTTTCGCCGTCGGAATCACCTTTCTTCTTTTTCTTTTTGGCGACGGCTCGCATCTTCTCTTTGAATCGTTCGTCCAGCTTGGGCAGCGGACCGCCCAGCACAGGCATAAACAGCGGCGGCTCTTCCTCCATCGCCTCGTTCTCCTCCCCATCTTCGCCATCGTTGTTTTCTTCGTCTTCGCCCTCGCCTTCCGGTTCCTCCGTGTCTTGTTCCTTGGGCGGGATCAAGTACGAGTCACGTTCGGGATCGTAGGGGCGGGACGGGAAGTTCGGCGATCGCAGGCGACGCATGGCTTCCAAGTCTTGCAGTTCCCGCGCGTCGGCGAGACGCTCCATCGACTCTTCGTCCAGCTCATTCTGTTCTTCCAGCAGCTTTTCGAACATGCGATCGGAGAGCTTGTTTTCGTTGTCCGAGATCAGTTCTTCCTGAGTCCCTTTGAGGATGTCGAGATCCTTCTTCATGGCTTCGATGAAGTCTTGAAGGTCCGCCAAATCGCGGGCGGTCAGTTCGGCGTCCTGCTGCAGCAGATCGCTTCGTAGATCCGCCAACGCCTGCTCGACATCGTTTTCCGCTTCGCGTTGGGCTTTCGCCAGGGCTTCCATCCGCGTTTGAAGATCCTCGAGATTCTGGGTGACCTGATCGCTTTGGCGCTGGACCTCTGGAAGTTGGGGATCTGATTGCTGCGGCTGGGCGGACTGGTTCATCAACTCGCGCAACGCCTGCATCGGCTGGACCGCCATTTCCTGGAAGGCTTGCTGGGCGTTATTCAGTTGCTCGGCGAATTCCGGCGGCAGCATCTGGAGATTGCCAGCATGTTCGGCCAACGCCTTTACTTCGTTGCCAAGTTCTTCGCTGAGTTTGATATTCTTGTCCTCTTGCTGGATGACCTGGGCGAGTTCGCCGCGCAGCGATTCCAGCTCTTTCTGGGATTCCACATCCAACTCGATCGGTTTGGTCTCGTCGGGCTGTTCGGGATCGATCGCCTTTTGAGCCTCCGCCACTCTGGCCGCTTCGACCTTAGCTTGCTCGACCTTCTCGGTGAGCGGTTTGTAGTTTTCCGCGACACGCTCGACCGCCTCTCGCACTTTCGCTTGCTCGGCAATCAACTTCACTAGTTTCTCTTCAAACGTCTCGGCTCGCTCCGTCTGTTGCGCAAGCTGTCGATCGGCAGCATTGTCGTCTTCAGCCATCCGGATGACATAGTCCTTCGTCGTCGCGCTTTGCCCGCGGCGGTCGCGAGCCTCGACGCGATAAAGCAGACTCTCACCAACCTTTAATCCTTCCTTTTCAAGGTCGAGCGTGACGACGGTCGTCTCGCTTCGTTTTTGTTCCTCGTACCGCTTAACGGGCCGTCCTTGGAATGCGCCGGACTCGCCCTGCTGCACCGAGATCACGATATCGTCAAGGCCGAAGTCGTCGTACGCCGAAATATAAATCGGGACCTTGACAGGCTTGCTGACCAAGAGATCCTGGCCCGGACGCTCGATCACCACCTGTGGTGGATTATCGGGAATCGCGGTGACTTTTCCTTCTTGCATTCGTTGGTTCGGATAGTTCAACTTGTTCCGCAGCACGACGCGAAAAAAACCATTTCTGAGCAGCGGAAACTCGCCGGACCAAGTCTCGGCGGTGGTCTCTTTCTCGTCGACCGACGCTTGGGCCGACAGCAAGAACGACTCGGTGACCACGAGCTCGTTCACACGCTTTCGCGCCGGCGGCAGCGATCCAGTTGCTCCCCACAAAGCTTCACCTCCGAACAAAGCAAAGCTCACGCCGTGAATGCGTTTGCTTTCCAGGTCGAGCACTTTGGCGGGTACTTCAAGCCGCACGAGCTTTCCGCCAGATGGCAACTCGCCCATGTCGCGGCGACTGGGGGTGTCGATCGTTCCTTCTGCGATCTTGTCTTCGCCCCAGAATGCTCGATGCTCCCAGTTGGTGCCGTCGTGGAATTTGAGCATCACGGTTTCGGGCATCTGCTCAGGCTGCAGATACACTTCCACAAACAGGCTTTGACGCGGCCTTACCTCGAACCCAATCGGAGCAGCCTCGAAACCGTGATTGTGCTGCTCGCCCGCCGCGGGATCGCTGTGGGCTCGCGAGCCGATCAACTCTTCGTCGTACTCCCAGGTGCCATGCGGTTTTGCTCCGCTGGGCATTTCATCACGGAACCAGACCCGCTCCGGCCGATCAAGGACCTCGACGAGCTTAGACTTTTGCTGGAGCAATTCGATCTCGCCTTCCGACGCATCCCCTTCAACCTGAACAGTAACTTTGACCGTGCTTTCGATGGGGCCACTCACATCCGCCGTCTGCGCTCGGCTGAAACGTGGCTCGGGGATGCGCATGTATTTTGGATAATGAACCGCTGTTTGTAAGCCAACGACACGGGGACGATCCAACATGGTGACCTTGTATTGCTTGCTCCAAGTTCCGCCACCTCGGACGCGGTACGTGAAGGAATGCTGCATACCGGTCAGTTTGAAGAAGGTCGTGTTGTCTTCGAGCTCCGCGAAGTCATAGCGCAGCTTCTTGCGACGGCCTTCATCATCGACGGTGTCAATATC
>JASLXP010001112.1 GCA_030740295.1 Planctomycetota bacterium
CATACCTGGCGAGGTCCTCTTGAAACATTTTCTCAATCTCTGCATGGTTGAACATCGGCGGCGGCTCGAGCTTGACAATTTCTTTCTTATTGATGGCTGTCCATTCGCCGGAGTTTTCCAGATCATTTTCGAGGTCGCCGATGGGCTCATCTTTCGGCTTTGCGAGGTCTGGAATCGGCAGGTCTGCTTTTGGCTGGGCGGGGGCGTCCAGTGGAGCGTCGGTGATCTTCCACCGTTCAATCTCCGGTTTCGGTGTTCGTCTGCTGACCCGCCACAGACGCCGTTCACGAAACTGCGCGTAGCTGTGGATCATGTTGGTGGTGCGAATACGCCAGGCGAAGTGGTGGATTTCTCGCACTGCTTTAATCGCCTTCTCGCCGCCTGAAACCTGGTTGTGTTCGAAGTAGAGACGCATCCAGTGGTAGTAGAGCTTGAACATGTCGATGCGTTTCCGGACTTCAGGAGAACTGTCCAATCGGGAGGCTTCGGCTAGATCCTGCAGGCAGAGCCCGAGCACTCGAGTTGAGATGCGCTGGGTCTTGAAACGCTCGTAGTATCGTTTCATTACCGGAGCGGCCTTGCCCCAGCATCTGATATAGAAATCTTCGAGCAGGGCATCCACATCTGCCTCGGTATCCCAGAGGAGCTTGGAGGCGATGTAGTAGTTGAGTCCTTCGGGGGCCCATTGATTGCCGGATTCCGCATTCATCGCAATCGCACCCCGCTGATAGTAGTAAGGGATGCGCTGCCGCATTTTATCGATCTGCCAGCGAGGCATGTCCCGATTCCAGATGATGACGTTGTAGTAATCCCGAATGCCGAGGTGTTTCGCCTTCTGCGACCAGCCTTCGAGGCTTTTCTCGAAGCCGGCTCTATTGAACGCGGTGGCGATAAAAATGATCACATTGTCCCGGGCCTTGATGTTTGGGGGGATGGACGTTCCTGCGTAGCCATACATCGCTATCAATTTGTCAGGATGTTTTTCTTTGATCGCATCGGCCGCCTGATTGGCAAGCCAGAGGGCCTGGTCGGTCGTGCTGCCCAGGTCTTTGCATTCAGTGCATTCGCACCAGCCGGCACCATCGTTGGGAGACATGGAGATCATCGTCGGCGACCCTGGTTTGTCGAAAAACTCCAGCGCGCGCTTGATGGTGCGTTCACGAATATCGGGATTCGAGATGCAGAGCTGGCCGTGATGGGTCCGTTTGCCGTTGATGAGTGGAAACCATTCAGGATGTTCTTCAAAGTGCAGGTCACCCCGAGCGATCGCCGCGTACGCGTGGCCAGTGCTTCCGGTCAGGCTGCCGCCCATTCGATTGTGTACGACCCATTCTTTGTAGGCTTTCGTGTTTTCAGGTATCGGCCCGACGCCCCAGCCATACCAGATTCGGCGAGTAAGATAATCCGGGCTCGCCATCAGATTGAATACCGGAAATTCAAGCTTCCTGATGCGCGAGACGACCTCCCACGTTTTGCCGGGGAAGAACCAGCGGCATCCGAGTTTTTCAAGGAAGGTGAAGGTGGCGTGACGGACGGCGAGTGGAGTGGCACCTTTGAGCCAGACTTGCCTGCGTGTAGAGACAATCTCGATGGATTCGGGTTTTACCTGTTCCCGGCCGTATCCACCTTGGCCCTGAGAATTTATGCCCTCCAGGGCCACGCTCACGGGCGCGGCTTTAGGCTTCGGATGAGCATCTGAGCTGTAAACTCTCACTTCGGTGTCAAAGATTTTCGGCAGGTAATACTCCAGGGCATCGCATGCCTGTTTCATCTCGAGTGGGGGATCCTTTGGGATGTAGATTCCTATCTCAGCCCGGAGAAGGGGGCCGGTAGGCAGTATGAGGATTCCCAGGATGGATAGCGTCTTCGTCACTCGGTGCATTGGTGGAATCTCAGTTAAGCGGGTCACCACGAACTACTGAAAGAGGCGGGGTACTACGAGTCTGGTGTTTGCGACCGGATGGCATCTTCAAACGCGCCGACGCTGTCCAGGATTGGATGGAGCGCGTCCTTTGTCATTTCTTCGACAGAATGCTCGTCCTTGAAGCCGATTCCAGTGATTGGGCAGACGACGACGGCATCAGGTTTCAGTTCGCTGTCAGCCTTGGCCGAAAGTGCCCCGGCCAATGAGGTAGCACCGGCTGGCTCACTGAAGATTCCCTCTTCTTTTGCCAACCTGGATTGAGCTTCGTAAATCAGATCATCCGGCACTACATGCCCAGTGCCTCCGGTGGCGCGGCAGCTCTGGATGGCGCGGTCCCCATCGATATTCGTCGCGACCTGGAGTCCGCTGACCGTCGATGTGCAATTCACCTGTCGTCCGATTTCCAGGCCCTCTCGCAGCGGGCCGGCCATCGTGTTGTTTCCTTCCGGCTGGACGACTTCCACTGCCGGGCATTTCTCAATCGTGCCTTCACGGACCAAATCAGAAAACGCCTCCGCAACGGCCACAGCCATCCCCCCGCCACCGGCCTGACAGAAGACATGATCGATTCCGTCCGGCTGTTGTTCGGCCAACTCATACGCAAGACTTCTCACCCCGGCCATTCCAGTGGGTGAATACTTGAATGCGCTGATCTGAAGCATGGCGTGTTCCTGCTGGGACAGTTCCACGAGTTTGTCCATGACGCCGGCCGTCGCGTCGATATCGAGCCCGAAACCCTTGATTCGGTATAGGTGCGCTCCGTAAGCAAGCATCTGGCGCAGTTTTCCGAAAGGGGCGGTCTCGACAATGGCGATGTGGCAGGTGATACTCGCTGCAGCGCAGTAGCCCGCCAGCGACGCGCCGGTATTCCCACTGGAAGTGGCCACACAGAGTGTTTTGCCTTCATCCAGCATGTGATTCACCGCGGCGCATCCAAACCGATCTTTGAACGAGCCGGTCGGATTGGCAGCCTCGAGTTTGAAGTACAGATTTGGGATGCCGGCGTCCGGCCCGATGGAACGTGAGCGGACCAATGGAGTGTTGCCTTCACCAAGTGTAAGGGGCATGGAGCTTATCGAGTCATTGAGTGAGAAATATTCAAGGCCATAACCGTTGCCGGGGTTGGCATCGTCTCGTTTACAGAGTCATCGGACAGGAGTCAATCTGTCTCCACAGCTTGAAATCTCGAGTCAGATGGTGACCGGCCTCTGATGCAATCCTCCTTGAGTAGAAGGATTTACGTTATATATTTTGGGCGCCTGTGCTGGCGTTGGGAATCGATGCCGCTATGATGGCGACCGTCCAAACATGATTTCGGCATTGCTAGGACTGTGGTTCCGGTTTTTCGCCTCTGTAGCCCTGCCTGCCTGACCAGCGAGAAACTGCACGCCTGACCACGTCGTTTATCCAAAAAATTTGTGTAACACCGATTGGTTGTCCCCATCGGTGTTTTGTTTGCCCAATCCACCCTGGACTTTTTTTAATGTTCGGAGCGGATGGCTTTTTTGTCTGTTAGGAGAATCGCTCCGATGATCAATATTTATGTAGGCAACCTGTCCTTCAAGGCTACAGAAGATGAACTCCGTGAGTCCTTTTCGGCCCACGGTGAAGTCCTCAAAGCCAGTATCATTATGGACCGTGATACTGGTCGTTCACGTGGCTTTGGTTTTGTTGAAATGGCTGACAAGGAAGAAGGCCTGGCTGCTATCGAAGGTCTGAACGGCACCGAACTCGGCGGCCGCACCCTTACCGTTAACGAAGCTCGCCCGCGCGAAGACCGTCGCGGCGGCGGCGGTGGTGGTGGTGGTGGTGGTGGTGGCGGAGGCGGAGGCGGAGGCGGGGGCCGCAGAGGCGGTCGCTGGTAGTCAGTTGCCGACCAATTTAATGATGCCCGGTATCCCTCGGATGCCGGGCATTTTTTGTTCTCTGCGCGATGCGCCTCTCACTTTCACAGAAAACGTACTGCTGATCTGAATTGACCTGTGCCGATGGTTTTCCCCGGACCTGACTTACATCGTTTTACACGCACGTCACAATGCATTGACAAGGATCGGCTGGCGCTGGCTAAACTCTTCTGCACTATTGCGTAGCAAAGCCAACCCCATAGACTTATCAACATTCGGCAGGTTTTCGTATCCACAGGTCTCATATCATGAAACGGTTACTGTGCTCACTCTCTCTCCTGGCGTTCGCTTTACCTGTCTCCGCCGACCGCATCGTTTTTGTAGACGGCATGGAACTCGAGGGCACTGTTCTCAAGCAGGGCGAAATTGATCTCACCGTCCGCGTTGAATACGGCAAGATCCGACTCAGAAAAGACCGGGTCGACCGCATCGAGCTGGATGTCGAAACGCGCCTGAGCGAAATCGACGCCTCTGATACTCAGCGTTACCTGGAACTCGCCAAGCTGTGCGAGCACTACGGCGATCCCGCGGGTGTAATGAGTTGCCTCGCCAACGCTGCGGAAAATGAAGACATGCCTCCAGATAAACTTCTTCAGCTTTCAGAGCTCTATGAAAAGAAGAAGATGAAAAAGGAACTTGCCATTACTCTTTACCGGTATCTCGAGCTCAACCCCGGCCGCCAGGACCTCCGTGCAAAGCTTGAAGTGCTTGAAGGAGAATTCCAAAAGGCCGATGAAGAGAAGCGCCGCCTTGAAGAAGAGGAGGCCAAACGCCTCGCGGCCGAAGAAGAAAAGAAACTGAAAGAGCAGGAAGCAAAAGCCAAGATCGAAGCCGAAGAACGCCGCAAGGCCCTCCTCGCTTATGCAAAAGAAAGAACTATAGAAGGCGCCCCGGCAGATGATCCTGCCGGCAAGGGGGAAACGCCCAAGACGGAAACTGCCCCTTCTGAAAAGCCTGACGAAGGTACCAAAGCCAAGACCGAGGCCGCGCCGACTGATGATCCCGCAACAGAGACCACAGTTGCCAAAGCCGAAGTCAAACCCGAGACGGAGATAGCCAAAACCGAGACCGAAGTGGTCAAGGTTGAAGAACCTGTTGCCGCTGAAAAGAAAGAAGAGGAAGAGGGCAAAGACGGCCTCGAAGCAAACGAACGCTGGAAGTCACAGGACTGGGCCAATCCGGCCGAATACGAAGTTGTCGACCAGGGCGGGGAGGAGAAGAACCTTCTCGCACGCATCAGCTTCACCAAGACGGACAAAGACAAAGCCGCCATCGGACTCGATTATCCGGCCAACCTGAGTGACAAGGGGTTCATCACTTTTGACACGTTCAATGGCTGCGACCGCCCAATCAGCATCGCCATCGCCGTCCAGACTCTTCCCGGGTATGCGTGGTTCGAAAGCTATGCCACAACCATCCGTCCCAACAAATGGGCCGTTGGCAAGAAGATTCAGCTCGACACCAGCAAATTCAAGAGTGCCGACGCCAACTGGCAGTATAAATCGCCTATCAAGAATCTGAACAACACCATCAAGATCTACTTCCTCATTTACCACCGTGCCCCGCAGGGCAACATCTTCCTGGACAACATCCGCTTCGTTGCCAAAGAAGAGCCAAAGGAAGAATAGGCGATATCGCAGCCGGCACAACGGTGTGAAACCGAAAGCTCAGAAAAGCCGCCTTCATCAGGCGGCTTTTTCTTTTGAAAGGCCGCTCCCGGAAGAGCCAACCAGCAACTGGCGGCCCTGGCAAGAGCCCTTCCTCTGATCAAGAAGAAGACTACGACAAAGCAACGAGCGTCACGCGTGCGCGGCAGGTCCGAACGCGCCGTTTTCCATCAATAATTTTGCCCTCATAAGAAGCTGATCCGGATCGAAGGGCTTTGAGATAAAACCGTCAGCTTCAGCATCCATGGCCTTTTGGCGCACTTCAGCGTTGTTTTCTGCACTCAGGAACAGGATGGGGCAGGCTTCGCCGTCGTTGCGGATTTTTCGACAGAAATCGATCCCACTCCAGAATGGCATGCGGACATCCAGAACCAGAAGATCCGGCGTTTCCATACGGATCAGATCTTCTGCCTCAAAGGCCGAGCTGGCGGTGCGGCTCTGATGGCCGTCCTGGTCGAACAGAGATTTGAGGTTCCGGGTGGCCTCTGGATCGTCGTCGACGATGAAAACC
>JASLXP010001113.1 GCA_030740295.1 Planctomycetota bacterium
CCTGTAGAACCTGCCGGTCGGGTCCCACAAGTATCGCTCGCAGATCGGCTCGTCGCCCCGAGCGATTCAGATCGCGCTTCTCCAACTCGATGACCAACTCCCCCGGCTCCGCGAGAAAGTAGGCACCGCCTGTGCCACCGATGTGGAGAATTGGTTCCCCAGGCTTCTCATCAGCCACGCAAACCAGGCCGAACAGCAGAGTGACACCAAGCGTGTGGCAGATTCGCAGTGATCTCATATTCCTAATCCTTTTCCTATTCCTGTTCCTTCAATCCCGCCGGCACATAAACGCTCATTCGGTTCAAGTAGTCTCCGACGTGCCCGCCTTTCTCCACGCGAGCGTTCCTCATGGCATCGATTGCAGGGCGAGCTTGCTCGCCGAGCCGGTCGAGGACATTGATCGCCCTCAGACGAATCAAGGGCGACTCGTGCTTGAGGCCAGCGCGCAGCGCGGGCATTGCCGCGTCGATTTTCCCAAGATGACACAGCCCTTCCGCAGCCGTCACGGCAACGTAAGGAGCCATATCGGAAATTGCCTTCTTCAGCGCATCTTCGGCTGAGGCCGCCTTTTCGCCCAAGCCGACCAGGCCGATAGCTGCCCAGTACCGGATGGCGGGATCGGTATCGCCCAGAAGCCTGACAAGCTCAGGCACGATTGCCGCGTCGCGCCGGTTGACCAGATCGGCAGCCTCGGCAAGTCGCCCGACAGGATTTGACGCTGGATCGAAAGCCACATCGTACGGCGTTTTGCCTTCCGCCCGGGCAAGCATCTCATATTCGGGCAAGAGCCCCATGTCGCCCGTTTCGATCATCCACTGCCGACACTGCTCGCGCATTCGCTCGAGCAGTTCGGCATACTGCGGATCATCGGCCAGGTTGTTCGTCTCGAAGGGGTCCGCAGCTACGTCGTAGAGCTCTTCGACCGGTTTGTTTTCGAAATACCGATTCTGCACAGCGTTCAGCTTTCCCTGTTCGTGCAACTGCCGCCAGACTTGCATCGTGGGCATCTGTTCCGTGTAGCTCGTGAATTGCGACCACGGAAGATGAGGATAGAAATTGCGGTGGTACTGGAACTGCTTGTCGCGGACCACGCGGACCATGTCAAATCGTTCGGCCATTCGGTCGCGGATCGCGTGAACTTGCTGGCGAGGTTCGGCGGCGGCCGGACCGAGGAAGGCCGAACCCTGCATGTGGCTGGGGATCTCCACGCCCGCCAAGTTCAGTACGGTGGGAGCGAAGTCGACAAAGCTCACCAGCCGATCGGTCGTCTCGCCAGCGGCGCCAGCTGCCCAGTCCCGATACTTCGCGGGAAACCGTACGACAAAGGGCACTTTGAGTCCCGTCTCCCAGACCCACTTCTTGATGCCCGGCATCCCGGCGCCGTGGTCAGAAAAGAAGAACACGATCGTGTCATCGGTCAGGCCGTCCTCTTCCAGTTGGGCCAGTACGTCACCAACCTGATAGTCCATGGCGGTGATGTTGTCGTGGTAACGGGCCCAGTCCTTGCGCGATTGCCGAGTAACCGGGTGGAACGGCGGGATCGGGGCTTTGGCCGGATCGTGTCGCTGCTCGGGTGTGAGTCGGGCTGTGTTCTTCTGATACTTGTCCTCCGGAACCCGGATCTGGCTCTCGTGACAGACCGTGAAGTTGAACACACTGAAGAACGGCTGGTCGCCCTTACGTTTACGCCAATGGGCCTTGCCGCTCG
>JASLXP010001114.1 GCA_030740295.1 Planctomycetota bacterium
ATGCCAGAGGCAGAACCAACCTCGCACTTGGAAAGCCCTATCAGTATTCCTCCGTTCCCGGCTACCGGCTGACCAAGGATGATGGAGACCTTACCGACCTGACTGATGGACGACTTTCCGAACGAAGGGATGAACGAATCTGGTTCGAGCGACATGGCGTGGCGTGGCATGGAAATCCTGGTGTTGACATTCGGCTCGACCTCGGTGCAGTTAAGGGCATCGACGAAATTACGATTCGATTCCTTGGCGGGCGGGAGCAGTCCGGACTGAAATTCCCCAAACAGGTGGAAGTGGCGGTGAGCGATAACGATGACACCTATCATCAGGCGGGTGTCTATCGAAAGTTAAGAGACGACGCGGCGTACGGCGTCCCGGCGGAAAAAGGTAAGGCCTGGATGCACGCCCTGCGTTTTAGAGATCTCAAATCGCGCGGCCGATACGTTGCGCTCAGAATCCAGTTTGACGGCAGCTTCTGCGCGATGGACGAAGTGTTCGTCTTTGGCACTGAGCGAGTGCCCGACACCATCCCGCAGACACTCCGAACGAGGCCTCCCGCGGTATCGCCCTTCGGCCCCAACCGCTACACAGCCTATCCGCTGAAAAGGGACTGGTTTGCCGCCGGCATCGAAACCTGGACCTGCATTGGCGGTTTCAACACTCTTCCCGACAAAAGGAAGCCGATCACCTTAATCCTGGATTTGCCGCCGGAAGTGAACCTGACGAAGACCATGCTCAATGAGCGCTATGGTGGTCGTGCCGTCGACCCGCCGAAACCGACTGCCGTAACTATCAACGATAAATCCTACCATCGTTACGAAGTGCCAACTCGTGGCCTGTCCGAACGGTTCTGGATGTATCTGTTCTGGAAAATCGATCAGCCGGAAGGCTGGACCGCCCCAGCCATGATCAGTTCCCGTTGGGAGGGAGGCGAACAACCCCCAACGGAAGTTACCTTCCACTCAGTCAGTATCCCGCGCGCCAAACGTCCCGAGCGTTTGCATATCAGCCTGGACTGGATGAATCACTTTTTCTGGACCAGAACTCAAGGCTCTGCGCTCGACCTGATCGATCACTGCGGCTTCACCGCCATGCCCTGGTTCGGACAATGGGTGAAAGCCGAAGACGCAGTACTCAAGAATGCCCTGATGGAAGCCGAGAAGCGCGGGATGGATACCGTCTTCAACTTTTCTCCAATTCACGCGATCCAGGCAAAGAAGAAAGAGCATCCCGAAATCCTGTGCCAATTGCCCGGGGGCAAGACGGCCAACCTATGCCCAAGCTACCGCGGCCCGCTTCTCACCGAGCATCTCGCACTCATCGCTGAGAGATTTGCCTTTCATACCTCGCAGTGGGTATTCCTCGACTGTGAAGTCCACTGGTCGTCACTCGAACAGATTGCCCAATGCTCGCGGTGTGCAAAGAGCCGAAGCAAAGACGAATCGATCGCTGGATTCGCTGCTCGCAAGGGTGCAGAGATCTTCAGTGACCTGAGAAAACGACTCGAAGCCATCAGAACGGAAACCGGCGGCCCGAAATTCAAAATGGGCTCGTACGCCATTCGTCCGGCGGACACTCGGTATCCGGTGCTTCGATTTAAAGAGCTCTACCCAGACATACTGAACTTCGCGATGCCGAGCATTTACTCCACGCTCCCCGGCCCGGTGAGAACGGGCGTCCGAGCTGATCGCAAAGAGCTGGATTGCAGCGCCATCATCCCGTGGCTGCAGCCCGGCACCATGGGCGAGAAGCCGGCCGGCTACATCTACCAGGAGATCCTCAGCAGTTTGCTGTCCGGCGGCATGGGCGTCACCTACTACACGCACCATGGATTCGATGCGGCCGACTTCGCGGCTGTCTCGAAAGCCTTAATCATCGCCAGAGAATATGAAGAACTCATTGCTGACGGCGAACCAATCACGAAGTGGCGAACAGAACCTGAAGGCATCACTTATTTCGGCCTGAAGAAGGGCGACCATGCAATCTGGATGGTGGTCTCAGATTCCGACAAGCCACTGGATGTGATGCCGCCGATCCCGATCAATATTACAGATACCCAGCGCATCTCAGTTCAAAAGGCACAGCTCCAGAAGAAGTCTGTGGAAGGCCTCATTCGTTTTCTCCCGGGAGACGTGCAGGTCTTCATCGGTTCTTGGCTGGAGTGACCGAATCTTCTATCACCAATCAATTCAAAGGACTGATAATCCGATGACCAGCAAACCAAACATCTTGTTCATTCTCGCCGATGACCTCGGCTGGGGAGATGTCAGCTACCACGGCTCCGATATCCGTACGCCCAACATTGATCGGCTTGTCCGCAACGGCGTCGAGCTTGATCAACACTACGTCTGTCCGATGTGTACGCCCACGAGGGCCTGCTTTATGACGGGGCGTCATCCCGGCCGCTTCGGGCGCCATGCCACATCACCCTCGAATCCGCCCGTGCTGCCAGACGGCTATGAGACAATTGCAGCATCGCTGCGCAACTGTGGGTACGACACGGGTCTGTTCGGCAAATGGCATCTCGGTTCAGCGCCGGAGTTCTGCCCGAACAATTACGGCTTTAATGTCTCGCATGGCAGCCTCGCGGGCGGCGTTGATCCGTATCTCCATCGATACAAAGAAGGAGAATTCAGTTACACGTGGCATCACGACGGTGAGCTCATCAACGAGCGAGGGCACGTTACCGATCTGATTGCCGACCAGGCCGTCGAATTCATCGAAACTCGTGAGAGCCCATGGTTCTGTTACGTGCCTTTCACTGCCGTCCACACACCGATCAAACCGCCGCAGGAATGGGTCGATACTTACGAAGGCCAGCACTGGGACGACGACCCCGGATGCGATCACTCGTTCAAACTTTACGCCGCGTATACCAGCCACATGGACCATGCAGTTGGCCGGTTCATGGAGGCCCTGCAACGCACCTCTCAGGTGGACAACACCATCGTCGTCTTCACATCGGACAACGGGGCCATCCCCGCGGACAACTCGGGGGACACGAGCAAATATCCCGGGCGGCACGAAGTGCTGCCGCGCCTCGGCAGCAACCTTCCGTTACGGGGCCGTAAGGCACAGCTCTACGAAGGCGGTGTGCGTACGCCTTCCGTCGTGAGCTGGCCGGGAACGCTGTCGCCCGGTGCCAGAATCGTTCATCCCATGCACATTGTGGACTGGATGCCGACGTTTTGCGGCATGCTCGACTACCATCCCGATAATCCGCGATGGGACGGGACTGATGTCTGGCCGCTCCTGTCCGGCGCAACGAACAATCTGCCCGACCGACCGATATTCTGGAACTTCAGGGGTATGAATTACGGCGTGCGCTATGGCCAGTGGAAGCTGACGACCAACGCCGCGATGGAGGCCGGATCCACCGAGCTGTTCAACATCGCTGAAGACGAGGCCGAGCAGAACGAAATCTCTCGACAGAATGAAGACGTTGTTTCCGAATTGACGAAAATCATCAACGAGCAGCGCAGTCTCGACGACACCTCAAAAAGACCAGACGCTCCAGCGTGAATCCCTGGACCCACGGATGGTCTTTTTCACTGGTCTTTGCTGTCTTCCACCAGGAAGTGATTCCGAAAAGCCGTCAACGCGCTCTCAGCGAAATGTTGTCGACGCCCATGATCTCATTGGCGCCGGCGTAGGCTTCGAGGCGGATGATGATTTGGGTGAGGTCGGACAGGATGCGCTGCCATTCGGGTTCGGAGACTCGGAAGGTTCTGGCGTCGAGAGTGAGGCTGTAGGTTGTCCAGGAAACTCCGGGGACGATTGGTTTGGGGCCGGCCGCGTCGGCGGTCAGCGTTTTGCCGGCTCCGGTGATTTCGACCAGGCCGAAGGCTTCGTGCGGACGGCCGTTTTTGCGGTCGACTGTTCGGGCATCGAATGAAAGAACGGTTCGATTGCCTGGCTTGAGCTCGGCGTGCCACTCCTTTGGCAGGACGATGGCCATGCGGCCGCCACTGGAGTCGTTCAGTTGGAGCCAGCCGCCGGGACGGCCGCCTGTTTCCTGAAATTTGGCCGCAGTCTGAGTGCCGTTGTCTGTTATCCGCCAGGCGTCTGTTGGGGTCTCGAATGTTTCGTGCAATCCGGTCAGGCTGCTCAGGTCATTTCTCAAGGGTCCGGATGTCTTCGATCGCAGGTAGGCGAACAGGTCGCGGATAGCCTGCGGTTTAAATGTGGAGAACAGATTTTCAGGCATCGGTGACAGTTCGGAATCCTTCATGTGCTCGATGTCATCCCTGGCCAGGAGGGTTCGCTTGTTGTTGGCGTCGAGCAGTGTGACCGTTCTGGGGGTTGATTCCGCGAGGATGCCTGTAAGCATGCGCTCGTCATCCGTTACGATCACGACGCCCTGGTAAGCCGGCCGAATGACAGCCCCCGGATCGACGGTGTGCAGCAACAGGTAAGACAATTCGTGTCGCGGATACGGCGTCAGGTCGGGTCCGAACTTTCCGCCCTCACTGTGAAGCTGGTGACACTTCCCGCACAGATTCATGAATTGTGTTTTGCCTCGCACGACGTCGCCGGTTCCTTCAAGCACTGTCCTGCCAATCTCCAGCATCTGCTTTCGCTTGTCCTGCGAAGACACGGTTCGCACTTTTCCCCAGGTCTTTTGAACGAGCTTGCGGATGGTCGGATCGGGGTGGCTCTGGAGTCGAGACAGTTCCTGGTGCGGAATTTCCGTCGAAGACAGTTGTCCGCCATCGATGGCCTGCAGCAGAGCTTGTGACCAGGCAGCACGGCTGTAAAGGACTTGTCTTGCCTCGGCGCGCAGATCGCGGCTGAGAGATTTGTATACCTGGAGAATCATTGTGCCGACGTCGGCCGATTTGAATCGAGCGAGCGAAGCGAGGACGGCAGACTGAATCGCGACGCTGTCGGACTGTTGAAACAGATCGAGCAGGGGCTTGAGCGCGGCGTCGTTACCTGTCTGACCGATGGCATCGATTAACTGGACGCGAGTTCGCCCGGCAACCTTTGTGTCGTTCATGCGAGTGACGGCTTCACGAAGCGCGGCCTCGTTGCCCATTCTCAGAGAGAACATGACCAGCGACTGCGGGTGGTGATCTCCTTTCCATAATCGCGCGAGCGGAGCCCGAAGCGCATCGGGCATCTTGCCCTGCCTGAGGCCTTGAAGCTGTTTCTCCATGCCGCTGATCACGCGCTCGACATCGCTGGAGGTCGGCGCGAGTGCCAGCAGTTGTGTACAGGTAGCGAATCCGAGCTCACCGCCTTCTGCCGCGTAACGCCTGGTGAGCCGTGGAATGATCGTTTTCTGCATGAGCGGGCGTACCCATTCCTTCGGGCTCTTGAGCCAGGAGAGAATCTGTTCCCGGTGGGTCACCGACTTCGACTCCACTGCCCACCAGAGGAGCAGCGGGACGTATGGGTCTGACTGGTCCGCGTCATGGCGCGCCAGCTCCGTGGCGATGGCGAGGCAGTCTTCGCCGGGCAGACGTTTGGCCGTGCAGGCGAGCTGGGCGCGGACTCTCACGTCGGTTTCGTCACGAGCCAGTTTCATTAACTGGTTACGAATGGCGGTTGATACCTGTAGCTGGTCACCCAGAAGCCGAGCCGTCCACGCGCGAACGATGGGAAAGCGATGCTGCAAGCTTCTGATCGCCGACCCATCATTTTCATTGAGGCTCTGGCAGAGATTCAGCGCCCAGAGGGCATGGAGCGCATTACGCTCGTCTTTGGCCTCGTCGAGCAATTTGGCGTGCTTGGGAGCGAGTGATCTGTCGTGGCGTTCGGCCAGCGACTGCAAGGCTCTTCTTGCGCGCAGAATGTTTGGATGGAACAACTCGTGAGTCGCACGGGGTTGGAGTAGCGGCTTTAGCCGGGTCTTTTCCTGGACAGCGTTTGGGCCTGGGCGCGCTTTCGCGGAGATGCGATAGATACGGCCGCGTTCGGCATCGAAGTTCTTGCGGTCGCGATAGGTGCGCTGGTAGCTGATGTTCCCGTCGTACCAGTCGGCGATGAGCAGTGAGCCATTCGCCTCAAGGGCCAGGTCGACCGGTTGGAACCAGGCATCGTCACTCCAGACCAACCGTTCCTGAAACTTCGTTGAAAAGGTCGAGCCGCGGGGCTGCACGTCGATCGCATACAAAGCATGATTGAGCGGGTTGGCCGTGATGTATTTGTTTCGCCATTTCGGTGGCCACTGTTCCGCCTGATAAAAGATGCCTCCCACGCTGAGCTTGCCGATGCTGGATCCGGAGTGAGGCATGTGGCCGAAGTAACCGAAGGTGTGCGGATTATGGAGCGCACCGTGTTTGCCGAAATTCTTGGAATGGTATGCGCCCTGCATCTGGTGCAATCCGGGCACGCCCGCGTTCGTCCCTGCGATGGCGTTGCCGAGTCGATCAAAGTCCAGGCCATAGGTATTGCCGCCGCCTTCCGAGAACAGCTCGAAGCAATCGGTTGCCGGATGGTAGCGCCAGATGCCCTGCTGAAACTTCACTCCGCGGACATCGGCATTGACCGTGCTGCCATGCACACCATAGAGCCAGCCGTCCGGCCCCCATTGAAGTGAGTTCGCTACGGAGTGCGCATCGTCCAGGCCGAATCCGACGAGTCGGACTTCCGGATCGCTGTCCGGCTTATCATCGTTGTTCTGATCGGGATAGAACAGGAGGTAGGGCGACTGCAAGACCCACGCGCCGCCATGTCCGAGCGCAAGACCGGATGCCAGGTTCAGCCCATCGATGAAATCGCTGGCCTTGTCCGCTCGGCCGTCGCCGTCGGTATCTTCGAGAATGGTGATCCGGTCAGCGCCTCGCGGCCCGTGCGGGGGCGGCTTCGGCAATCGGTCATAGCGAATTCGATCGTAGCGGTCACCGGACACCTTCTTCAGTCCCGCGGGCTCGGGATACTGCAGATACTGAATGACCCAGACCCGATTGCGATTATCCACGGTCATCGTCACCGGCTGTCGAACCATCGGCTCGGAGGCGAACAGCTCGACCTTCAGACCATCCGCGACGTGCAGCTTCTTGAGCGCAGCTTCGGGAGCAAAACCTCTTCGGCCCGTGGATAGGGCGGGTGGCTTTTTCCGATCGGTGAGGGAGTCGTTTCGGGCGACTTCATAAGCGGCCGCGTAGGTCTCCCCGAGCATGATGAGGGACTTCCGATCGAAGTGCACCTTGTCCTTTGCCATGCCTCCGGTCGAATCAGCGAAACCGGTGTTGGACACCTTGCCGGGGAGCTCACGCAGAATCCTGCGGACCTTGTTGATCGGCAGGCCGGCCGCCCAGTAGATGCTGTTCCGCAGCATGGTCTGAAAGGCGGGCAACCTGAAATCGTCCACGTGTCCGAGGGAGGTGTAAAAGACTTTGCCTCCCTTTGCGGG